>CAYUSM010000022.1:22947-25991 GCA_964447345.1 uncultured Sulfitobacter sp. | reverse complement strand
CAGGTGCTAGTACTGGCAACGGTGTGGAGGTTCGAGTCCTCTCCTGGGCACCAATCCCTCAATCCCCCCGCAACCAGGGCTCCTCCATCCGGGGCGCGTCGACCGGGTCGGAGATGTAAGAGGCAATCAGCCGATCTATAGCCTTGCGCGTCACCTTGCTGTGCTGGCGCGAGAAGCCCAGACTGGCGACGAAACTCCAGTGTGCATGCATCATTGAGACGAAAAGAAACGAAAGCTCTTCGCAGGACGGGCCATCCAGTTCTGGATGCGCAATAGCCAATTCGTGTACGATCACTTGACCCAAGGTCTTGTAATGCCCACACATGCGATCCTTCAGCGCGGCTGATCCAACCGAATAGGCGATCATTGCATCATAGGCCTCTAGGTTGACCGGCATCGGATGCTCTTCCGACAGGTCAAAGAAGAAATCCAGAAAGAATTTGAGCCGTTCAACCTGACCCACCTGAACGATCCCTGCCACCAGCATATCCCGGTAGGCATTTGCCAGATGGTCGCAAAGGTCGACGATCAATACATCGATGCTGGCGTAGTAATACCGAACCAACTGCCGCGAGAGACCCGCCTCATTCGCGACATTCTCAAACGACAGTGCTTGGACGCCGCGGTCCTTCAGCAAGTTGGATGCGGCTGCCAGAATTTCGGCCTTCTTGACCTGACTTTGATCGCGAGTGTTCAATCCGTCCCCCCTGTCCTCCAATCGACAAGGGCAGTTTGTCAGAAAAATGCGGTGCCATGAAGATATCTGCGTACCCTTCGCCACTTTAGACGTTGTACTTTGTCTCGGGCATTTGATCTTCTGCAGCGACTTCGGCCTGTTTGGTGACAAGCCTGTAGGCCTTTGAGTCTGACAGATCGCGCCAGAAAGACAGCTTGGCATATCGCGCAAACAAGTCGGGCGGCAGGATTGTCTTGCGCGGTCGCGGCTCTACTGCGCCCTGTACGCGGTGCAGACCGTCAAGCCCGAGTTGCGTATCGAATTCCGGCGCATCGTACTGGACCTTTTCAAAGTCGTGGTCGAACCACTCCAAGTCCAGAAACTCATACAATAGGCGAAAGACGTCCCGGGGCCTTGCAACCAGCAGATCATAGTCCACGATCACCAGACGATCCGCATAGTCGGAATACGCCGCCTCCTTCAGCGCATGCCAGGGAAAACCAACCAGACGGTTTGCATGGGCCAGCGCTTCAACCCGGGTGTAGACGGTCGACCTTTCGGCGGGGTTGTCGAAAAGACGTGTGTGTTCAAAGGCATTTTGGCGAAACTGTCGCTCAAGCGAGTCCATAATCCAGGAGACTTCACGTGCCAGGCAAATGAGCTTGGCGTCAGGAAAGAGCCGCATAAGCAAATCGATTTTGGACGTCCACGCGCGGTTGGTATCAAAGATCACCTGATGGTCGCTTCCCGCATAGTAGCTGTCAAACAGACCACGGAGCAGCCGCTCCCGCTGGTCCTCAGCAACCATCGTTGCCAACTCTGATCCAGCTGAGACTTGACCGATCAACCCATCCACCAAACTGGCCAGCGGGCTTGAAATACCCGCATGAAAGCTGGGGTTCTGGCGCAATATGGCCGAAGTCAGTGTCGAGCCTGACCGCGGCAGGCCAGATATGAAATGAAACTGTGTCATGGCCTTCCGCTTCTCAGGAACAGTAGGGACAAACAGGCGTGGGCTTCACAGATCAATCCCGTCCCGCATCGTCACGGTAAACACGACATCTTGGAAATCCGAGTCCCCCAATCCGATAAGATCCTCAAAACCGATGGTCATCGTGCCATCCGGATGGATGCCGGAAATCGCATGCGCTTGTCCATCAATGTTGAGACTTGCGTCAAAGGAATGGAACACAGATGCATCCGACACGCTGCCGTCCACAGCCAATCTGAGGGCACTGCTGCTGATGTTTGCCGGATTTCCTGCACCATCCACAAATGAGAGCATCGCACCAGATGTCAGGCTGCCCGCAAAATCTGCGCCGTTCTGAATGATGAAGAACCCTAGGCTGTGACCGTCTTCCACGTCGTCAACACTGACCGATGTGCCAACTGCGGCTTTGACGTCGTTCACCAGAATCTGTGTGTCCACGATATCGCCGCTTTCGTTGACCTCATAGACACCCAAGGCGTTGTCAAAGCCCGCAGCAGCGAAGTCAGCGATCTTTACGTCAAAGGTTTTCGCCCCATCGCCAGTCAACAGGGCTTGGTTGAAGATACCATTGATGTCTGAAGCGTCGAGCGCGACGCCTTCTTGCAACTGGAAGACTTCCGTAAAGATCGGCGCAAGCGACAGCAGGACGTCCGTATCAATGCTGACAGCTGCCAAGGTGAGCGTATCGAAATCTCCACTGAGTGTGAATTCGATGTCTGATTGACCGTCATCATCAACGTCTATGAAGACGGTTCCGCTCTCCTTTTCAAACGTTACAGCCGATGTGCCAAATGCTTCTGACAAGACGCGGATCTGATCAAGCACGTCGAAATCGGTAATCGTATCACCATCGAGTTCAGCCGTTCTGCCCTGAAACTCATCTGCGCCCAGACCGCCGGACAGTATGTCGTCCCCCGCAAATCCGGCGATGATGTCATCACCTTCGCCGCCGCGTAGAACGTTAACTTCATTATTGCCGAAAATGCCGTCATCAAAGTTTGACCCGATCACGTTTTCGATGTCGACCAATCCACCGTTTGAAACAGGAGCACCACCTTTCTGCGGGACATCCTCAAGGATCGCACCGTCTTGCCCCGGCGTTCCCGATGCACCGTCAGAGGTCAGATCAAGGTCAACAATCACACCATTGAACGCGCCCGGCAGTTCATCTTCTTCCAAGCCGGAGAAATCGACAGTATCTGATCCGTCCCCACCTTGGATTTGCATGAGTTGGGAAAAGACAAATGTCTGATCGCCATCTGAAGGCGTGGGCTGATCAGGGCCACCATCACCTGGAGGAGGGTCTGTTGGCCCCCCATCGCCCGGTGGCGGATCAGTTGGCCCCCCATCATCCGGTGGTGGATCAGTTGGACCTCC
>CAYUSM010000022.1:0-22847 GCA_964447345.1 uncultured Sulfitobacter sp. | reverse complement strand
CCGGTGGCGGATCAGTTGGCCCCCCATCATCCGGTGGTGGATCAGTTGGACCTCCGTCATCAGGCGGAGGATCCGTCGGGCCCCCGTCATCTGGGGGTGGATCCGTCGGGCCACCGTCGTCGGGTGGCGGATCGGTCGGGCCGGTTCCTGCAAAGGCGGAGATCAGCGCGCTAGAGGATGCCCCGATTTCGGTGAAGTTCAAGGTGACAGCGGTATCATCCATATCGCCATCATCGTTCAGATCGAGGCGCACCTGCGTCTCATCCAGGACGACGGCGACCGGTGTGATGCCACGTGCCGGATTGCTTGTGTCATCGCGAAGAGAAACAGACTGGAAGAGACGGCCTGTGGCGTCCAGCGCGCCGCTGACCGCATCATCGCTTGTTCCGGCTGTTCCGTCAGGGCCGTCAAGCACGAGGGTGTTTGCAAAGACCGCCGCTCCGTCGCCGCTGATCAAATTGCCGCCCTGATCTGTGAACGCGGTCAGACCGGTTTGCCCTCCGGACCTCTCGATCTCCTCGCCTGACGTCGATGCATTGCCCAGTATGATGGTGTTCTGGAGAATGATTTCGGAACTTGATTGGCCGAAGATGCCACCGCCCTCATCGGCCGATGTATTCCCGCTGATGGTGGAGTTGACGATGGTGAATGGATCGAAAAAGTCCGCCTCAGCCCCGCCCCCGTCATTGCCGGAGGTGTTCCCGACGACGCTGGACGCGATCAGCAGTCCCGCTTCGCCAGATACAATGCCGCCCGCCCCGTCAGCCGCGTAGTTTTGCGTAATTGTCAGGTTCGCGCCAAAGAAGGTGCCGTTGTTGTCACTTCCGCTTGACCCGCGTGTCGCAAGGCCGCCGCCATCTCCAGCCGTGCTGTTGCCGACAAAGGCGGTGTTGAAGATTGTGGCGACGCCATTGTTGTTCAGGCCACCGGCGGCCCGCTCCGCGTAGTTGCCGGAGATCGAGCTGTTGGTCAGCAAGAGCGATGTGCCGTAAAAAGCGTTCAGCCCGCCGCCCCGTTG
Organism: uncultured Sulfitobacter sp.; assembly: GCA_964447345.1. Classification (GTDB taxonomy): domain Bacteria; phylum Pseudomonadota; class Alphaproteobacteria; order Rhodobacterales; family Rhodobacteraceae; genus Sulfitobacter. The sequence goes on along the minus strand of CAYUSM010000022.1, from coordinate 21,829 downwards.
GTCCGTGTGGCCGCCCGTCAGGGTGAAACCGTTGAGGGTGAGGTCCGCCGTGTTAAGGACATTAAGCACCTGCACGTTGTCAGCGGTGTTGGTATTGTTGAAGACGTCTGTGATCGCCGCACCCACATTGTCCGTGGTCATCGCATCGTCACTCAGCGCGTCACCGCTGATGGTCACATCGGGGAGGTCGTCACCATCCAAATCCCCGTTCATGATCAGATCCTGCACGACGACGAGCGTCCCTTGCGTCAGGTGAATGACGTTGTCCTGACCAGGGATGAAGACCGTCGGGTCAAAGAAGACCTCGGTCGCGTCGGCATTGCCATTGGCCAGCTGAAGCGCTTCCCGGATGGAGGTGACCCCGTCAAAGGGATCGAAAACGTCGGACAAAGTGTCCACGACCAACCCAGGGTCGGCCCCAAAGGGCACCGACGTGCCACTTTGCAACTCAAGCGCACCCGCGTCGATCACCCCGCCATTGTCGACAGCAGCGCGGTCAACGGCGCGGCTTTGACCTGTGGCATCAGTCGGTGTCAAACTCCCCGGAAAGCTGTTGCTGACATCGAGTGCCGGATTGCCGTCACTGTTCAAAAGCGCAACGGTCGTCAGCAGCCCACCGTTATTGGCCGACTGGCCCGCGATCACATCATCGGCGGTGTTGAGCGCGCCATCGACGCCCGGCAGTGCCACTGTGCTGGCAAAGACCTGGGCCGCATCCCCACCGATGATATTGCCACCAAAGTCAGAAAAGCTCTCGGTCACCTGAACGTTTCCATCGGCGTCCGAGTTGCCGAGGACAATACTGTTCTGAATGGAGACCGGCAGATCGAAACCGAAGTTGTTGATCCCACCCCCTTCAAAGTCGGTCGAATTTCCGGTGATCGTCGAATTCTTGATGTCGAGCGTGCCCTGGTTCTGGATGGCCCCGCCGCGACCGAAGGTGAAAAGGGTCTCGTTGTTGGCGATGGTGGTATTCACCAGATCGAGACGCCCATAGTTGAATATGCCGCCCCCCGTCCGGTTTGACGTATTGTCCACAACTGACACGTTCACCGCCAGGAGCTGGTCGTTCCGCCCATTACCAACACCACCGCCTGAGAACGCTGCATAATTGCCCGCAATCTCGACATTCGTCAGTCGTGTCGCGTCTGAAGAGTTGTAGAGACCCCCGCCAGAGGTGGCCTCATTTCCGACAATGGCACTGTTTTGAAAGGTCCCCTTGGAACCAAACTCGAACAGGACCCCGCCCCCGCGGCTGACGTTGCCGCCCGTGACAACAATGCCGTTGACGGTGGCATCTGATCCTTCGGTAAAGGTGAACACCCTGTTGGCATTGTCCGTCGTGTTGGTGTTGTTGTTCAGGTCGGTAACGATAGCGCCATTTGGCCCAATCGTCGTCATGTCATCGCCCAATGCATCTGCCGAGACGACGATGTCAGGCAGGTCATCGCCATCCAGATCACCTTCAATCGTCAGGGCCGAAGAAATCTTCAGGTCACCAAAGGTGAGATTGATGACGTTCGCAGCGCCACCGGTAAAGACCGTTGGGTCAAACGTGATCGTATTCTGGTCGGGGTCGGCATTCGCCAGGGCAATCGCCTCGCGAAGGGAGGTCAAACCGTCGAAGGAGTTTGCATCACCCTGAGTGTTTACGACAAATGTCGGTGTCTCCGCGAAAACCTCAATGCCGTCCTGCACCTCCTCCGCACCTGCATCAATGACACCGGTTGCGCTGCCGGTCTGACGGTCGATGAAGCGCGGGTTGCCAAAGACGTCCAGCGTCTCATCCGAAAGGGTGAAGACGCCCAGGTCAATCGCCGGATTGTCGTCGGCATTGCGCAAGGACACGGTCTGGACCGGCGCGCCGTTATCGGCAAGCTGGCCTGCCAACACATCATCCGCCGTCCCGACCAGACCATCAGCACCGGCATTTGTAACAGTGGCCTCAAAGACCAGCGCGGCGTCCCCGCCGATGACGTTGCCGAGGTTGTCGACGATATCTTCGTCGTCTTCGACATCCGGTCCGGTCCCGGCGCTGTTGCCCAAAACAATGGAGTTCTGAAGCTCGACCCTTCCAATACCGACTGCCGCTCCACCACCGCTGGTACCCGCAGCGTTGCCCGTCACTGTTGTGTTGATCAACGTTGTCGTCCCGACGTCTCCAAGCACCCCGCCGCCACTACCATTGCCGAACGAATTGCTCGCGACGTTGTTTGCTATCGTCGAATTCTGCACCAGAGCGGTGCCACTCAGCGTGAAAGAGGAACCGTTGTTGCCGACGCCGATACCCGCCCCAACGCTGGCCGTATTTCCGGACACCGTGATGCCAGAGGCCACCAGATCACCGATGACCTGAATGCCGCCACCCCGACCCGCATCGTTCCCGCTGAACGTTGAATTCGTGACGAATGCGGCACCATCGCCCACGTAAAGCCCGCCACCGCCCACACGAGCACCGTTCCCAGCGATTGTGCTGTCACTGATCGTGGTGGTCCCAAGCGCGTAAATACCGCCGCCAAACGTCCCAGCGTAATTTTGCGAAATCAGCGAGTTCGTAATGTCCAGCGCGCTTCGCACGCCAGCGAAGATGCCTGCGCCGTCGCCATTGATCAGCGTCCGGTTGCCTGACACCGAGCTGTTCGTGAGGGTCAACATGGTGTCCGGAAACGCCAGGATACCTGCGCCATTGGAATTCAGGAAACCGCCTGTCACCGTCACCCCGTCAAGCGTCAGGGCGGCGTCATTCGTGATCCGCATTACACGTACGTTGTCGCTGGTATTAAGGTTGTTTTCGGCGTCTGTGATGGTTGTGCCATTGGCATCAGTGGTGGTCGCATCGTCACCGTTCACATCACCGCTCAGCACGATGTCAGGACGGCCATCGTTGTCCAGATCTCCGTCGATGGTGATGTCCGTGGTGATCTCCAACCCTTGCGCCAGATGAATGATGTTCGCGGCCCCGCCGGTGAAAACAGTCGGGTCAAAGGTGATCGTGCTTTGATCTGGGTCAGAGTTTGCCAAGGCAAGTGCTTCGCTGATCGAGGTCAGCCCGTCAAAAAGGTTTCCGTCATCGGCTGAGTTCACCACGAGGCTGCCAGTGGCCCCAACGGGCACAACGGTGCCTTGCTGCAACTCGACCGCACCGGCATCCAGCACACCGCCATTGTCCACACCCGCCCGGTCCACCGCACGGGGATCAAGATTTGCATCGGCGTCATCAGCATCGAGTGTGAAGATGTCAGACACATCTAGTGCCGGATTGCTGTTGCTGTTCTCAAGCGCAACCGTCTGCACGCGCCCGCCGTTATCGCCAAGACGCCCCGTCAGGCCATCGTCGCCGTTGCCTGCAATTCCGTCTGCGCCCACGGTTGCTTCGGTCTGATCAAAGATCTGAGAGACATCACCCGCGAAGATGTTGCCGCCCGCGTTGATGATCGGATCGCCAATGCCCGTCACCGAAATCTCGCTGTCGGTTGCCGCGTCATTGCCAAGGATGATCGTGTTGGTGACTGTCACCGGGCCGCGATCCAGAAACACCCCGCCCCCTTCATCCACCGCTGTGTTGCCCGTGATCGTTACGTTCAGCAGATCAAGTGTCTGATCATCAAAAGATGACGCCGGGCCCTCATGGTGGATCGCACCCCCCTCACCGAATTGGCCCGCCGCGCGGTTCCCAAAAAACGTCGTGTTGATCAGGGTGGCCCGACCATCGTTGTAGAGACCACCACCACGAGGGGTCCCTGTACCGCTTTCCGTCTGTGCGAGGTTATCCGCGAATGTCACGCGCTCCGTTCTGAGCGTTCCATCGGCGTTTGAGATGGCACCACCGGATGGCGCGAGATTATTCGACAACGTTGTATCCGTCAGCGAAAGACTACCTGCATTCAGAAAGGCACCGCCTTCGCGGTTGGCGATATTGCCTGCGACCGTGCTGTTGGAAATCGAAAGCGTCCCCCCGACGTATCCCGCACCGCCAACTCCGAACTTCACGGTGTTGAAAACCTCAAGGTCAGCCCCGCCCGTCAGGACCAGACCGTTCAAGGAAACGTCGGCCCCGCTGTTCACGCTCAGAATTTGCACGTTGTCCTTAAGCCGGGTTTCCGTCACATCAAAGCGCGTGAAGCTGGGGCTGTTCAGCACATCTGTGATGGTGAGACCCGTACGCGTCGTTGTGGTGACGTCATCGCCCGCGCGATCCCCGCTCAACACGATGTCCGCGACACCATCGTTGTTGAGGTCGCCGTCGATGGTGACGGTTGTGTCGAACTCCAGCGTTTCGGACAGCCGGATGATGTTGGCAGCACCACCGGTGAAAACCGTCGGATCAAACGTGATGGTGTTCGCATCAGGGTCGCTCTCGGCTAGTGCAATTGCTTCGACCAACGAAGTGAGCCCGTCGAACTGGTCAAATCCGGCGCTGGTATTCACCACGAAGCTGTTAAGAGCCTCTGGTGTCGCAACGGTGCCCTGCTGCAGTTCCAGCGCGCCTGCATCGACAATACCGCCATTGTCCACGCCGGGCCGGTCAATCGCGCGGGGCGCGCCTGTTGCATCGGTGTCGATGTCCAAGCCCAGACCCACATCCAACGCCGGGTTCGTGTCGCTGTTTCTAAGCGCAACGCTTTGAAGCGGTCCGCCGTTGTTTGCCAGGACGCCGCCTTGGGCGTCATCAGCAGTACCAAGCAAACCATCGCCGCCTGCGCGAACAATTGTCTGATCAAATACCTGACCGGGATCGCCCGTCAGAATGTTCCCGCCGCCATCGTAAAAAACCGGGAGAGTTCCAGGGACGATATTGACCTCGGCGTTTGTGGTCGCACCGTTGCCCAGAATGATCGAGTTATAGGCAAAGACCGTCGCCTCCTGAAGCGAGATACCGCCGCCTGCGCCGGTTGCCGAGTTGCCGGTAATCGTGGTGTGGATCAGTTCGACATTGCCGGTCCGCGTCACGTCAAAGAGGTTGCGGTCGTAGGCCTGAATCCCACCACCGGTGCCATTCCGATCCGTGACAACGTTGTTCGCAATCGTCACATTGGTCAAAGTTGCGTAGCCCTCGTTGAGGCGACCTCCAAAGAAGAACTGCCCGCCCGAGGTAAAAAGACCGCCCCCCTGATCTTCGGCGATGTTGTTGGTGATGGTGGTGTTTTCAGCAATCAGTTCACCACGATTGCGAATACCCGCGCCATTGTCGGCGCTGTTGAAGGACACGTCGGAATTGACCAGCTCGACCTTGCCATCATTCAGAAGGCCGCCACCATCGCGGGTGTTTGTGGCAGCCTTGTTTCCTGAAATAGAGCCGTTGGTGAACAGAAGCTCAGCGCGATCATCAACTAGGACCCCAGCCCCATCTACAGCACCCGAAATACGCCCACCCGTAATAATGAGACCGTTGAGCGCGACTTCGGCGGTGCCAACAATCGCGAAAACCCGCGAGTTGTCGGTGTCATTTGTGTTGCCGACGACATCCGTGATGGTGTTGCCCAAACCGTCCAGCCGCGTGGCGTCGTCTTGCAATGCGTCACCACTGATAGTGACGTCAGCAATGTCATCGCCGTCGATGTCACCGTTTATCGTGACATCCGTATCCACAAGCAGTTCGCCCTGGACCAGGTGAATCGTATTGGCAGCACCTCCCGTGAACACCGTCGGGTCGAAGAGGATGGTATCGGCGCCGCCTGATGCATCCGCTTCGGCAATCGCTTCCCTGAGCGTCGTCCCAGCAGCCTCTGCCGCTGCATCATCTCCGTTTTGGTCTACAATAAAGGTCGCCATCCGTTCCCCCAAAAACCGCGCGCGCAGCCATCCGTCGTGACGAACCCAATGCTCGATCGTGCGCCGCTCACTTGCCGCTCCGGACAGGCAGCAGATGTCCGGCCGGTCAAATGGCCGGAGATTTGTGAGGGTCTTCAAGTTTTTCTAAGGGGCCGAGCCTCAGGCCATCACGATAATCAATGAGAGGATTAGTCTTTGGTCAGAACCCGCAATCAAGCGTTACGTGAGCCATTTTTCAAAACGAAAGGAGCGCCAGCTACCTGGAAATCAGGGCAAAGATTCAGGGAGTGTTATGTTTTCTTTTTGCCTCTTGGTGAAGATGGTCAAATTTTTTTCAAATTGAAAATTGTCGAATTGACGCAAAACTCTCCAGCACCTGCTGCACCATACAACTGAAGCGGGAATTGCGACGTATTTTCGAATCGCACAGACCTTTCAAGGACAGTGAGTTAACCGGACGATTGCTGACGAGAATCATCCACTTTGGCGATTCTGAATACGCTTCAGCTATCTGAGGATCATACTGGAGAGCGACATAAACTATAGAAAATCAGCAGCATAGATGACGTGTGTCGCCGTGGAATCCTCTCGCTTTGCGCGAATGTGAACCAAAATTGGGACGATTTTCTAGAAAAGTGTTATGTGATGTATACCGAGACCGTATTCCTGCAAAATTATGTTGCGTGAATGGAGTGCGATGTCACAGACTAACTGACGTTGCGCTATATCGCGTCAACGTCCTAACCCGAGAAGAGATACTTAAGACATTTTAGATACACATTATGAGATCGGAACAGCCCATGCCGAAACGAACTCGAAATCGGATTTTACCCAGACTTGCTGTCCTTGCAATTTTCGCAATCCAACCTGCAGCAGTATTTTCAGAAAGCCTTGCCAACGCCGTGCGCGCGGCAGTGACAAACAATCCTTCCGGCCAGGCCGCAGATGCCGACGTGCGGGCAACCCTGTTCGAAATGCTCGAACTAAAAGGACAATACCAGCCCGAGGTGGTCTTGTTTGGGGAAGCGGGCGGACAGATTGTGGACAATCCCGCGACGCTCTCAGCGGCGGACAACAACACCTTTCGCGGCACGGCTCAGATTGGCGTCGGTGTGGAATACCTGCTTTTTGACGGCCACCGCCGCGAGAACCTTGTTTACCGGAATGCAACACGGCTTGATGCCAGCATTCTTCGACAACTGGATGCCTCTGAAACCTTGGCGCTCAACGCTGTCGAAGCCTATATTGATGTGATGCGGCTCAACGGCCTGTCTCATCTTGCCGCCAATAACATCGCAAGGCACCGGACAATCGCTGCGCAGGTGCGTGATCTTGTCAATGGCGGGCGTTTGCCACAAAGCGACGGCTTCCTTGTCGATGACCGCATCGCTGCGGCGCAGGACGCCAAGCTGGGCATTGACCAATCCCTTGCGAATGCGCGGGCACGTTACTTCAGGGTTATCGGACATCCGCCCAGCGCGCCGATGAATGTTCCTGGCGTGCGCTCTGTCCCCAAAGACCTGCGCGCCCTCCAGAACGAAGCGGTGCGCAAGAGCTTTCGCGTCAGGATCGCCGACAAGCTAGCACGTGAAGCGAAGTTTGATGCGAAGATAAAGTCCTCGGACCGAAAACCACGGGTGACATTGAATGCAGGCGTGACCCATGGCGTGAACCGTGACGGGAACTCCTCCAATCGTTCGGACGCTTTCGTTGGTTTTCGCATGAACTGGACGCTCTACAATGGACGGCGCCCAGCAAGGGCTGCAGGCCTAAAGGAACGTATCCGCCAAGCCGAACTGGAACGGCGCGTGGCGGCCGATGAGGTCCGCGAACTCGCGGCACGCACCTGGAATGCCTACGTCAAGAACGCCAAGCGCAGTCAACTGCTGGCCAAGCAGGCGCGTGCCAACACATTGATTGTCCGCCAATACCGCGATGAACTTGCGGCGGCGAAACGCTCCTTGATTGACCTGCTGGAAGCGGAGCGGACGCTTTTCAATGTGCGGTTCCAAAAGGCCAGTTCGGATGCGGCGCTGACATTCAGCAAGTACCGGATTCTTGCAACGCGCAGCGAATTGGCACGGCACTTCGGCCTGGCCCAAAGCAATACGATCTTCGCGCCTGATTACGAAGATCGAGCGCGCCAATCCCCGAGGGCGACGGTCTTTAACACGGTCGTTGAACCACTGAGATGACACTCGCAGTGGAGCTACCGTCGGACGGGGCTCAGGGCGGAGCAAAGAGCCCGGCAACAGACACGCACCCTGCCTTGCGTGTCGTGCAATGGTTCGCAGAAGCACTGGATCAGCCGTTTTCTCAGGCCGCTGTTCTGGGACGTCTGCCTGCCGACCCTGATCCGAAAGAGCGTGGTCTGTTGGCACGGGCGCTGGCCACCGTGGGTTTACGCTCAAAGCTCGCCAATCGCGATCTGCGCAGGCTTGACCCTATCGTGCTGCCTTGCATCGTGTTCGATCGAAAGAGCGGCCAGCCCTTGATCCTCAAAAAGATCAGCGCCGACCGCAAGACGGCTGAAATCCTCGATCAGACAAACGGCCCACTCGAAGAGGAGCTGCCGCTCTCGAAGCTTCGCAGGCGTGTGGATGGGCAAGTTATGCTGGTGACCATCGACACCATGCGCACAGAAAGCCTGCTGTCACCCGAGGCGCGCGCGCACGGCACCCCTTATCGGCACTGGTTCTGGACGCCCTTCTGGGCCAACTGGACCATTTGGATGCAAGTCATCCTTGCCGTTTTCGTGATCAATATCCTGAGCGTTGCATTGCCGCTTTTCGTGATGAACGTCTACGATCGGGTGATCCCGAACCTCGCCTACGTGACCCTTTGGACCCTTGCCATTGGTGTCGCAGTCGCCATGGGTCTTGATCTGCTATTGCGCGTGCTGCGCAACGGAATGCTTGAGACCATCGGCAAACGGGTTGATGTGAAAGCGGCCACGCAAATCTTCCGTCAGGCCATGAACGTCAGTCTGTTGAACCGACCCGGCGGGGCGGCGGGCATCACCAACACCGTCCGCGATTTCGAGATGGTGCGCGAGTTCTTTGCCTCCTCGACGTTTGTGTCACTGATCGATCTGTTCTTTATCGGCATCTTTATCGCAGTGCTTTTTGCCATTGTCGGGCCGCTTGCTTACGTGCCTTTGGTTGCTGTGCCGATCGTGCTGGTCATGGCGCTGCTTGCGCAAATCCCCATCGGACGTACCGTCGAAAAAGCACAGCAGATCGCGATCAAACGCCATGTGGTTCTGGTTGAATCCCTCTTCGGGATCGAGACGGTCAAAAGCGTCAATGCGGAACCCGTGATGCAACGCGAATGGGAAAAGGCGGTGTCGCAATCTGCACTGATCAACGGGCGTACCCGGTTCTGGTCCAACTTTGCGGTCACGACAACGATGGTTGTTCAACAGGGCGTCAGCGTTGGCATCATCGTTTGGGGCGTCTTTCTGGTGGCAGATGCACGGATCACCATCGGGGGCCTGATTGCAGCAAACATTCTTGCTGGCCGGGTGCTCGCACCGCTGGGCAACATCGCGCAGACGCTGTTCCGCGCGCAGCACGCAATCAAAGCGATGCGCACCCTTTCCAAGTTCATGAAGCTACCAGTCGAGAACACTGAAGTTGTCGATACCAGTCTCAAAGTTACGAAAGGGGCCATCGAGTTCAAGGACGTGAGCTTCACCTATCCGGACACGCCGGTCGCCTCTCTGAGCGGTGTCAATTTGCGCATTGCACCTGGCGAGACAGTTGCCCTGCTGGGCCGGGTTGGCTCGGGCAAAAGCACGCTTGGCAAAATGTGCAATGGCCTGCTGACGCCGCAATCCGGTATCATCCTGATCGACGGGCAGGAGATCGGCCAATACGACCCCGCAGAACTGCGGGAGGGTGTCGCTTACCTTACTCAGGAAACCGAGCTTTTCACGGGAACCATCCGCGAAAACCTGACCATTGGGCGGCCCTATGCAAGCGATGACGAAATCAATCGCGCCCTGTACTTCGCGGCGATGGATGTTTTCATTTCAGAGAACCCGGAAGGCCTGCACCAGTTCATCGGAGAGAAGGGCAACCGTCTTTCTGGCGGCCAACGTCAGGGACTTGCGGTTGCCCGCATGGTTCTTCGCAACCCCAAGGTTGCCTTTCTTGATGAACCGACCAGCGCCATGGACCAACAGATGGAGGCAACGATCACCAGTCGCCTGGCAGAGCTGTCACGTGAGGGCATGGGTTTGATCCTGTGCACGCACCGGCAGTCGCTTGCGGATATCGCTGATCGCGTGGTCGTCATGGAAAAAGGCCATAAGGTCTTGGATGGCCCGCGCGCGGAGGTGGCCGCAAAGCTGCGCGAAATCTCCGCCACCAAGGCCGCAGGGTAGCGCGATGTTTCAGACCGGCCAAGACAATGAGTTCATCAACAACATTTCTGGATCGGAATTGGTCGACCGCACGAACAGTCACTGGCGGTTGCTTTTTCTACTACTGATCGGCATCGGGGGGTTTGTGGTTTGGGCCTACCACTTTGAGATCGAAGAGGTCACCCGTGGCCCGGGCCGCGTCATCCCGTCCTCACAAGTACAGATCGTGCAGTCGCTGGAAGGTGGCATCGTACGCAGCATCGATGTCTCTGAAGGGCAATCTGTTGAGGAAGGTCAAGTCTTGATGCAGCTAGATGACACGAGCTTTTCATCGCAACTGGGCGAGCTTCTCGAAAAGGAATCCGCCCTGCTTGCCGAAAAGGCGAGGTTGGAGGCTGAGGCGGGCAACGCACGTGATTTCAGCTTTCCCGAAGGGCTGAAAGATCAAAACCCCCTTGCCACGTCGGCAGAGATGGAAGTGTTTCTCTCCCGCCGGTCGCAGTTGGATCAAGAACTTACGGTCCTGGAAAACCGTCTGTCGCAACGCCACGCAGAATTGGCAGAGCTTGGCGCTCTTCGTGAAAAGATTGGAACTACTCTTGCGCCACTTGATGAGGAAATCGCTCTCAGTGAAGAGTTGGCGTCGCGCGGTGCAGTCCCTCAGATTGAACTGCTCAGGCTCAAATCGCGACGCGCTGAGCTATCCGGTGATCTGATCATCGCTGAGGCGTCAGAGCCACGGATCAGGGCCAGCATTCGCGAGGCCGAAAGCCAGATTGAGGCTGCACGGGCCTCATACGTGTCTTCCGCACGAGAGCGGCTTGCGCGTTTGCAAGTGGAACTTGCCGTCGTCCTCGAAGGTCTCCGAGCGGCGACGGACCGTGTCACAAGAACCGCTGTGCGCGCGCCCACAAAAGGTACCGTCAATACCGTCAATGTCTCCACTATTGGCGCGGTCGTCCAACCGGGCGCGGCACTGGTCGAAATTGTGCCAGCCGACGACCGACTGCTGGTCGAGGTCGATATCCGTCCTCAGGATGTGGCGTTCATCCGCCCGGGTGAGCAAGCCAGCGTCAAGATTACCGCGTATGACTATTTGATCTACGGATCGCTCGATGGCCATGTCACCCGGATTGGAGCAGACACAATTGAGAATGCGCAAGGTGAGCAATTCTTCCGCATCGTTGTTGAAACCGACCGCGCGGAACTGGGTACCGAAGAAGAACCGCTTGAGATCATTCCGGGCATGGTCGCGACCGTTGATATCCAGACCGGGCGAAAGTCAGTGCTGAGCTACCTTGGCAAACCCGTTCTGCGCGCCAGCGCTGAGGCCCTGCGCGAGCGGTGATCACTTGCTGGTGGCAATAAAGACACCATCCCAATCCTCGCCGGGCGGCTGCTTTCGCATCTCTGCCAGGCGTTCGGTGTAAAGGGAGACGTAGGTGCTCAGGTCCAACGGCAAATCGCCCACTGAACCGGATAGTTCAGCCAACAGCCGCTCTGCGTCGTCCCATTGCTGGGCGCGATATGCATTCAGCATCTGCTCATTCAGCGCAGCCATCTGACGAAACGCAGGATCGCCTCCCATCACCTCATCGCCGAGCAACCCGAATATCTGCGCAGGTTCCGTCTTGCCCTTCACGCGGATCAGATCAAGCTCCAGCAACGCAAACTCGCCCTTTATCGGCTCAGCCGTTGGCGCACCCAAAATGATCCTGACGCCGTAAGTCTTGGATTGCCCCTCTAGTCGGGATGCAAGGTTCACAGCATCACCAAGCGCTGTGTAGTCAAATCGGGTTTCTGACCCCATGTTGCCGACCACGCAGTCGCCTGTGTTAATGCCGATCCCCACATCGATCCTATGGATGATCTCTCCGGTCTCACGACCTTCGGCTTCGCGCGCCTTGTTCAGCTCTTCAACATCGGCCAGCATCTTGAGCGCCGAACGGCAGGACAGCCGCACGTGGTCTGGCTCGTCCAGTGGCGCGTTCCAGAACGCCATGACAGCGTCACCCATGAACTTGTCGATGGTCCCGCCGAAATGCAGGATCGCGTCTGACAGCACAGTCAGAAAACGGTTCATCAAGTGCGTCAGACCCGCCGGATTGTCCTTGAAGCTTTCAGAGATGGTTGTGAACCCGCGCACATCGGAAAAGAGAATGGAAAGCGGCCGACGTTCTCCGCCCAAAATCAACCGGTCCGGATCATCAGAAAGCTGGTTGACCAGATCAGGTGAGACGTATTGGCCAAAGGCGCCACGTATCTGTTGACGTTCCCGTTCTTCACGCAGGTAGTTCACCGTCGACATGAAGACCGCAATCGCAGTGGCGGCAAAGGCTGGATAGGTCGGGTCCAACATCAATCGACTGTTCTGGAAGGCAAGATATGAGCCCAGAACGTATCCGCCAATCAAGGTTGCTGTCAGCACAAGCGTGAACGCGGCGCCCATTCGGGGCACCAGGATGATGATCACGAGCCCAAGCAGAAGGATCGTCAGCAGCTCAACAGCAATGGAGTAGTTCGGGCGTACCAGCATCGTCTTACCAAGGATGTTCTCAAGTACCTGCGCGTGGATTTCGACACCGGGCATCGGCACACCCAAAGGCGTCGCGCGAAAGTCTTCCAGGCCAATCGCCGACGTCCCGACAAACACAAGATGCCCGCGCAGACGGTCCGGGGGCAGATTACCCTGGATCACGTCACTGGCAGAAACGAACCGGGCTTTTGAAGGCGGCGCAAAGTATGGCCATACGGTGCCGTCTCGGTCCGTGGATATCAACTGTCGCGCCACGACAACACCATCAATGCCAGCGTCGTTTGACTTGATCGCAAAGGCACCGCCACCGGTCGCAACCCGCAGCAGTTCTACTGACAAGCCAAGCCTGATCTGTCCTTGGACTGACATCACAAGCGGTACACGGCGATAAACCCCGTCGCTGTCCGGTCGCACGGTAAAGATACCCCGCCCACTGGCCTTTGCATCCAGTGTCGGCATGTTCTGCACAAGGTCCGGGAACTTCATCATGAACGGTTTGGGATCAGGCCCAAGAAACGCATACTCAACTTTCGGACCAACGTCTTCTTCACTGGTCTCACCCAGTGCGCTGCGCACACTGGTTTCCCCGACAATCACGCGCGTCCGGCCGATCGCATCGGCGAGAACCGTGTCGTTGCTCGGCAACGCCAACAACGCTTCACGTATATCTGTAGGCAAGTTTGGATTATCTTCGGCAATGTTCTCTGGCGACAACCTGTCCGGATCCGCAAAAATCACGTCGAACGCAGTGGCGACGACACCTGCCTCTGCGCTCTTTAGGATCAGCTCCGCCACTGTTGTGCGCGGCCATGGCCATTGCCCCAGTTCCTTGAGGCTCTTGTCATCAACATCGATAATTGTGACCGGAAACTGCGCGGCCACACGCGGCTTGAACTGCTGATAAAAATCAAAGGCGTTAAACCGAAAGGTCTGGATAAACTCATGATCCCAGATACGGATCAGCATCAGGAACACAAGCATTCCCATCGCGAGCGTGCGTGCCCAATCAAACTTTCGGAAAGCCCAATAAACAAATTTCATGAAATAACTTCTTTGACTTTGGAAAGCCTAGTCTCAAATTAGGAGTCGTGGCAACTGACGAAAGATGCTACAGAAGTGTGCATTACACCGCGATTCAACTAACGCGGGATTATGTTAAGTTTATTGATTTTTTCGCCGTTTTGGCGCATATTTTAAGTGATTTTAGAAAAGCATTTGTAGGAAGCTGCCATGCATCCGAAGAACTTATCTGCTATTTCGCAGATAGATGGCGAGACACATCTTTTACCGTCAATCGATGGGGACTGGATTGTCCCTGAAACCTTTTCGCTCTTCAAAGCCGACTTCGTCAGGAATGGTTCCGATCTGGTTATTCAGGACCCAAGCGGCACATCTTTCCGATTGGACGGCTATTTCAACGGACAACCATTATCGGACATTCTTTCACATGATGGTGCCGCCCTGCGTGGTGGCGTTGTCGAGAAATTAGCCGGTCCTCTTTTCCCAGCGCAATATGCGCAAGCAAGTGGTTTCAATCTCTCTGACGCCATTGGTCAGGTCGAGGTTCTGACTGGGGCCGCCTTTGTCCAACGCACCGACGGGCAGACCGTGGAGCTGGAAATCGGGACAAAGGTGTTTCAGGGCGATGTCGTACGCACAGAGGACGGCAGCACCCTCGGCCTGACCTTCGCGGACGGCACGATCTTCACGCTCGCCTCCGGTTCTCGAATGGTCCTTGATGAACTGATCTATGACCCTCAAGCAACGGATAACTCAGGTGTTTTCAACCTTGTGGAAGGCAGCTTTGTCTTTATTGCGGGGCAAACTGCCAAAACGGGCGGGATAGAGATCAGCACCCCGGCGGCAACCATGGGCATTCGGGGAACAACCGGCAAAATTGACATTCAAACCATCAACGGTGTGTCGACGGTTACGGTCTCCCTCAACCCCGACCCGGACAGTGGCCTGGGGGCAATCGAGCTTTATGATCTCGAAGGCAACCTGATCACGACGATTACCAGCACCGACACCAAATGGGTCATTACACCGCCCTTCGCCGATCAACCGCCTATTGAAATTGACCGTGAAGCTGCGGACATCAATGACGACAACATTCTTCTTTCTCAGGCCATCGCCGCATTCCAATCGGCCATCACCCGTGTCCAAAATGGCCAGACCTTTGTTGAGTTCTCCGAGGGTGATGGGGATGCTCAAACCGGTACGCAGGAACCTGAGGCCGAGGATGAGGGTCAAGACAACGCGCCGCCACCGCAACCAGCGCCACTCAACGAGACAGAGGACGATGGCACCAACGGCGAATCAGGCAGAGGGAATCCTGAGCTTGACGGTATTGATGATCCGATTGAGCAACCAGAGTCCGGTCCAAGTGATGACGATGATGCGTCGCTGACGCCAAACACCGGAACGGACTTTGCTGATGCAGGCGCCGCGACGACGGAATTCTCGGATGTTTCGTTCCAATCGACGGAAGACACACCTCTCACCAGCCAACTCCCTGTCATCAGCCCAAGTGGTCAGCCCGTCCAGGTATCCCTTTCGCGTGGTGCCGAAAACGGTCTGGTTGTCCTCGCCTCAGATGGCACCTTTACCTACACCCCAAACCCAAACTTTGAAGGCACCGATACCTTTGTCGTCTCGGGTCTGGATGAATCCGGAACGCTGCAAGAGGCGGAGATCACCGTTGTCGTTGACCCGGTCAATGATGCCCCCACCGCGAACCTGCGCACAGTTTCCGCAACGAGCGTGGAAGAAGGTGCTGATACAGCACGTGGGGCAGGCTCTGTCGGTGGAACACTCACTTATGTCGATGTAGATGAAGGCGACGCGCAAGGCACCTGGACCATTGCGCCGTCTGACAGCAATCAAAGTGCTTTCGGGACAATCACAATTGATGCGGTCACCGGAAACTGGCGCTACGACCTTGACCAGGACGCAGCCGACGCCTTGGGTGAGGGTGAAGTCTTTGAAGAGACCTTTCTGGCAACGATAACCGATGCCGAAGGTGCGACTGATGTCAGCACACTGACGATCACGGTAACGGGCAGCAACGACAGTCCGGTAATTTCGGCCGATACCCAACAAATCCGCGCCTTCATGGCCACGGGTCCCCGTGCGGAAGAAGCTGCAGGGGAAACAGATACCGCCTCCGGAACGCTAAGCTACGTTGACGTCGATGAAGGAGACATTGCGGCCACCTGGTCCATCCGCCCTGACGTTGGAAACGAAACGGCATTCGGTGAGATGACCATTGACCCTGACACTGGACGATGGACCTACACGCTGACGCCAGACACCATTGTCCCCCTGAACGACGGCGAAACCGCGGTTGAGACTTTCGTCGCAACCGTTACGGACGCCGAAGGGGCAAGCACAGATCAACCCATCACGATCACAATCACTGGCACCAATGCCGCTCCGACGATTGTCTTCTCCATCGAAGACGTCTCCGCCACTGTCGTCGAAGATGGTTTTGGCAGCAACACAAGCACAATTGGCGCGCCCCGGCTTGCTCTTGTTGAAAGCAATGATCGGGCACGCCGATTGGTCGAAGAGGAAGGTCAAGCGTCCTCAGCAAGACAAGACCTTATCGGTGGCACGGCAAATGCGACAGGCACGCTGCGATACGTAGATACTGATGGCGCACCGGGTGAGGCGACCTGGTCGATTGAACCGCAAGCCGCCTCGCTTGGCGTCATGACCATTGACGCTGTTACAGGGCAATGGCGCTATTTTCTGGATCAGGAGGCCGCAGACAGTCTGCGCCAAGGTGATGAAGTCATCGAAACCTTCCTGGCGACGGTCACGGACCCCTTTGGCGGTACTGCCACGCAGGTCATTACAATCACCGTACAGGGCTCAAACGACGAAGCCCGGATTGCTACCGCGCCGCAAGAACTTGTGGGCACCGTAGAGGAAGGTGGCATCGCCACAGCTTCCGGCAAACTCAGCTTTGTCGACCCTGATGCGGCTCCGGGTGAAGTAAGCAAGTGGTCCGTCGCGCCGGATGGCCCATCGCGTGGTACGATGGAGATTGATGCCGAAACTGGGCAATGGACCTTCACGCTCGACCCCGAACTTGGCGAAACGCTTCCCGAAGGCGAGCCGGTCATCGAGACCTTCACTGCATCTGTGACCGACAGTTTTGGCGCAGTGGCGACTCAGACCATCACCCTTACGCTGATTGGTGAAAATGACGCGCCGACCTTTGTTGCGGGCACGGCTTCACTTTCCAGGATCGAACCGGGTGTCACCGTCGATCTTTCTGCCTTCGGCAATGATGTTGATGACGGTGAAGACGGCAGTTCCTTGACATATTCGATAGCTGGCGAACCCTCAGAGGGCGCGGCATCCATCGACGGCCTGTTCCTGACCTTTTCCACCCAAGGCGACTTCAACGACCTCAGCGAAGGGCAAAGTCGCGATGTCGAAATCGGCATTCTGGTCACGGATGCCTTTGGTGCATCTGTTGAAGGTACTGTCACAGTCACGGTCACCGGCCAAAACACTGCGCCGATCATCACCTCCGCCATCACTGATGCACGTGGAGAAGTGATAGAGTCTGGGGCCAATACTGGCGGTGTTCCTGAAATCGGCGGAACGCTAACCTACGCGGACGATGATGCCAGTAGCCCAACAAGTGGCCAGTGGACTGTTGCTCCAACTGCCTCAGCCCTTGGAAGCATCAGAATCAATGAAACGTCTGGCGTCTGGCTTTATGTACTCAACCAAAGCGCAGCGGACCAATTGAACGCAGGCGATAGCGTTACTGAACGCTTCACCGCCACCATCACTGATGAAACGGGCCTGACAGATAGCCAGGAAATCACAGTGATCATTGGCGGCACCAACGATGCGCCAACGCTTACGGCAACAACGGAAACCTTGTCCAACCGTGACGAGGCCATCCGCATTGATCTCACCGCACTCGGCGGTGATCCCGATGGCGAAGATGACGGCACTTCACTGACCTACACACTCGTAAGCGGGCAAGGTGATGGTAGCGATGATGACGTACCAGAAGTGGGTGGCAATTTCGCTATTGAAGGCAGTGAACTGGTCTTCCGACCCGAAGGCGAATTCAATTTCCTCTCCGAAGGTCAGAGTCAGGACGTCACAGCAATTGTGCGCGCCACCGACTCGCGCGGGGCCAGTGTTACCGAGGAGATTACCGTCACGATAACCGGGACTTTCAGCGACCCGGTCATCACGTCCAGCCCATTGGATGCCCGCGGCGCGGTCAAGGAAGCGGGAGCGAACGGTGCGGGAATTTCCGAAATCAGCGGCACGCTCACCTACACAGATGATGACGCTGAAACACCGACCAGCGGCACGTGGACCATTGCGCCTTTCGTACCAGCACTTGGGACGATCACCATCGATCCGACAAGCGGCACGTGGACCTACACACTCGATAATAATGCGGCAGATACTCTGAACGCGAACGAAAGCGTCGATGAAGTCTTCACCGCCACGGTCACGGACGCAACAGGCCGAACCGACAGCACTCAGATTACCGTAACCATCGAAGGTACGAACGACGCGCCAACCCTTGCCTCAAAAACCGAGAGCATCTCAAACCGTGATGACGCGGTGCGCATTGATCTGTCTTTGCTCGGCGACGACGTAGATGCAGAAGACGACGGCGGCACTTTGACCTACACGCTTGTCAGTGCGGAAAGTGATGCCAGCGATGATGATGAAATCGCCGAGACCAGCGGCCATTTCGTGATCGAAGGTAACGAACTGGTCTTCCGTCCGGAAGGCGATTTCAACTTCCTCTCCGAAGGTCAGCGCCAGGATGTGACTGCTCTGGTGCGTGCGACGGATGCCCGAGGGGCGAGCGTCACCGAAGAGATCACCGTTACAGTTACCGGTACATTTAGCGATCCGGTCATCACGTCAGGGCCACTTGCCGCCCTCGGGGACGTGAAAGAAGCAAGTGACGGCAGTGCTGGTGTCCCGGAGATCAGCGGGACGCTGACCTATACTGACGATGACGCTGCAACGCCCACCAGCGGAACTTGGTCCATAGCCCCATTCGTACCAGCGCTTGGGACCATCGCCATCGATCCCGTAAGCGGCAAGTGGACTTATACGCTTAACAATACCGCTGCGGATGCACTGGATGCAGGCGACAGCGTTGACGAAGTCTTTACTGCCACCATCACCGATACCACGGGCAGATCTGACAGTACCCAAATCACAGTGACCATCACAGGAGCCAACGACGCCCCAACCCTGGACGCAAAGACCGAGTCGATAGACAAAGGGTTGGAAAGCATCTCCTTTGATCTTGCTGCACTTGCCGCGGATGTAGATGCGGATGATACGGCAGAGACACTCAGGTTTGAGATTGTTTCGGGCCCTTCAGCCGGAAATGCCTATATCGAAGGGTCAGAACTTTTCTTCACCACCGGCAATGACTTTGCCGATCTTGGGCCGGATCAGAGCCGACAGGTCAGCATTGAAGTCTCAGTCTTCGACGAGGCAGGTGCGTTTGACACCAACACCATCAAAGTCACGGTCAACGGAAGCAATACAGCTCCGAATATTCTGACAGGAAGCGTGTCAACGGGGACCGCCCGTGAAGCTGGTCTGGGTGTCACACCACCTGAGACCGGTCCAGATGCTTCGGGTACTTTGCTGTACTCGGATGCGGATGAGCGTGCAGGTTTTCCCGCCACGTGGACTGTTGTGGCTAACTCTGCCGATCCCCTTGGTCAGTTGCAGATCAATGCACAGACCGGCAAATGGGAGTACTTCCTTGATCAGGCACGGGCCGACAGCCTGCGTGATGGGGCCACGGTGCAGGAAAGCTTCACTGCAACCGTTACGGATGAATTTGGCGGTATCGACACAACGCAGATAGCCATCACGATCACTGGGACGAATGACAAACCTGTTATTGATGTCGAAGGTTCGACGCTGAGTGCGATGGCGAGCGATGAAAGCTCTACGTCATTGTCTGGCCAGCTCCTGTTCGACGATCCGGATAGTTTTGTAACACCTGCATCTTGGACAATCGCATTTGTCGGTGAAGGTGGTCCTGAGTTTGGTACAATGTCCATTAACGCTTCGGGGGTCTGGACCTACCAAGCCTTCGCAGGAGCCATTGCGGATCTTTCACCTGAAGATGATTTGACTGAAAGGTTCGTCGCAACGGTGACGGATGAGTTCGGAGCGTCCGACAGCATCTTTGTTGATATCAATATCATGGGTGGCAGTACGGCACCGGTGATCACCTCGAGCACCTCAGATGCCACTGGCATTCTCATTGAGAACGATGAGACTTCGGCGAAGGCCTTGTTCGCCTCTGGCACGCTGGCCTATTCGGATGCAGACGAGGGTGACGTTCCGGGTGAATGGTCAATAACCACTGAACCCTTTGACGTCAGTTTTGAGGGCAATGCCTTTCTTGATCCGGGAGACACGTCCCTTGGAAGTATCAAGATCAACGCAGAGTCCGGCAAATGGGAATACACGCTCTTCAACGATGTTTCTGAATTCCTCAACGAAGGCGACAACATCACAGAGAAGTACCTTGCGACGATTACCGACGCCGATGGTGAGACTGCCAATCAGGTGGTGACTGTCACCATCAAAGGCACCAATGACGCTCCCTTCGTCACCACTCTGCTCAAACTGAACTACGATCCGGCAGACACGCCACTCAGCATCGACGTGTTTCCAGAGGTCCAGGATTACGACGACACGACCTTTAATTTGCTCGAAGTTGTTACAGGTGGAAGCGGCACCGTCTCAATTGACACGATGGGCACAGCGGACCCGACCGATGACCGGCTACTCTACACACCCAATCCCGAATTTGTCGGCAAAGAATACGTGGCCTACACCGTCGCTGACTCTGGTGGGAAAGAGACAAATGGTGAGGTGGAAATCACAGTTGCAAATGCTCCGCCAACGGTTACCGACAGCAGTGTGACAATTGACCCAGGTGGAAATCAGCTTGATCCGAGTTTGACCTGGACGCCGTGGCAGAACGAGACGACAGGTGAGACGCATTACTACGCCTTTGTCTTAGAAGCTGGAGACTTGGTCTGGTCTGCCGCCGCTGCTGCAGCGGCCCAAACTGGTGGCTATCTCGCGACAGTCACATCGCAGGGTGAACAAGATCTTTTGGTCGGGCTTAAGGGCGGGTCTTACGCATGGTTAGGAGGGTCCGATGCCGCTGTTGAGGGTGAATGGCGTTGGGAGACCGGACCGGAGGCCGGAACGCAGTTCTGGCAAGGAGATGAAACCGGCACCGCGATACCTGGAGCGTACGAAAACTGGAACAGCATTGAACCAAATAATCTTGGAGGAGAAGACTACCTCAGCATGCTGCCATCAGGGCTTTGGAACGACATACCTGCTGACGTTCGGCCGTTCTATCCAATCGGCTATCTGGTTGAGCATGAAGGCCTGGGCGAGAGCTCGGGGAGCGTTGCGGGCAACGCAGAGGACCCGAACGGTCAACCTCTGACGTTTGCTGTCGTTGGATCCTACGTTGGGTTCGAGATGGATAGCGAAGGTTCTTGGACCCTGGACTCCAGTGAAGCGGTATTTGACCAGTTTACCGATGGCACCCTCGACATCACTTATAGCGTCACCGATTCGCTTGGCGCGAGCACCCAAGCTACGCTGGAGCTGGTCCTCGCAGATTGGCTGACGCCATCCCCGGCATCAGCGTCGGGCTCATCGCGCATTGCGCTTAGTGCCGAGAGCGCATCGGCAAAGGTCGCGGCACCGGAGAGTATCGGCGATGCGACATCCGAGCTAACTGCAACAGATGCAGGGCTCAATGTGCTTGTTGTCGACAGTGATCCCTCCGCGCCGTCAGGCGCTGCCGGTCCCGCCGTCGCCATCGACCTCGATGACGTATTTGCGGCGACGCCTGAACTCTTCGCTGAGGCGAATGTCATCGATATCAGCAATGGTCAGCGCAATGTCATGTCTGTCGATGCAGACGACTTGCTGCGCTTGATTGAAGGCAACGCGCCCGATGCCGACGAAGCAATTGAAATCAACATGGATGCCTTTGACAGTGTCACGCTCGAACCATCCGATGATTGGACGATTGCCGCAACAGGCGAGAATACAGTGCAGCTGACGGGGACCGGCGGCGAGTTTGCTGC
>CAYUSM010000021.1:0-27623 GCA_964447345.1 uncultured Sulfitobacter sp. | reverse complement strand
GGCCCCATGTTAGGGAGCGCGCAAATTAACACCCCCAAAGGAGCAAGCCACATGGCCCTTGAGCGTACATTCTCCATCATCAAGCCTGATGCGACCCGCCGCAACCTGACCGGTGCGATCAACAAGAAATTCGAAGATGCGGGCCTGCGCATCGTCGCGCAGAAGCGTATCCACCTGACCAAGGCGCAGGCAGGCGAGTTTTACAAAGTGCATGCAGAGCGTCCGTTCTATGATGAGCTGTGCGAATTCATGGCCTCCGCGCCGATCGTGGCTCAGGTTCTGGAGGGCGAAGGTGCCATTGCCAAGAACCGTGAAGTCATGGGGGCCACAAACCCTGCGGATGCCGCAGAGGGCACAATCCGCGCCGAGTTCGCAGAAAGCGTAGGCGAGAATTCCGTCCATGGTTCTGACGCGCCTGAGACAGCAGCGATTGAGATCGCCTATTTCTTCTCCGGTCTGGAGCTGGTGGGCTAAGCCTGCCTCACAGCGATTTATGAAAAGGGCTGCCGGTGGCGGCCCTTTTTCGTTCAAGCAGTCTGCCTGTGCAGATGGCGTTCCAACAAGGCTACATTGCGCAGTTTTGATTTCCATCCGATGTCGAAAAGATCACCAACAACCGGGACCGCGCCAATGGCGAGATCGATGCCGGTGTTCAGTCCCATGCGGGCCAGAAGGCGTTTCGGGGCTCCCATGCGGTGCGCTTCCTTGAGGATGTAGGCTGACGGGGCCAGAGCCAGCACGTCTCCAATGCCCGGAACCAAGCCGAGGATGGCATCCCAGCCGACCCGCACACCGACAATGGGCAAGCGGAAGGCACTGTCCATCTGGACGGCGAGCTTTTGAAGGCGCGCCAGATCCGACGCGTATTGGTGGTTCGGTGAAAGCATTCTGCGATCCGCGTAAGGTACGCATGTCAACGCGGGGCAGGGGCAGGAGTTCCGGCGGTCAAGGCAGCCGGACGCCGATCTCATCAAGGAGTTGATCCAGATCGCGCGGGGGGCGGGCAGGTTTTGCGGCTTTCAGCGTATCGAAACGATGGCGCAGCGCCTCTTTCTCCGCGCCCGCGCAATCGTTCCAGGGGCGGCCTTGCAGGCCCATGACCATGGCGTAATAGCCAATGAAATGCGGCTGCATCCCGCTGGCAAGCAGCTTTGCATAAGCGGCGTCCGGGCCAAGTGCGCGTAGCGTTTCGGCGTCGGGAATGCCTGCCTTGAGGCAGGCGGCCTCAACAGCAGGACCGAGGTTGCGGATTGTTGAGACAGGTGAGCCCATGACACCACTTTACAGGTGTCGCGCAGGACCTGTCACGCTTCAAATGCTGGCGTAATCGGTGATGATCGGACGGGGTGCCGGTTTGGGTTTGCCCCCCGCCTGCTGTTGCGAATGCGGCGTTGGCGCGGGAGGCGCTGGTTTGGGTTTGGGCGTTTCAAGACGTACCATTTGACTGCTCCTTTCGGGGCCAGACAAGGCGGTATGTCCGGCCTGATCAGAGAAGCTTGCGCGCTCAGCATGCCGAGGCGGGGGCGGAAATAGGGCAATGGGAGGGTATTAAAGAGGCGCGATCAGCCGGTAGCTGGTCACTTGTTTCCAGACCTCTCCGGGGGTGAGCGTGATCTGCGGGAACTGCGGCTGGTGGGGCGCATCAGGCCAGAATTGTGGTTCAAGCGCGATGCCTGCGAAAGGTGCCAGATCGTGACCTTCTTCTAGGGCACCGGGCATATCCGGCAGGAAGGCGCCGTTATAGACCTGCAAGCCGGGTGCAGTGGTGGTGATGTCCAGCCGAACCCCGGACTTTCCGATGAGTGTGGCATTGGGTGGCTGTCTTGGATCGCTGGAGATGTCGAGGCAGAAGTTCACGTCAAGCGGTCTGTTGACTGGCACTGGACTGCCGCGGCGAAAATCAAAGGATGACCCGGCCGTCTCGGCGATGTCACCGGTGGGCAGATTGCGGTCATCAACCGGCAAGTAGTGATCTGCGGCAACTTGCAGCTGGTGTCCTGCGAGCCGGGCGGTGCTGTCGAGGTTCCAGTAAGGATGGGCCGCGATGTTCATCGGCGTGGCCCTGTCGGTCTGAGCCGTGATATCGATGATCAGCGTGTTGCCTTCCAAGCGGTAGTTGACGCTGATGTGGCGGTTGCCGGGCAGACCGTGATCCCCGTCCTGAAGATGAATGGCCAGCGTGACTTCGGCGGCGGCCTGATGGACAACCTGCCAGTCAAGCGCGTGTAGGCCGTACGGCCCGGAATGCAGGCAGGTTTCGCCATTTTCGTTGCGTGGCATTTGATAGACCTCGCCATCTATCGTCAGCTGCCCCCAGGCAATCCGGTTGGCGACGGGCCCCACAATTGCCCCGGCATAGACCGGCACCCGGGCGTGGTCAGCAGGATCGGCAAAGCCCAGCACCAGATTCGGCGTATCTTGCCCAAACCGAAGAGCCGCAAGCGTTGCGCCACGCGGCAGGATCTTGGCGTGTAATTCGCGCGAACTGAGGGTGATGGCGACGGACATGTCAACACCCTGCGCTGCAGCAGCGGCTTGTTCAAGTCATCCGCGCGAAGGGTAGGTATTTCAAAGAAAAAGGGCTTAGCCTGAGTCGGCTAAGCCCTTGAATTCTTTGGCTCCGGCGGTAGGGATCGAACCTACGACCAATTGATTAACAGTCAACTGCTCTACCGCTGAGCTACGCCGGAACGGTTCGGGCGATATAGCAGTGAGGTTTTGGCACGTCCAGAGGGTTTTGCCCGGTTTGTTCGAATTTTTCTGGCTCACCCCTACTGGCGCTCGAAGGCGGCATCTGCATGCAACGGGCCGATGGGCGCAACGGCACCTTTTCCCATCAAATCAACAAGATGCGCCAGCACGTTGCGCGCGGCAGCGCCCAGCAGGGCCGGGGGAGTATCTGTGTAGATGGACAGGGCGATTTCCTGCGCGGTTGCTGTGCCGCTTGATAGGGCCTCCAGAATGGCGGCCTCCCGACCTTTGCGGTGGGCGATCAGCCAGTCGAGCCGGGCTGCGGGGTCTGTGACTGGTGCGCCGTGGCCGGGGAAGAAGACATCCCACTCCTGCGCGCGCAGCTTGTCGCAGGACGCCATGAAGTCTGTCAGATCGCCGTCGGGGGGCGAGACAAGTGAGGATGCCCAGCCCATCACGTGGTCAGCCGTGAAACAGGCTCTGCCCCAGCCCAGCGAGATGTGATTGCCGATGTGGCCCGGCGTGTGCAGCACGTCGAGTGCCCAGCCATCCCCTTCAATGCGCTCACCATCAGCGAGCGTCTGGTCGCAGGCGAAATCTTCGTCTATGCCCTCACCGCCGCCAAGCAACCCGCTTGCAGCCAGCTGTTGCATGACGTCGGACCGGCCTGCACTGGCGTGACCGAACGCCAGCACAGGTGCGTTTGTGGCGTCGGCCAAAGGCCGTGCCAGCGGCGAATGGTCAACATGGGTATGGGTCACGATAACATGGCTGACGTGCTGGTCCGATTGGACGGAATCCAGTATCGCCTGCAAGTGGGTTGGGTGCGCGGGGCCGGGGTCAATCACAGCCAGCGCGCGGGTTCCCAAGACATAGGTGTTGGTGCCGCGATAGGTCATGGGAGACGGGTTTGGTGCCACGATCCGCCGCAATCCGGGCGCAAGGGTTTCGGCCACGCCAACAGGCGGGTCAAAGTCATCGGGCGGCAGCATGGTTTGACCTTTCGCAGGGGCGGGGCGGTGGTTAGGGTTTAGCGCATGTCCTTTGTCTGGCTCAAACACTATATGCCGCGTGGCATCTACGGGCGTGCGGCGCTGATCCTGCTGCTGCCGGTGGTGATCATCCAACTGGTGGTCACGGTCGTCTTTGCGCAGCGACACTTCGAAGGTGTGACGCTGCAAATGACCGATACAGTCCTGCGGGAACTGGCACTGGTGATGCGGGTGGTCGACCAAACTGCTGACGCCGATCGCATCCCCACGGCGGTGGCTGCCGAACTTGATTCGCTTAATATCTCTGTCCAGCCGATTGAGGATGAGGCGGTTCCGGAGTGGAACCGTATGCTTTGGTATGACTACTCTGGCCGGGTCATTGCCCGGCGCATGGATGCAGAGCTGGTCGGGTTCCGGGCCCTGGATCTGACCACCAACCGGCTGGTGCGGCTGTATCTGGACACACCTGACGGTCCGCTTGAGATACAATTTGACCGGCGCCGCATCTCTGCCAGCAACTCGCACCAGCTTTTTGTCTATACGATCTTCTTCAGCGTCCTGATGACAGCGATTGCGTTCATCTACCTGCGCAATCAACTCAGGCCGATCAAGCGGCTTGCCCGCGTTGCCGAGGCCTTTGGCAGGGGGCGACATCTGCCATACACCCCGGCAGGTGCGGTGGAGGTGCGCAGTGCTGGTAACGCTTTTGTCGATATGCGCAACCGGATCGAACGGCAAATCGAACAACGCACACTGATGCTGTCGGGGGTCAGCCATGACTTGCGCACACCGCTCACGCGGCTGCGCCTGGGCTTGTCGATGCTGGATGAAGAGGACGCCGAGCCGCTTTTGCAGGACGTTGATGACATGCAGCGGATGCTGGACGAGTTCCTGAGCTTTGCAAAAGGGGCTGCGGAAGGCACACCCGAACGTGTCGACCCGCACGAAATGGCGGCTCAGATCGTCGAAGACGCACAACGTGCAGGGCGGGACGTTACCTTGCTGCCGCCCGAAGGAGACGGCAAAGGCACCGTCAATTTGCGCGCGATGGCCATCCGGCGTGCGGTAGACAATCTCATTTCCAACGCCGTGCGGTATGGGGCGAAGGCGGAAGTCTCGGTCATGCTGTCGGAAAAGACTCTGCGCATCCGGGTGGAAGACGACGGGCCGGGCATCCCAGAAGACCAACGGCAGGTCGCTGCGCGGCCCTTCACCCGGCTTGATCCAGCGCGCAATCAGGACAAGGGCGGTGGCGTTGGTCTGGGCCTTGCCATCGCGACGGACATCGCACGGGCCCATGGGGGCGTCTTGAGGCTGGGCGAATCCTCGCGTCTTGGAGGATTGCGCGCGGATATCGTGATCGCCCGGTAGCTTGTGACCCAGCGGAAGAATTGCGCAGGCGCTTTGGCTTTGCCACACCTAGGTGCAAGCCAATCGGAGACTGCGCGATGAACCCTTATGACATGATCAAATCCCACCTCGACAGTGCGGTACCCTTTGCCACTCACACTGGCGTGAAACTGCTGGAGATCGGTGATGGCGTCGCCAGTGCAGAGCTGGATCAACGCAATGAAGTGTCGAACCACATTGGCAGCATGCATGCCGGTGCGATGTTTACCTTGGGCGAGGCGGCATCCGGTGCGGCACTGGCCGGTGCTTTTGGTCCGGCGATCATGCAGATGCGACCAGTGGCTGCGACAGCGAACATCGCTTTCAAGAAAGTCGCACATGGGCTGCTTACTGCGCATGCCAAGGCATCGCAGGGCGGTGCGGAGCTGATGCAGGCGATTGAGACGGACGGTAAGGTGGCCTTTGACATCAATGTCGATGTGCAGGACGCGAGCGGCGACACGGTCGTTGAGATGACCGTCAACTGGTACGTCAGCAAGCAGCGGTAAGGCAGGGTATGGTAGGCCCGGCAGGACTTGAACCCGCAACCAAAGCGTTATGAGCGCTCTGCTCTAACCAATTGAGCTACAGGCCCGCCATGGCGATTGGGTATGCAAGCCTGCCGCAATCGTCAAGCCTTGCTGAATCGCCTTACACGAGATTCTGCGGACGGGCGTAATCCGCCGAATCGCGAGATCATCAGCAGCTCCGGCATGGTCTGCCGATGATGCCGATTGGAGGCATTGCGACGAAATACTGCCCTTTTTGCGGGAAAACCCCATATGTTCAGCCACTGCATGTTGACCGGCGGCGGGACTTTGCCGCTATATGCTGACAGACCGGCAAAAAGCTGCTGATCGTCGGTCACACAAAACAAGATATGGGCTGGGGGGCCGATTGAGCAATGAGATACCTGAGAGAGAACATAACGTGGATCGCGCCGACGGCGGCAATTGTCGTGGTGGCGGCAGGGTTTCTGCATCCAAAGAACGCGTTTTCTCCGTTCTACGCTGATCCGGCTGGTCAAGTCGTGGAGGATGATCCGTCTGGTGTGAGCCTGCTGAATGCATCGGTGCAGGCGGCGTTAACCACCGCGCCGCAAGTGGTGGATGGGCAAATCGAAGGCCAAGAGGCCGTCACCCGGAACGCGCCCGTCGATCTTTTGCAGGTCGCACCGCAGCCGCAGCCGCAACCGGTTGCAGCCAAACCCGCGCCCGTTCCGGCAATCGATACTGAGAATGCCGCGGCCTTTTTCAACGACGCACAAAGTAAGCTTGCCGTGGCCAACGCCTGCGGTGAAGACCTCAAGACACTTGCAGCACAGGCGCGCATCTATTTTCCCACCGGGGCGGCTTCGGGCGAAGAGGCTGGGCTGAATGCGGCACGCCTCATTGGGATCGTTGCGCGGGATTGCCCGGGATATTCAGTCCAGGTGGAGGGACATTCGGATGCGTCCGGCGATCCGGTGACGAACCAGAAACTGAGTGAAAAGCGCGCACAGGCGGTGATTTCTCGTCTGGGAGCCTCGGGGATCGATACCACGAATTTCTTTGCAGTGGGGTTCGGCGACACGCGTCCGTCAAATGTGACTGGGCCAAAGGGGGCCGCGTATTACGACCGCCGGGTCGAGTTCTCGGTGGTTGAAACGGTGCAGCAGGCCCGGTTCACGCCGTCTGCACGTCCATGGGCGGGCAATGTCTCTGCCTGCATGCAGGAGCTAGAGAGCAAGGCGCAGCAGATGCGTCAATTCTATGCCCCCGGTGCCATTACGGTTTCCACAAATGAAATGGATGCCATTTATGCGTTGGCATCCGACGTGGCGCGTTGCGATGGTGCGCGCCTGCGGTTGGTGGGACAGCACGAAGACCAGCCCGGTAGCCGCGAAGGCCCTGCGACGGGCCGCCTTAGGGCGCTTGCGATGATGAGCACGCTGGTTTCCGCAGGCTATCCCAGCGATCAGATTCTGATTGGTGCGCCCTCACGGTCCATTGATGTGCCAGGTCAACCGGGGTTGCCCAACAGCCGGATTGATTTTCAGGTCATCGCAGACTGATTAATGCGATGAGACCCGAGCAGAGAAGGGCGCCCTTGGGCGCTCTTCGAACTTTTTGTCGTGCCGGTTGCCTGACCCCGACGCTTGGGGTATCGCAGCCCCGACAGCATCTGAGCGGGGCAGCGCCATGACCAAGAACGGGATAACCTACGCCGACGCGGGCGTGGATATTGACGCAGGCAACGCGCTGGTAGAGCGGATCAAGCCGGCCGCCAAGCGTACGGCGCGGCCCGGCACGATGTCAGGCTTGGGCGGATTTGGCGCGCTCTTTGATCTCAAGGCGGCGGGGTTTGTTGACCCGGTCCTGGTGGCCGCGACGGATGGCGTCGGCACCAAGCTGCGGATTGCAATTGATACCGGCAACGTGGACGGGATCGGCATTGATCTGGTTGCGATGTGCGTAAACGATCTGGTTTGCCAAGGCGCTGAGCCATTGTTTTTCCTGGATTATTTCGCGACCGGAAAGCTGGAACTGGATCAGGCTGCACGGATCATCGAAGGGATCGCCGAAGGTTGCGCGCAATCCGGTTGTGCACTGATCGGAGGCGAGACCGCCGAGATGCCCGGCATGTATGACGCGGGCGATTTTGATCTGGCTGGGTTTTCGGTTGGTGCCATGGAACGCGGCGCTGAACTGCCACGTCACGTGGCCGAAGGTGATGTGCTGCTGGGCCTGCCGAGCGATGGTGTGCACTCCAATGGCTATTCGCTTGTGCGCAAGGTGGTTGAGTTGAGCGGTCTTGGCTGGGATGATGCCTGTCCTTGGGGGGAAGGCACCCTTGGCGCGGTGCTGCTGACGCCGACAAAGCTTTATGTGAAAGGTGCTGTTGCGGCCCTGCGCGATGATAGTGTGAACGCGCTGGCACATATCACCGGTGGCGGGCTCACCGAAAACCTGCCGCGCGTCTTGCCGGAAGAGTTGGGAGCCGAGATTGATCTGGATGCCTGGGACTTGCCACCGGTCTTCAAGTGGCTTGCCGTGCAGGGCGGCATGGCTGAGGCAGAATTGCTCAAGACTTTCAACAGCGGAATGGGCATGATCGCGGTTGTGCCGCAGGACAAGGTTGAAACAGCACGTGCAGCCTTTGCGTCAGATGGGCACGCAGCGATTGAGATCGGGCATATCGTGAAGGGAGCGGGTGTGACCTACAAAGGTAGCCTGCTTTGACCAAACGGGTCGCGATTTTCCTTTCCGGTGGCGGGTCCAATATGCGTGCGCTGGTGGAGGATATGACCGGCGATCATCCAGCGCGGCCGTGTCTTGTCTTCTCCAACAAAGAAGATGCAGGCGGCATCGCCTGGGCGCAGGGGCGTGGCATCCCGACCGAGGTCGTGGATCATCGTCCCTTCAAAGGGGACCGGGTGGCATTCGAGGCGGAAGTCAACGCGAAGATCGCGCCCTATGCGCCTGATATCATTTGTCTTGCTGGTTTCATGCGTGTGCTGACCGGCGGTTTCATCGACGGGTGGTCCGGGCGTATGATCAACATCCATCCCTCGTTGTTGCCCAAGTACCGGGGGCTGCATACCCACGCCCGTGCACTGGAAGCGGGTGATGCACAGCACGGCTGCACCGTGCATGAAGTCACTGCCGAACTGGACGAGGGGCCTTTGCTGGGACAAGCCAGTCTTGATGTGTTGCCAGACGACACACCCGATGGCTTGGCAGGACGGGTGCTCAAACTGGAGCACAAACTCTATCCGGCAGTGCTGCGCCGCTTCGCACAAGGGGACCGCACGCCTGTCCATATCACCGCCTGACTGGTCAAGTCTGGTTGGGTGCTATAGCTGTTCTAATTTAACGCCAACGCCGTTCCCGCCGCGAAGTGAGTTTATGAAAACAATAACAACGACCGCCGATCTTGCTGAATTCTGCAGCCAAGCGGCACAACATCCCTTTGTCACCGTCGACACTGAATTTCTGAGGGAACGAACTTATTACTCCAAACTCTGCCTGGTGCAGTTGGCCATGCCGGGACAGGACGACAGCAATGCGGTGCTGGTTGATCCACTGGCTGATGGCATTGAGTTGGAGCCGCTCTATGCCCTTTTCCGCGACACCAATGTCGTCAAGGTGTTTCACGCTGCGCGTCAGGACCTTGAGATTTTCTATGTCGATGCGCAGGTCTTTCCGGAGCCTTTGTTCGACACTCAGGTCGCGGCCATGGTCTGCGGATTTGGGGAGCAGGTTGGCTATGAGACGCTGGTGCGCAAGATCTGCCATTCCGGTGTGGACAAGACCTCGCGGTTTACCGATTGGTCGCGGCGCCCCCTGTCTGATGCGCAGAAGAAGTACGCCTTGGCCGACGTGACGCACCTGCGTCAGATCTACGAGTTTCTTGCCGATAAGCTTGAAGAAAGCGGGCGGGCGCGCTGGGTTGCGGAAGAGTTGACCACTCTGACGTCTCCCGAGACTTACATCACTGCGCCCGAAGATGCCTGGAAACGGGTGAAGACACGAACGAACTCCCCCAAGTTTCTGGGGATTGTGCGGGAACTGGCCGCTTTCCGAGAGTCTTACGCGCAGGAGCGCAACGTGCCGCGCAACCGGGTCTACAAGGACGACGCGCTGGTTGAGCTTGCGAGCCTCAAGCCCAGCAACTACGAAGAGCTAAGCCGGGCGAGACTGTTGCTGCGCGAAGCCCGTAAGGGCGAGATTGCCGACGGTATCTTGAAGGCCATTGCCGCCGGTCGGGCGTGCAAGCCGGAAGACCTGCCCAAGCCGGATCGGAGCCGGGACAAGCTGCAGGTAAATCCGGCGTTGGCGGACCTGTTGCGCGTCTTGCTGAAGGCAAAGACGGAAAAAGAGGGCGTCGCAGCGAAGTTGATCGCACCGGCGGCCGATCTGGATGGGATTGCTGCAGGTCAGCGGGATTTGCCCGCCTTGAAAGGCTGGCGGCGCGAGGTTTTTGGCAACGACGCGCTGCGGCTTTGCGATGGTGAGATTGCGCTGACCGCCAAGGGCAGCGATGTGGAGGTGGTCGAGGTCTGAAAACCCGACAAAAGAAGATGGGGAGAACACAGCATGGCTGATATTGAACGGCATCATACCAACCAACGGATGAGCCAGATCGTGAAGCACAACGGCACGGTCTATCTGGCTGGTCAGGTGGGGACACCGGGCGAGAGCGTGGCGACACAAACGCAGGAATGCCTTGACAAGGTTGATGCGCTGCTGGCGGAGGCTGGATCGGGACGCGAACGCATCCTGCAGGCGGTCATCTGGCTGTCGGATATGTCGGATTTTGCCGAGATGAATGGCGTCTGGGATGCCTGGGTGCCAGAGGGCCACGCGCCTGCACGGGCCTGCGGCGAGGCCAAGCTGGCGCATCCGGACATGCGCGTTGAAGTCATCGTGACCGCAGCCGCCTAGGCGAACGTCTTACACAGGATTGCCCGGACTGGGCCAACCTAATAAGGGCTCAGCGGCGCGCAACCTGTGCGTTCAATTGACCTTCGACACGGATGCGCCGTACGCCCTGCAATTGCTGGTCTGTGACCCGTCGTGCTGCAATGACTTCCCGCGTTGGCACCGTTCCGACAGGCGTTGGGCGCGAGGGCCGGATGCCTTCCAGGCGATAGGTCAATGTGCCGTCCACGGCCTCTTCTTCCTCGTTCTCCGGCGTGAGCTGTACCGCGTAGATGCCTTGCCGCGCGGCAAGGCCGGTGGCGCGGATGATGGCACCGCCGGGCACCCGTTCAATCGTCAGGTCGGTGACCTGCTCAAAAGGACGGCCAAGATAGACGTTGTCCTGCGCGCGGGCACGGGCGAAAAGGCCACCGCCACGTGGGATCAGCGGATTGGTGTTGGCCGCAGGCTCAATACGCTCTGACCGCGACTGGCCAAACCAGTTGAACGGGTTCACGCGGCTGTCGCGAATGCCGGCGCAGGCGGTCAGGACAAGCGTTGCTGCCAGAAGAAGGGGGAGGGTCTTGCGCATGGGGCCTGCCTTGGAAGTTCTGCTCGTCTTTTGAGTAGCCTATTGAATACGCCTTGGGAAGGGGCTGGACCTTTGGCAGGCGGGCTCCTAGGTCATGGCGCAAGGGTTAGCAAAGGATCAGCACCGCATGGCCAACGCCGCGTTTGAAGAGCTTGTCGAGGATTTCGAGTTTCTGGACGATTGGGAAGACCGATACCGTCATGTAATTGACCAGGGCAAGGCGATGGAGCCACTTGCCGAGGAGTTGCGCGTGCCTGCAACAAAGGTTGATGGCTGCGCATCCCAGGTGTGGCTGCATGCCAACTTTGACGGCGGCAAGCTGCATTTTGATGGGGCAAGTGATGCGATGATTGTCTCCGGTCTGATCGCGGTGCTTAGAACGCTCTACAATGGGCTCACGCCATCGGAAGTGATGGCCGTCGATGCGCGGGCCGAGATGGGACGGCTTGGCTTGAACGATCATCTCTCCGCACAGCGTTCAAACGGTTTGCGCGCGATGATCGAGCGGATCAGGGAGACGGCTGCAGCGGCTTGAGGTTGTGCGCCCTGCATTGTGGACCTTGCTGAATGACCCACCGCATTGGTTTTTCTGATCTCGCCGAAGGATTTGGCGAAGAGCTTGTCAATGGTCGCAAACTATGGGTTTCTGATGCTTCGAGCTTGATAAGGAGAAAACGGAATGATCGACACTGCAGTTTTGCTGACTTACGCGTTGATCGTTCTTGGCTTTGTCTTCATTCCCGGACCGGCGACCCTGTTGACGGTTGCGCGTGCCACCACTTCTGGAACCAAGGTCGGCATCGCCACAGGCGCTGGCATCACCGCAGGTGACATCATTCACACGATCATGGCCGTTGTCGGTATCTCGGCTATTATCGCCGCCTCCGCGACGCTCTTTACCGTCGTGAAGTATCTTGGCGCTGCCTATCTGGTGTATCTTGGTTTGAGGGCGATATTTGATAAAACATCGGTCGATCTTGGCCAAGGGCGCGTTCCGATCACGGCGCCACAAGCTTTCCGGCAAGCGATACTTGCTGAAGTCCTGAACCCGAAAACCGCGCTCTTCTTCCTCGCTTTCCTGCCGCAGTTTGTGGTGCCCGAAAACGGCTTCGTGGTCATGCAATTGACCATTCTGGGTGTCGTCTTCGCCTTGATCGGGTTCTTCAGTACAATTGTCTATTCTTTTGCCGCAGGAGGACTGGGCAACTTCCTTCGTCGCAATCCAACTGTCCTTAAGTGGCAGGGCAAAGTGGTTGGCAGCATCTATTGCGCATTGGGTGTGAGGTTGGCGTTGCAAGAACGGTAGGTCGGGGTCGTCGATCCAACACTGATCAAAGTGTCTTCAGTGCGGTCTCCAAATCGCCGTAGCCGGTGAACCGACGCTCAAACGCAAGGCCAAGTTTCTGCGCGCACGCCTCTGCCTTTTCGGTCAGTTCTGCGTCGTCAGTCTGCGCCTGATAGATCAGCTTTTCGTAGTTGCCAAAGTACATGTCGCGCAGTTCGGGATGGCGGTCGAGCCCCATGGGTTTCCAGACAAAGGCGTCAAACTGGCGAACAAGAAAATCAGTGAGGTAGAAGGCGGTGAACTCCTCGTCCGCCTTGGCGGCAAAGGCGTCATTTCCCTCAAAGAAACTGTAACAATGTGGCCCTGCAATCATTTCAACGCCAAGTTCGGCGCAGGCCGTTTGAAGCAAACCACCGGTACCGCAGTCCGCGTAGACGACAAAGATATCTACGTAGTCTTCTCGATGTTTCTTGACTGCTGCGCGGACCTCAGCGGTGATCCGGTCTGGGTAGAGGTGATACTTGGCAGGCAGGCAGGTGAGATCCAGATGATCCCAGTTGTTGCGCTGTTTGAGGTCCAGAATTTCACGGGCCAGCGCCCCACAGGCAATGAGCAGCACGCGGCCGCGCGCGGCGGTGAGGGCAAGGCCGTCTTCGGTGAGCGCTGTGTCCGACGGGATCATCGGCGCAGAAAGTATATGGCTGCGGCCGCGATCAGGAAGGCGGGCAGGGCGGCCACGAGCAACCCGGGGCTGCCAAGAGTGAGCAGCCAAATCGTCACGCCTGCGGCAAAGATCACGGCGAACAAGATGATCAGCAATCGGGTCAGGGGCATCGGTACGTCCTTTCTCTGACCGAGATAAGCAGGCAACCATGCACAAAAAAGGCCCCGCCTTGGGGCGAGGCCGTTTTGCGCAAGGCATCGCATGATCAGGCGGATTTGGCTTGATTGTGCTTGCGTGCCATCCATTCCTTGGCGGTCTCTACCGCCACGGCGGCGTCGCGGCAGTAGGCGTCGGCGCCGATGGCCTTGCCGAATTCTTCATTCAATGGCGCGCCGCCCACCAGCACGATGTAGTCATCGCGGATGCCCTGTTCGACCATCGTGTCGATGACGACCTTCATGTAGGGCATTGTCGTTGTGAGAAGTGCGGACATCCCGAGGATATCAGGGCCTTCCTTTTCCATCGCTTCAAGGTAGTTCTCGACCGGGTTGTTGATGCCCAAATCCACGACCTCAAAACCAGCACCCTCCATCATCATCCCGACGAGGTTTTTGCCGATGTCATGAATGTCGCCCTTGACGGTGCCGATGACCATTTTGCCCACACGCGGCGCGCCGGTTTCGGCCAGAAGCGGCTTGAGGATCGCCATACCGCCTTTCATCGCGTTCGCGGCCAGCAGCACTTCGGGCACAAACAGAATACCATCACGGAAATCTGCGCCGACGATCGTCATGCCGCCCACAAGGGCCTTGGTCAGGATTTCGTAAGGTTCCCAGTCCCGCTCCAGCAGGATTTGCACGCCCTCTTCGATCTCTTCTTTCAGACCATCATAGAGGTCGTCGAACATTTGTTGGACAAGCTCTTCGTCATCGAGTTCGGACAGGATGATTTCGTCTTCGTCGGACATGCCGTGTTCCTTCTGCTCTGCCTGCAGGGGTTGATTTGGATCCTTTTGTCACGAAACATACGGATTCTGTGCACAGATTGCGACATCGTCCGTGTTTTTGGCGACGCATTTTTCTCTTCATGATTATGAGAATTTTGCATGTATGGCAGGGCGGTAGCTGACGTTGATTGCGTATGTTCTTTATTTGTTCTATCGTTTGATATGGACGATGAAAGCCGACACTTTCGGATCAGGGGTCGCGGAGCGCTGAGCAATCATGAGGGGCGCTACGAACGGCATGCGCGCGAGGTCGTGGATGATGGATGGGGTGGTGAGGACCAAGATCTGCCGGTGATGCGGACCGAGACGCGGATTGAGGTGCCGCGGCGGATGATCACGTACAACCGGTCGCCTGATCTGCCATTTGATCGATCGATCAATCCATACCGGGGCTGCGAACATGGGTGCGTCTATTGCTTTGCGCGCCCAAGCCACGCGTATCTTGGGCTGTCGCCCGGATTGGACTTCGAGACGCAACTGGTCGCGCGGCGCGATGCGGCCGCAGTATTGCAGCGTGAACTGGCGAACAAACGGTACCGTGTGGCACCGATTGCCATCGGTACAAACACCGACCCCTATCAGCCGATAGAGCGGGAACACGGTATCATGCGGGAATGCCTTGAGGTTTTGGAAGAGACCGGGCATCCAACCGCGATTGTCACCAAGGGCAGCCTGATTGAGCGTGACATTGACATACTTGGACGTATGGCCAAGCGCGGTCTAATGCGGGTTGGTATATCGGTGACCACTCTGGATGCGAAGCTCAGCCGACTGATGGAGCCTCGGGCACCGGCCCCTCAACGGCGCTTGCAGATGATACGGCGACTGGCGGAAGCCGGTGTGCCGGTGCGTGTCATGGCGTCGCCCATGATCCCCGCGCTGACGGACCCGGAGATGGAAGCGATACTTGCGGCGGGCCGGGAGGCTGGCGCGCGGCACGCGAGCTGGATCATGCTGCGGTTGCCGCAGGAGGTATCGCCGCTTGTTCAGGAATGGCTGGCGGCGCATTTCCCGGATCGGGCGGAGCGGATCATGTCGCGCCTGCGCGAGATGCATGGCGGTAAGGAGTATGACGCAACCTGGCACAAGCGTATGCGGGGCGAGGGACCCTATGCGGAGATGGTCGCGCGCCGTTTCGAGATTGCAATCAAACGTTTGGGACTGGGCAAGAGCGCGCCGCCGATGAGATGTGATCTGTTTCGGCCACCGGTCTTGGTGGGCGCGCAGATGTCACTGTTCTAAGGGGGGCGACGGAGCGCATTGCCAGCTAAGTTGAGATTTTCGAGAACAAAGACAAAGGTTTGATCCAGCTTGAGATGCTGTCTGGAGAACTTGGTTTGAACTCTGCTCCCAGCGGGGTGGTCCACCCCAGCGATGCGATATGTGAAAAGATCGCACCGTAGTGCAGTTCCCCGTGATCTGGCGAGCCGCGGTCAGGGACGGAGGCGAATTGGATATGACCGATCAGCGGCAGCAGATCGCTGAGACGTGTCATCACGTCACCTTCGGTCCGGCCCACGTGATAACAGTCAAACATCAATTTCAGGTTTGGGGCCGCGACATCTTCGATAATCCTGCGGGCCTGATCTGTCGTTTGAAGGAAGTAGCCGGGCGCGTCGTGTCGGTTCAGAGGCTCAACGAGGATTGTGCGGTTGGTCTGTTGGGTCGCATACGTGAGGTTGGCTTCGAACGTTTGGTTTGCGGCGTCGCCTGAGGCAAATCCGGCCATGACATGGATCGCTTTTGCATCAACCGCATCGGCATAAGCGATGGCTTGATCGATGGCGGCTCTTGCCTCTTCCTCACGTCCGGGGAGAGCAGAAAGGCCATTCTCGCCGGGCTTTCCGCGCAGGGTGTTCAGCCCCAGCATAGGCAGGCCTGTGTCATCAAGAGCCGCACGCACATCCCTTGCCGGGATATCGTAGGGCCAATGACATTCCACCGCAGCAAATCCGGCTGCTTTGGCGGCGTGGATTGCGTCTGGTAACGGTCGGTCAGTCCACAGAAAGCCAAGGTTCGCAGAGAATTGGATCATGTGTCCCACTCCACATCAAATTTGGTGATCACCTGACTGATCTGATCCGATGAGAGCGCCTGCGCAGGCAGGCCGCGCATCATCAGGGCAAGACGGGCCGTCGCTTCAAGCTCTTCGATGGCGTTGCAGGCGGCCTCGACTGTTTTGCCTGCAACGACGGGGCCATGATTGGCCAGCATCACTGCCGCACGTTTTCCGGCAAGGCCACGCACGGCATCCCCCATGGCAGGATCCCCGGGTACGAAAAAGGGCAAGAGCTTTACTTTCCCCAATTGCATGATCGCGTAGGGCGTCAATGGGGGAATGAAATTGTCCGCGTCATTGTCAGGCAGAAGCGACAAGGCGACGGAGTGGCATGAGTGGAGGTGCACCACGGCCCCCGCGGTGCTGCGGGTGTCATAGAATGCGGAGTGAAGCGGCATCTCCTTGGTTGGCGCATCCCCGTCAATCAGGCGTCCATCGGCGTCAAACCGGCTGAGGCGAGCAGGGTCAAGACGGCCAAAGCTTGTCCCAGTGGGCGATACGAGGAGCCCCCCGTCTTCGGTCCGAGAGGATATGTTGCCTGTGGAGCCGTGGGTCAGACCACGGTCATAGAGGGATTGGGCAAGCCGACAGATAGCTTCGCGTAGCTTTGCCTCGCTCATGGCCCAAGTACTCCTGCCGCTTTCTCAAAAAAGTTCTCGGCACCGAAGTTCCCCGATTTGAGCGCAACGGCGAGGTTTGGGCCTGCACGCAGGGCAGGGACGCCGGGATCAATCTCCGGGCCGATGACCAGTTCCTCCAGATCCAGCGCCTCAACCACCGCGCCGGAGGTTTCGCCGCCTGCCGTGATGATCCGGGTGATGCCGGAGGTGACGGCAAGGCGCGCAAGGTCGGCGAAGAAGGTTTCGATGGCTTTGGCCGCCTCCTCGCGACCAAAGCGGTCCTGCACGGCCTTTACGACCGAAGGGTCGGCAGAGCTATAAATCAGCGGCAGACCTTCTTGGGCTGACGTCCATTCAAGGACCTCGGCGGGGGATATGCGGCTCTCAATGATGTCTTCAGCGTGCAATTCGCGCGCAGGATGACGCGCGGCGTGCCAAGACACCTGAGCACGCGTCGCCGTGGAGCACGACCCCGATACCGCAAGAGCTGGACCAGGTTGTTCTTGCCAGGCGGGCGTGCCAGGGGTGCAGCCGAAGTTGGTGGGCAGGCCAAGCGCCACACCAGATCCACCTGTCACCAGCTTGAGGTCGGCAGCCGCACGGCCGATTTCCATCAGGTCCTCATCGCGGATAGCATCGACAACGATATGCCGTTTACCCGCCGCATGTTGCGCGTCCAGTGCCGCAGCAATCGCATCGGCGCCAGCAAATACAGAGTGCGAGCTGACATGGCCGATCTCGTACCTGCTTTGTGGTGCCATCCAGCGGCGCAGGTCGGCGTCCGTCATCGGTGTGAGAGGGTGGTTCTCCATGCCGCTTTCGTTGAGCAGGCGATCGTTGACGAAAAGATGCCCTTGATAGACGGAGCGTCCCGTGCCGGGGAATGCCGGGCAAACGATCACGCGATCCGCCCCCAAGGCATCGGCAAGCGCGTCGGCCACCGGTCCGATGTTGCCTGTCGTAGTGGAGTCAAACGTGGAGCAATACTTGAAGAAGAATTGCTCGCAGCCTTGCGC
This sequence comes from uncultured Sulfitobacter sp., assembly GCA_964447345.1. Taxonomy (GTDB): domain Bacteria; phylum Pseudomonadota; class Alphaproteobacteria; order Rhodobacterales; family Rhodobacteraceae; genus Sulfitobacter. The sequence goes on along the minus strand of CAYUSM010000021.1, from coordinate 9,907 downwards.
CTTTAGCCAGTCCAGCGCTGCAAGTGACTGCGCAACGGCCTCCACCGGAGCGATGGACCTGGACTTGAGTGACACGACGCCGGCTTCGACCGTAGCGTCGGCAGGGCCGGATGGGATGCCGGAATATTGCACAACGCGCATTCCCTGCTTGGCAAGCGTATTGGCAAGATCGCTTGACCCGGTGAAATCGTCACCGATACAGCCCAGTTTCATGTGTTTCCTCCCGGCAAGGTCAGCCCCGTCGCTTCTGCATAGACCTTGGCGACAGCTGCGTCATCTTCGTGTCCCAATCCCATCTCAACGGCGCGCCTGTATTGTGCGAGGGCCGTTTCGGTGATGGGCGCATGAAATCCAACCGATTTGGCGGCTTGCAGAACAATGCCAAGGTCCTTGGGCCAGATGTTGACCTGACTGTGCGGCGTATAATCACCGGCGACCACATGGGGCGCGCGGTTCTCCAGCATCCAGGAACTGCCAGCACATTGGCTGATAACGTCCAAGAAGGTGTCGGGTTGTATGCCCTGTGTCATGCCAAAGGTCAGAGCTTCGGCCATCGTTGCGATATGCACCCCGGCCAGTAGTTGGTTCACGGCCTTCATCGCCGATCCGGCCCCGGCGGCATCACCCAAGCGGAAAACTGTGGTGGCGGTGGCTTTCAGGATGGGGTCAGCTGCATCAAAAGCTGCAACAGTGCCAGAGGCCATGACGCTGAGTTGCCCCGCTGCGGCCTTGACCGACCCGCCAGAGATCGGGGCATCAAGGTAGTGAACGCCGTAGGCGTTGCAGCGCTGCTCAATGTCCCTGGCGAACTCTGGGGGAACAGTGGCGCAGGCCATCACAACTGTACCTTTGGACAGACGGGAGACGATGCCATCCTCTCCAAAGAGGACGTTTTCCACCTGCGCCGCATTCAGCACCACGACGACGACCGCATCGAGAGAAGAGGCCACATCCGCAACAGCTTCTGCCTGTCCGCCCTCGGCCTGAAAGCGTTGAACGTTTTCGGTTGCGACATCAACACCATGCACCTGAAAGCCTGCGCGCAGGCATGATTGGGCCATGCCAAAGCCCATGGACCCCAGTCCGTAGACGGCGATACGCTGGCTCATGGTCGCATTCCTTTGCTGTCTCTCAGCAGATGGGAGGCGTCACGCCGCGTGCTTTCGACACGGTAGACCTTGTCGGAAGAGGTGATGAACATCGTCTGCCCTTCAGCGCCACCGAAACAGATGTTGGATGTCTGTTGCGGCAACCAAATCTTGCCCAAGAGCGCGCCTTCGGGGGAGAGACAATGAATGCCGTCCAACGCCGAGGTCCAGATGTTGCCGTCCTGATCCACGCGGAACCCGTCTGGCACGCCGGGTGCAACAACTGCAAAGATGCGTGGGTTGGAGAGCGTCACGCCGTCAACGTCGAACACCCGGATATGGTGCGGTAGATCGTAATCAATGCCGGGGAAGCTCGCGCCTTTGATCGCACCGGAGTCCGCGACATAAAGGCGCTTTTCGTCGGGCGAGAAAGCAAGACCATTGGGCTTGTCGAAATCCGTGGCGACGGCGTGAAGGGTGCCGTCGGGCTCGGCGCAGAAGACGTAACAGCCGCCGATTTCGCTTTCTGCAGGATATCCCTCAATGTCTGAGTTGATCCCATAAGGCGGGTCCGTAAACCAAACCGAGCCATCCGACCGGACAACCACATCGTTCGGTGAGTTCAGGCGCTTGCCTTCGAACCGTTCAGCGATGATGTCGACAGTCTCTGCATTCATGGGATCATGCCGCCGGATTACGCGCCGTCCGCCGTGCTCGCATGACACCATCTTTCCTTCGGGGTCGAGCGTGTTGCCATTCGCAAACTCGCTGTTTTCCAACGCGACCTGCGCGCCGGTTCCTTCGGTCCAACGCATCATTCGTTTGTTGGGGATATCGTTGAAGAAGAGTTGACCGTCCAACCACACCGGACCTTCTGTCCAGGTACAGCCCCCGGCGATCTGTTCGGGCGGGCGCGTGGTATCAATGTAATCCTCAAATACAGGATCGACGGTGATGTATCGGGGCATGGTCATGCGACGGCTCCCTTTCGCAGAGTTTGAAACAGCAGCATCATTAAGATGATGACCCCGAAGATGATGTTGCGCCAGGCATCCTCGATCTGCATGACCGACAAAAGAGAGGTCAGCAAGGTGATGAACAAGGCGCCGCCAATGGTTCCAAAGAGACCGCCTCGACCACCCAGAATGGAGGTCCCGCCGATCACAACCGCGGCGATGGTGGGCAAAAGGAAGGGATCACCCATGCTTTGATAGGCTTGGTTGGCGTATCCGGCCAGCATTACGCCCCCAAGGGCCGAGCACATGCCTGCAATCGCAAAGGCAGCAAAGACGACCGAAGGCGTGGAGACACCAGAAAGAAATGTCGCCTTTTCGTTGAAGCCGATAGACCGAAGGTAGCGCCCGAAGGGCGTGCGGGTGAGGAAATAGGCCAGGGCGATGGAAAGGGCGATCCATATCAGGAAGCTGATCGGCAGGCCGAGGATGTCGCCGGCTGCCATGGCAATCATCAGCGGGCTCGCCTCTCCTTTGGGGTTGAAGCCGCCGGTGTTCAAGACTGCAAGGCCTAGCAACATTGAGTTCACGGCCAGTGTCCAGACCATTGATGGGATACGCAGGATGGCCACACCCAGTCCGTTGACGACCCCGATCAGGGCTCCGAAAGCCAGTGCGGCTGGCACGGCGAGGGTGCTGAGCACGGGGTTTCCGCTGCCGACGAGGGCAGTTGACAGAATAGCCGCCCCCGTCAGGACCCAAGGGACCGAGAGGTCGATGTGCCCCAACAGGATGACGATGGTTGCACCGGTCGCCAGAAGGCCCAGAAAGGCTGCAATCTGAAGTTGTTGGGTAAGATAACCCGTGCTCAGAACCTGCGGGAAGAAAAAGCTCCCGACAATGATCAAGAGCACCACACCGAAATAGGGCATCAGGCTGTCGATGGAGAGAGAACGCAGCATCAGGAGAAGACCTCCAGCTTGTTCCGGGCGCGCAGCACGTCAGCACCGCCAATCGCAATGGCAGCAGCCAGGATCATCCCTTCAAAAAGCGGCTGGGCGAGGGACGGGATGCCGGAGAAGAACATCAGCGACGCAATGGTCTTTAGAATGAACGCACCTGCCAAGGCACCGATCAATGATCCGACGCCGCCGCGTAACAGAACGCCACCCAACACAACGGCAGCGATGGAGTTGAGGGTGAAGCCCGCCGCAATCCCGGCGTCCCCGGTTGTGGTCACGAAACTGTAGAACAGACCAGCAAACCCGCCAAACAGACCTGCCAGCGTAAAAGCAGCGAGGCGGATTAGCTTGGTATTGAGGCCGGATTGAAACGCCGCCTGTTCGGAGGAACCGAGCGCGTAGAGCCCCAAGCCCAGGCCTGTGCGTCTGAAAGGAAGCCAGAAGCCGATCACTGCGACGCCGGTGATGATCAGGGCAGTCGGGATGCCCAGAACATCCAGCGTCATCGCATCCGCAAGATCATAATTCACCGCGCCACCTGGCGTGGGCCGCAACAGCAGGGCGATGCCAACAAAGATCGATGCCGTGGCAAGCGTCACCACTATGGGCTGGATGCGGCCGTAAACAATGATCAACCCGTTCAACAGCCCACAGAGGGCTCCGGCAATTGCAACGGCGATCATTCCGAGGCCGATCCCGAACGCCGAGCCATCGAGCAGATAAGAGGCGATGCAATTGGTCAGCGCCATCACCGCGCCCACGGACAGATCGATCCCCCGAACCACGACCGCAAAGAACTGTGCGCAGGCTGCAAGCCCCAGGATCAGGCATTGGTTCGCCCAGATTGTCATCACATAGGTCGAGGCCCCGCGGGGATGTGTGCCAAGATAGGCTGTCAGCAGGACGATAAGCACGACAGCTGCAATGACTTCGCGCCGGTTCGACTTCATGTAATCAAGCATGGGCGACCTGCGCTTGTGGGGCCACGTTGAGCGTTGCTGCAATGATGTTTTCCGGCGTCAGGTCTTCGCCGCTGAGTGATGCAACCACTTCGCCATCAAAGAAAATGTGTGTTTCATCGCAAAGCTGGATCAACTCTTCGTAATCGGTGCTGAGCAACAGGATCGCGGTGCCCTGATCGGCCAGTTGCCGCAGGATGGCATAGATTTGGGTCTTGGTCTTTACGTCAATGCCGCGTGTTGGATCGGCAAGGAGCAGGCAACGTGGGTTGAGGGCCAACCATTTGGCAAGAACAACCTTCTGCTGATTGCCACCCGACAGCGAAGAGACAGGCAGATCCAACCCGCCGTGCTTGAGGGCAAGTTGGTCCAGTGATCCTGCATAAAGCCCCGTGTCGCCTGCGTTGAGGTCCGGCCTGCCCAATGCTGCCAGCTCGAGGTTCTCCTGAATGCTCTGGTCGAGGATCAAGCCTTCCGTCTTTCGGTCTTCGGGGATGTAGGCCAGTGAGATATCCTGTCTCTTCGCCTGCTTGGGGCTGTTGATTTCCCTTGCCTGACCCGAGATCTCGGTTGTCCCTTCCGCTTTGCGCAGGAGCCCGAAAAGCCCCAGCAGAAAAGGACCTTGTCCCTGTCCGTCAAGCCCGCCAAGACCGACGATCTGGCCCCGCCGGACCTTTAGACTGACGTCCCGCACCCGGCCTTCCCAGCGGTAGTTTTTTACATCAAGGACGACTTCCGCGTCCTTTCGAGCAGGTGATTTTGCCGGGAACAGCTCTTCGATCTTCTGGCCCACCATCATGCTGATGATTTCGCTGTAGTTGTGCGCGCCTTTGACGAAAGTCTCGACCCGCTGACCGTTGCGGAAGACGGACACGCGGTCAGCCAGTGCTTCGATCTCGTGGAAACGGTGGGAGATAAAGAGAATGGCTGTGCCGTTGTCACGTTCTTCGCGGACAAGGTCAAAGACCCGTTCAACAACCGACGCGCTGAGTGCTGAGGTGGCCTCGTCCAGGATCAGGAGCCGGGGGTTTTTCATGATGGCCTTGGCGATCTCGACCTGCTGGCGTTGAGGCAGCGTTAAATCCGCGACCCGTGCTGCCATCCGGATCTGCTCTCCGCCAATGCGGTTCAGGACATCCTGCGCTTTGCCCAGACCCTGACCGCGCAGCCATCCGATCCCTGCGCCGGGTGCCCCCAGAAGGAGGTTCTCGCGGACTGTAAGGTCTGGCACCAAAGACAGTTCCTGAAACATGCAGACCAGCCCCTGCTGCAATGCGGCTTGCGGGCTATTCAGTGACACTTCTTTACCGTCCACGCGAAGCTGGCCATGCGTGGGTTGCAGGACACCCGCGATCAGCTTCATCAGTGTGGATTTGCCTGCGCCGTTCTCCCCCAATACGGCGTGAACCTCGCCTGCATTGCAGACAAAATCGACCCCGTCGAGCGCTTTTGTCGCTCCAAAATGCTTGGAGATACCGCGCATCTCAAGAAGAGCTGTGCTGTTGTCTGGCATGGTGATCACTTTAGAAGAGGAGGCGGCGCGTGTCTTCACGCGCCGCCCCTTGGGAGGGGTTTAGGTGTTGTCGGGCGACTGGCCCAAAAGCTCTTCTGGTGTGAAGGGGGCAAAACATTCTTTGTAGCCTGTCCCCGTGTTGAAGGACTTTGGCAAATCCGGGAAGTAGTTCACACCCGCCTCAAGATCAGCTGCGTCGACCTGCGGAATGGGCAGGAAGATCGTCTGAGGCAGTTCGTTGCCTTCCAGCAGCGCCACTGCCGCTTCAAGAGCGACGGCTGACATCGCAGGCGCCTGACTGGCGGAGACACCGGGGATGTCCAGTTCATCCATCAGCATGCGCACGCCGTTTTCGCCGTCTACCCCCATGGGGACGACGGGATGGCCTGCCGCCTGCATGGCGTTGATCGACCCGGCAGACCCGTGTTGCGAGACCACTGCATCAAACTGGCCATGGGTTGCGAGGGCATCAGCCACAACCTTTTGGCTGGTGCCGGTGTCCCAATTTCCAACCACTTCAACAATTTCCAGTCCGTCGACGTTTTCCAGCACGCTCATCATGCCCAGCCGACGGTCACGGTCAGTGGCATTGCCGGGCAGACCGTTGACCATGAGGATTTTGTCAGCCTCACCACCGAGGATGTCCATCACTGTCTGCGCCTTGAGCGCGCCGAGATCTTTCTGGCTTTCGTTGACTTGCACGACTTTGTCGGTGTCCAGAACGTTGTCGAAGGGTACCAGCACCGTGCCTGCGCGTTCTGCCCGGCGGATGACCGGCTCAAACGCAGTTGGGTTGACGGCGATGAAGGTGATGGCGTCGTAGCCTGCCGCGATGAAGTTATCGATGGCGGCAATCTGCGCTGCGCTGTCGTTGCCGACCGAAACAACGGTGAATTCGTCAATCTTGCCTGCATTCTCGGGCCGTGCGGCCCAGGCCTTTGCCGACTGGATCGCCTGAATACGCCAGTCATTACCAGCAAAGCCGTTCACGAAGGCCAGTTTAAAGGGGCCGTCTTTGGCATCGTAAGAGATGGTTGATGTGCCGGGTGCAGGTGCAAAGCACTCCGGGCGATAAGTGTCAGCGAAAGCCGCGCCCGCAGACGCAAGCGCAATGGCTGAGCTTAGTAGCAATTTCTTCATGATTCCTCCCTGGCGGTGGGGCCGCCGAACTTCTGTTCCATATCTGTGCTGCATATGTTTGCGTAAACACATTGCGCATAACGTAGGTGTTTACGTAAACATAGGTCAAGCCAAGAATCGAAAGATGTCCCCTGAATGGTCAAACGGCGCTCTGCTCACTCCAAGATGACTCAGCCGACCATGCATGATGTGGCGCGGGTCGCCGGCGTGAGCCAAATGACGGTTTCACGGGTCATGCGGGGCACGGGCTACATCTCAAAAGACGTGCGAAATGAAGTCATTACAGCGGCACGTGAAATTGGATACGTGCACAACCGACTGGCGGGCGGCAACGCGACATACGACAATCCAATCGTCGGCGTGGTGGTGCCCACAATGCAGAACCGGGTGTTCACGGAGGTGTTGTCTGGGATCAGCGCAACACTTGACGAGAGCGGCCTGAGACCGGTCTTCGGCGTATCTGAATACTCGCTCGACGCGGAAGAAGATCTTGTTTTTGACCTGCTGTCCTGGCGGCCGCGCGGGCTGATTCTGCCCGGGCTGGAACATACGGCCTCGCTGCGGAAGATCATCGCGCAGACCGGTGTTCGAGTGGCCGAGATCATGGATACAGACGGTAACCCCATCTCTACCTGTTTCGGATTTTCCCATATCAAAGTGGGTGAAGACATGGCCCGACACTTGATTGACCGTGGTTACCGCACCTTCGGCTACGTCGGAAGTCAGGGGGGATTGGACCTGCGGGCGACGAAACGTTTTGAGGCTTTTGCCAAAGTGATCAAAGAAGCCGGTGCTCAGATCATGGCGGTAGAGACATCCGACGTCGCGTCGTCAATGGACGTTGGTCGCACGATGACAGCCAAATTGATGCACAGGCAAAATCGGCCTCGTGCGATCTATTATGCCAATGACGACTTGGCCGCAGGCGGTCTGATGCATTGTCTTGCCGAGGGTATTTCAACACCTAATGAGGTGGCGCTTGCCGGGTTCAACGGGCTTGGGTTCTTGTCTGCCTTGCCCAAGTTGATCACCACAACTGTGACGCCAAGATACGACATCGGGACAGCCGCAGCGCGGTGGTTGATGCAGCCGGAGGAAGGCACCACTGAAGAACGCGTTGAACTTCCTGCGAAACTCCGGATCGGCGATACGACGTGAAAGACAAGCGCGGCATCCGAGCCAATAACGTGCTGCGGCCCATAAGCGCGGTGCTCTACCTCTCAACCGCGGCGACGCCCTCGGCGTTCGCGCCGGGGGGCTGCGGCCTCGCCTGTTCCGTCCCCTTCGGATGAGAAATCTCCCAGCACGGCGACGATCTCTGCCAGTTCGGGCGCGCTGCCTTTCGGTGTTGTATCAAGCATTTCGCGCATGACCTTCAAGTGCTCGGGCATTGTGCCGCAGCAGCCGCCGATGATGGAAGCTCCGCAGTTGCGGGCCATGACGGCGTATTGGCCCATCAGGTCAGGTGTGCCGTCGTAGTGGATGTGACCCTCGACGTACTTCGGGATGCCTGCATTGCCTTTGGCAATGATCGGACGGGTGCTGCCTTTGCCCGGAAAGCCCAGCACGGTGCGCAGCAGGTCCGAGGCACCCGTGCCGCAATTGGCCCCATAGGCGAGCGGGCTGTTGTCCAGACTTTCTACCAGATCAACCATCCCTTCGGAGGTCAGACCCATCATGGTGCGGCCAGCCGTGTCAAAGCTCATTGTGCCGCACCACGGCAGTCCTGCGAGGGCAAAGCCTTCGGCAGCGGCGGTGTATTCCTCTGGTGCGCTTATGGTTTCGAGCCATCCGATGTCGGCGCCACCCGCCTTCAGACCGTCAGCCGTTTCGTGAAACATTTCCACGGCAACGGAATGCGACAAGGTGCCGACGGGCTCCATGATTTCGCCTGTCGGACCGACCGAGCCCGCCACAATGACAGGGCGCCCCGCGGTATCGGCAACCTCGCGTCCCAGTTCGGCTGAGACACGGCTCAACTCATGGGCGCGCTTGGCCGCATCGTGCAGTTTCAAGCGGGACGCATTGGCGCCAAAGGAATTTGTAAGAAACAGGTCGCTGCCCGCGTCCACCGCCCCTTTATAGAGGGCGATGATCTTCTTGGGTTCATCCGTATTCCAGAGTTCTGGCGCATCACCAGACATCAAACCCATGTTGAACAGGTTTGTACCCGTCGCCCCATCGGCCAGCAGGGTGCCTTTTTCAGCCAGTAGGTCGGTGAAAGATGTGCTCATGTGGGGATGCCTGCGGTTGCTGTCAGGCATCCCTTTTCACGCAGTCTCGATCACGGCAAGCTCATAATCTTCAAGTTCTTTATGAGGTTTGTTGCGGCCAAAGCCGCTTAGTCGTGCTCGTCGTAGATCTGCGCCTTGGCTTCGGCCATCAGGCTGACCATTTTGGCGCGGATGGTGGCCTCGTCTGCCTTGCTGCCCAGATCGCCCGAAACCTTGCGGTAGACGTCCTCATCACCCGCTTCCTCGAAATCGGATTTGATGACTTCCTTGGCGTATGCGTCAGCATCATCGCCGGTCTTGCCCAAAAGATCAGCAGCCCAGAGCCCCAGAAGCTTGTTGCGACGCGCCTCTGCCTTGAACTGCATTTCCGCATCGTGCGCGAACTTGTTTTCAAAGGCGTTTTCGCGGTCCTTCATGGTGCTCATCTGGCTGTCTCCTTGGTGATGATGCTTTGTTTCTAAGATGGGGATCGGCTGCACAGAAGGCAAGACATCCCCTGCGCTTGCAGGACATCAAACCATAGACTAAGAGGGCCACAACAGGGTTGGGGAACCCTCCTGACCTGATGTTCGAAAGGACGCCCATGGCCCGGCGCAAGAAGATCTACGAAGGTAAGGCAAAAATTCTGTACGAAGGCCCCGAGCCTGGCACGATTGTGCAGTACTTCAAAGATGATGCGACTGCCTTCAACGCTCAGAAAAAGGACGTGATCGAAGGCAAGGGCGTGTTGAACAACCGTCTGTCGGAATTCTTCATGAACGGGCTGGCGCAGATTGGGGTGCCCACACACTTCATCAAGCGGCTGAACATGCGTGAGCAGTTGGTGCGCCAGTGCGAGATCGTGCCGCTGGAAGTGATCGTGCGGAACTATGCGGCGGGCACCATGTCCAAACGCCTTGGGATCGATGAAGGCACGCAGTTGCCTCGGCCGATTGTGGAGTATTGCTACAAGGACGACAGCCTGGGTGATCCGCTGGTCACCGAGGAACATATCGCGGCCTTTGGCTGGGCCAGCCAGCAGGATATGGACGACATCCTGAGCCTTGCGCTCCGGGTCA
>CAYUSM010000020.1:0-28164 GCA_964447345.1 uncultured Sulfitobacter sp. | reverse complement strand
GCAATTTGCGAACCGGTCAGCCCGTGATGGAAGTGACCGGGTGGGCCAAGGAACGGCTCACGGAGATGACCCCGGCAGGCCACGAAGCCATCATACATGTCACCCTGACCGATGATCACCCTTGGGCACAGGCGTTTGTTGTTATCGAGGCCCGCCCGTTGACAGGTATGGAATTGCCGTGACAGTGTCTGGGTAAGCAAAAGGAGCAATTGAATGAGCGCGACTAATATCGACCCGTCCAAGTTGTTGGGCTTCAAACTCATGGTGGCTGAAGCGCAAGCAAATGCCGCGATTGGAATAAAATCCGGCGGCAAGATTGGCTCGAAAGAGGGCAAGTCTGGCTTCAAGGCCGGCGTCAAAGCTGGCAAAGTCGACAAGATCGGCGCGATGCAAGGCAAAGTCAGCCTGCGTCCGGTTTAAGAGTAGGCCGCGCCTTGCGCGCCTGAAACGGATTTCCAAAAATGGCGGGAATTGATTTGAGCGCGTTCGCCCCTTCGGGCGAGCGCGCTGCATTTCTGGACGCGCGGTTCCACCAAGAACTGGCGTCAAGCTTGGACCATCTGGCCGAGGCATGTACCGGCGACGACCCTCTTGCAGCATCTCTTGCCGAAGCGGCTAAGGGTTTGGATCGCGACCGGCGTGTGCAGCCGCTTTTCTTCAAGACTTATTTTGAGATTGCTCAGGCGCTCCTCGATGATGATCTGGCATTGGCGCGAACGCTGTCACAGCGTTTGACGGGATTGCCAGATCGCTCGACGATGCGCCAAATCCATGCATTTGGCGATGGCAGCGCCGTTGCTTTGGAAGACGCGCTCAAACGGGACGGAGACGTGGCATTGGCCGCTGTTCCCGAAAAAGTGGCCAAAGCGTTCTCCGCGCTTCTGGACGAAGGCTTCTCGATGATGGAGAGCGCGATCCCGGGATTGCATGCGGAGATAAACGAGACCGTACGCGAAGTGCTTTTGGCGCACGCACCAAGCGGAGTGGATTTCGAATTCGACGGTGCCTCCCACTATCAATTCTGGGGACTTCTGATGCTGAACCCCAAACATCACAAGACGCCCTTGGCCTGCGTTGAGGTTTTGGCCCATGAGGCATCTCACTCACTGCTCTTTGGGCTGACGATCGAAGAACCTTTGGTTTTCAATACAGACGACGAGCTTTACGAGTCTCCCTTGAGGTCGGACCCACGGCCTATGGATGGGATTTATCATGCGACCTACGTCTCCGCTCGCATGGCCTGGGCGATGGAGCGGATGGCTGATGCGTTGTACGGTGACGAGCGCGACTGGGCCCTAGATGCCGCCCGCCGGGATCGCGAGAACTTTGCCAAGGGGATTGGAACTGTGCAGCGCTATGGGCGCCTGTCTGACACGGGCTCTGCGATCATGGCAGCCGCCCAAGAGGCAATGGCCTCTGCTTGACTTGGAACGCGCGTCCAATCATGTAGCGCGGGACAGTTGGAAGGCAGGGCAATGGCAAAAGCGGAAAAGTCGGAAAACCCGATTATCGAAACGATCAAGACGGTGTTCTGGGCGCTGGTGATTGCCGGGATCTTTCGGACGGTCTTCTTTCAGCCGTTCTGGATTCCGTCCGGTTCGATGAAAGATACGCTCCTGATCGGTGACTTCCTGTTCGTCAACAAGATGGCCTATGGCTATTCCTATGCCTCTTGCCCGGCCTTTCGCATGATACCCGGTGTCGGGGCGGATGATGTCTGTTTCTTTCTGGATGGCGACAACACGCGCCTGATGGGATCCGAGCCTGAGCGGGGCGATGTTGCGGTCTTCGTGCACCCGCGCACGGGCGAGGACTTCATCAAACGCGTCGTCGGCCTGCCGGGGGATCGCATGCAGATGATCGGCGGCGTCTTGCACATCAATGGCACCGCTGCGCCGCAAGCGCCTGCTGGCACATTCGAAGAAATTTTCGAACCTCAAGGCGCGCTGGGTCGCCGTCCGCTATGTAAAGGTGGGGCCATCGGCCTAGGCGCGGTGTGTGAGAAAGACAAGTTCATTGAGACTTTGCCGGGCGGCGCCACCCACTCGATCCTGAATGTTGGAAACGGGCCGGTGGACAACACAGGCATCTATGCAGTGCCCGAAGGCCATTACTTCATGATGGGCGACAACCGCGACAACTCCGACGACAGCCGCGGCGGTGTCGGCTTTGTGCCTTACGAAAACATCGTGGGCCGCGCCGACCGCATCATGTTCTCATCCGCGGGCCGCTCGCTGTTCTATTTCTGGACGTGGCGCGGCGACCGCTTCTTCAAGGCTATCGAATGAAGCTTTCGGGTGAGTTGACGGCGTTTTCGCAGCGGCTCGGCCATCGCTTTGCCTCGCCCGACCTACTGGTGCGGTCTCTGACCCATGCGTCGATTTCCAGTGCGACGCGCCCTGACAACCAACGACTGGAGTTTCTGGGCGACCGCGTTCTGAACCTGATCATTGCTGAGGCGCTGTTCCAGCAGGATCCTGAAGCAAGCGAAGGTCAACTTGCGCCACGCTATAACGCGTTGATCCGCAAGGAAACATGCGCCGAAGTCGCGCGCGAAATCGACCTTGGCGCGGTCATGAAACTCGGGCGTTCCGAAATGAAAACCGGCGGGCGCAAAAAGGTTGCAATGCTGGGGGATGCGATGGAGGCAGTGATCGCCGCGGTCTATCTTGACGCCGGGCTTGAGGCCGCGCGGTCCGTCGTCCTGACCCTGTGGGGCGCGCGTATTGAGACCGTCGAAACCGATGCTCGTGACCCGAAATCCGCGCTTCAAGAATGGGCACAGGCGCGCGGCCTTGCTCCACCGGACTACATCGAAGTGGCCCGAACCGGCCCCGATCATGCTCCTCTTTTCACAATTGAGGCGTCACTTGCCTCAGGCGAGACGGCACGCGCACAAGCCGCGTCCAAACGCAATGCCGAGCGCGACGCGGCAAACGCGCTTCTCAAAACACTGGAGTCCAAATGAGTCAGCTTCTTCATCTGGCCCGAAATATCCCGGGGGGTCTGGGGGGCTGGCCCCCCAGCGGTCGCCGACCATGACCACGCGCGCCGGTTTTGTCGCCCTCATTGGCGAGCCCAATGCGGGTAAGTCCACGCTTTTGAACGCAATGGTCGGGGCCAAGGTTTCGATCGTGACCCACAAGGTGCAAACCACGCGCGCGCGAATCCGTGGCGTCGCGATCGAGGGTCAGTCCCAGATCGTGTTCGTCGACACGCCGGGCCTTTTCAAGCCACGTCGGCATCTTGACCGTGCGATGGTCGCCGCCGCCTGGACAGGGGCGGCGGACGCAGACATCGTCGTCCTCCTTGTGGAGGCGCATCGCGGTATCACGCCGGGCGTCGAAGCCATCCTCGAGGGACTGCAAAACCGCGGTGGCGATGCATCGGTCCTTCTGGCGATCAACAAGATCGACAAGGTCGAGGCACCCGTTCTCCTCGGCTTGACCGAAGACCTCAACAACCGTTTCGCGTTTGATGAGACCTTCATGATCTCTGCCGAACGCGGGCACGGCGTTCTCGCTCTGAAGGAGCATCTGGCCAATCGTTTGCCCGAAGGTCCTTGGCTGTATCCCGAAGATGAAATCTCGGATCTGCCCATGCGGATGCTCGCGGCTGAGATCACGCGCGAAAAGCTCACTCTACGGCTCCATCAGGAGTTGCCCTACCAACTCACGGTTGAGACCGAGAATTGGGAAGACCGGGATGACGGGTCGGCGCGGATCGATCAGATCGTCTACGTCGCGCGTGACGGCCACAAGGGGATCGTCCTTGGCAAAAAGGGCGAAACGATCAAGGCCGTTGGTCAGGCGGCCCGCGTCGACATTGAGGAAATGATTGGCCGCCGTGCGCACCTGTTCCTGCAGGTGAAGGTGCGCCCCGGTTGGTTGGAAGAGGCTGAACGCTACCGCGAGATGGGCCTCGACTTTTCGGACGGGAAGGCGTGAGCCGACTGGCAACCGGTATCTGGGTGGCCGCCTATCGCGCGCGGCTAGAAGCGGCCGGGATCCCGGCCTATGTGACCGCAAAAGGCGACGCAACGGCGGGCGCGGTTGTGGTCAAGCTGGCGACTTTGGACGGTAAGGCCGTGCTCTATCAGCGCAGCGTCGATTTGATGACTGGCGCAAGGGCTTGGGTGATCCTCAGCGAAGGCGCGGAGGCCGATGTTGACACGGCGGCTTCGCGGCAACGCGAATTTGACCCTGACCTCTGGGTGATCGAGGTTGAAAGCCGGGATGGTCGCCATCTTCTGGACGAGGATGGGTTGGCCGACGGGTGAAAATGGTCGGCCCTACGGGCCGGTTGGGAGGCGCTGCCTCCCTTGCCCCACCGGGATATTTGGGGCCAGATGAAGGAACAGGATAGCGTTTCGAGGGCAGATGGACTGGCGCGACGAGGGGATCATTCTGGCGGTGCGCCGCCATGGCGAGACCGCGGCAATTGTCGATGCCCTAACGGCTGAACACGGACGTCATGCTGGGGTTGTTCGGGGAGGGGCGTCGCGCAAGATGGCGGCGATGCTGGAGCCCGGCAGCGGAGTTGCGTTGAACTGGCGCGCGCGGCTGGATGATCACATTGGTGTCTATGCTGTCGAGCCGGTCAAAAGCCGGGCTGGACTATTGGCGGACCGGGATGCTTTGGCCGCTTTGAATGCAGTCGTCGCCCTGCTTTCCCGCGTTTTGGCGGAAAGAGAGCCGCACCCGGCGCTCTATCATCGCACTGTCGCTCTGCTCGATATGGCCGAAGAAAACGCGCACTGGCCGCTCGCCTACGTCCGATGGGAGCTCACTCTTCTCGAAGAGTTGGGGTTCGGTCTCGATTTGGCATCCTGCGCCGTCACCGGTGCAACTGAAGGGCTGGAGTACATCTCTCCGCGTACCGGGAGGGCTGTCACCGCTGCGGGCGCGGGCGACTACAAGGATCGGCTTTTGCCGTTTGCGCCGGCGCTAGTCGGGCGAGGCGATGGAAACCGGGAGGCGGTGCTGGAAGCCCTGAATGTCACCGGGCATTTTCTCAATGACCGCGTCGCGCATGAATTGCGCGACGGAACCTTGCCCGAGGCGCGCGGACGACTGCTGGATCGCCTCGCGCGCCGCAGTGATTAGCTTGCCTTGCGTTGCGCCCAGCCGCGACGCCACTCAGCGTGGGACGGGTGCCCAAAGTGAAAAGGGTTGGATGTGCTTGCAAACCCATCGGCGGCGGCAAGTGCGCCAAGTTCGAATGGGGTGGCTTCGGGCGCGGAATTCACGGCTGCACGGTTCTGGTTTGCGGCCTTCTCACGGGCGCCAAAGTGCCAGCCAAACTCCCAATCTGCGAAATGTCCGCTTCCAGCCGTGTAGGGGTTGGCGGTCGCGGCCTTACTCGCTTCGCCGGCTTCACGCCCTGCTTTGAACGCGGTCGTATTCTTGATCAGTCCAATCGCTGTGCGAAACATATTTGTCTTCCTTGTTGAGCCTTTTCTTGAGGTTGAAGAAAGCGCTGTATGGGCGAAAGAAAAGAGCCGTTTCGTCGCGGTCGCCTGCGACAAAATGGTTTCGGGCCATGGGTTTGACGGCTAGAGGTCTTCGCCAGCCTGGGCTTCTCCCAGACGCATGCGCGCGTTTGCGCCAAGCCATGTGACCGGAGCAGGCGGAAGACGTGCGGGGTCGTCTGCTTTGGTCATCGCTTGCAAAAGGTCGCTTTCTATGCCGCTCGCCATTTCTGCGGCAAGCTTGCCGGCAATGGTGCCCTTGGCCGTGCCCAGACCATTCTGACAACAGGCGGAGTACAGGCCCGGTTCGAGCTCCCTGATGATCTGAACACTGTTGCGCGACAGGCAAAGACGCCCGCCCCAGCGATGCTCCATCTCGACACCCTTGATCATCGGGAAACGGGTAGAAAAGGAGCGGTCGTGGGCACGCCCGACAGAAGCAATGCGCGCGGGCGTCACTTCCATTTTGGGGTCAAGGGTAAAGCGGTTTCGAATGACGATGCGATCGCCGCCGGTCCCGGAGATGCGCCGCACCGTTGTGCCCATCGGGTGGGCCGGAGTGACGCCCCAGTTAGGGCCGCCGCCAAGACGGTTCACTTCGGCATCAGTCAGCGCACGTGTCATCGAGGCGTAGGTGAAGACGTGCAACAAGCGGTTGGTGAAATGCCCAAAGCTTGCAAGATGGCCGTTGACGGCAAGGATAACCTTTGGCGCGCTGACAGACCCTTTGGGCGTGGTCGCGCGCCAGGTCTGGCCGGAGCGGGACAGCTCGGTGACGGGTGAGTTTTCGTGGATCAGGGCGCGGTTGGAACGTAACCCTTGGGCGACGCCCCGCACGAAGGCGGCGGGTTGAATAATGGCCGTGCCCGGCGTGAAAAGTCCGCCTTTGTAGTACGTCGTTCCGGTGATGCGCTCCATCTCGGTGGCATCCAGAAGCTCGTTTTCTTCTCCTATCGCATTGAGATGCTTTGAGTATTCGGAATTGAGATTCATTCCCTTGGCGCTGGCCGCCGCATTGATCTTGCCGCATGGATTGAACGCCTCGATGCCGAGGCCAAAGGTTTTGGCCGCCTCTTGAGCGAATGCGATCCCGGCGCGATTGGCGTTGATCTCGTGGCCGTGATCTCCCGCAGCGGCATAGTCGTTGTGGGACAGGTCGTGGGGCAAATCGATCATGAAGCCCGAATTGCGCCCGGCGGGGCCATCCGCGACGCGCGTAGCGTCAAGGACGGTGATCCGGCCGCCTTCGTGAAGCTGCGACAGGCGCAATGCGGCGGCGAGCCCGGCAAAACCCGCGCCAATGACGAGCCAGTCCGACGTAATATCCGCCTCAAGAGGCGTTGCCGGCTCCGGCTTCGGCAAGAGCCGGTTCCATCCGGCAGGACCGGGATCTTTAGGAAGGCGGGTCACCTTCATGGCAGCGACAACTGGGTCATGCGGCCGCCATCAATCGTCCAGACCTGGCCTGTGACAAACGCCGCTTCGGGGGAAGCCAGCCAGACGATCAGGCGGGCCACGTCCTCTGGGCTACCCGAGCGGCGCAGAGGGTGGATCGAGCCGATCTCAGCACGAAACTGGGCCGGGTCAGGCATGCTTTCGATGAAGTCTTCGTTCAGTGGCGTGTCGATCCAACCAGGCGCAACCGCATTACAGCGCACACCGTCAGGCCCGTGATCGACCGCGACCGCTCGGGTCAGGCCATGCAGGCCCGCGTTGGAGGCGCCATAGGCCGGATGGCGCGGGTTATTCCCAAGCCCTTCGATGGAGCCGACATTGACGATCGACCCCTTGGATGCCCGCAAAAGGGGCATGGCGTGGCGGATCAATAGGAATGGTGCCGTGAGGTTGACCTGAAGCTGAAGATGCCAGTCGGCGAGCGTGGTCTCTTCGACGGTGCCTTCCCGCATGACCCCGGCATTGTTGACGAGAATGTCTAGTGCGCCGGCTTTGGCGGTGATCTGAGCAATCACGGCTTCGGGCGAGGAAGGGTCGGCAAAGTCAGCCGCAATGGTCTCGAACTCGGAAGGACCGCGTTGGGCGGCGAAGACGCGCGCGCCACGTTCAGCCAGCAGGGCCGCTGTGGCGGCCCCCATGCCCGAAGACGCGCCGGTGACAAGCGCAGTTTTGCCCGCAAGATCCGTCATCCGACCGGCTTCCCGCCGTTGACCTCGACGAGCGCTCCACAGATGTAGCGTGCAGCATCCGAGGCCAGGAAGGTGACAACGTCGGCGATGTCTTCCGGCTCCGCGATCCGCCCCAGTGGAACGCTTGCATTCAGCTCTGCGATCCCATGTTCGGCATCCAAGCCGCGGGTTTCAAAACCGGTGCGGATCATCGGCGTATTCACTTCGTTGGGGCAGACGGCGTTGACGCGGATACCGTCGCCCGCGTGATCACGTCCCAAACATTGCGTCAGCGAGGCAAGCGCGGCCTTGGACATCACATAAAGCGGATGGTTCGGTCCAGGGTGCACCCCCCAGCAGGACGCGGTATTCACAATCGCTCCACTGCCTGCGGCCGCCAGGATCGGAATGGCCGCGCGGCAGATGCGGATCGGCGCTTCGACGTTCACGGCGAGGGTCAGCGCGATGTCGGCATCGCTGGCTTCTGGCAGTTTGCCCCGGGTGATGACCCCGGCGTTGTTGATGACGATGTCGAGGCCGCCGAGAGCGTCGCGCGCGGCCTGGGGGAGCGTGTCGCAGAACGCTTTGTCCGTCAGGTCGCCGGGGAGGTGGGCGGGGGCATCAAGGCCGTTGGTGTCGCGGTCGGTGACCGCGACGCGCGCGCCTTCGGTGCGGAAGGCCTTGGTGATCGCCTGCCCGATCCCGCCTGCGGCGCCGGTGACAAGGACGGATTTGCCTTCGAAACGCATCAGTGCTCCTGATTCAGCGCATCGGCGGCGGGGATTTCGCGTTCGCGGCGCGCGATATAGGCCAGAAGCTCTTCGTTTTTGGCGTCGTCCAGTTTGGGTTCTTCGTAATCGGCCAAGAGCGCTTTGGCGTGGCGCAGCGCGCGTTCGGTGATCTCGACCGAGCCTTCGGCGGCCCATTGTTCGATCGAGTTGTTGTCGAACATCTCTGGCATGAAAAACGCGCGCTGGAAGTTTTCGAGCGTGTGGGGGTGGCCGAGGTAATGGCCGCCGGGGCCGATGTCGGCGACGGCGGCGATCGCCTCTTCAAAGTCGTCCCAGCGGATGCCTTCGGCCATGCGGTAGCCCATGGCGCACATCTCGGCATCCACGACGAACTTGGCCATCGAACAATGCATGCCAGCCTCGTTCCAGCCCGCGGAATGCCACATGTAATTTGCCCCAGCCAAGAGGACCGCGTTCATGGTCATGGCGCTTTCGTAGCCTGCCTGGGCGTCGAAGGTTTTGGCGCCGCCAAGGGTGTTCGAGGTGCGCCAGGGGACTTGGTAGTAACGCGCCATTTGGCCGATCATGAAGTTCATGAGGGAAATCTCGGGCGTGCCCGCCATGGGGGCGCCGGATTTCATCGAGACGGTCGAGAGGTAGTGGCCGTAGATCGCGGGCGCGCCTTTGCGGATGACCTGAGTGTAGGCCAGCGCCGAGAGGGCTTCGGCGTTGAGTTGTGCGACGGAGGCCGCGACCGACGCCGGGGTGTTGGCCCCGCCCAGCACGAAAGGGGAGCAGAGCACCGGCTGGTTGGCGCGGGCAAAGGCGCGCAGGGCACCCAGCATTGTTTCGTCCCAGACCAGCGGGGAGTTACCGTTGCAATTGCCGGTGACAACCGGATGGGTCTCCATGAAGTCTGCGCCAAAGAGGATGCGGCACATGTCGATGACGTCCTCGGCGTTTTTCGGACTTGTGGTCATGCCCATGAAGGTTTTGTCGGAGTGCTTCATCGAGGAATAGGTGATGCGCAGGTGGCGTTGACTGATCGGATGGTCGTAAGGCTCCACAATGTGATGCGCGCTGGAATGCAGGGCAGGCATCATATGGGCGAGCTTGTGGAACATCGCCAGATCATCAAGCGTGGGCGTGCGGCGCACATCGTCAAGGTCGCGCAGATAGGGCGCGCCTGTCATGGGCACGAAAATCGCATCAGGGCCGCCAAGACGCACGCTTTTCTGCGGATCGCGGGCGTGGAGGGTCAGCGCGCTGGGGATCGTGGCGATCAGGTCGCGGACAAGGCCACGGTCGAGGTAGACACGGTCTTGGGTCACCTTGGCCCCGGCGGCCTTCCAGTCGGCAATGGCAATGTCGTCGCGGAAGATCACGCCAACGTTTTCGAGGATGTCCATGGAGGCGGCATCAATACGTTCAACCTCGGCTCCGGTCAGGATTTCGCAGGTGGGAAGTCTGCTATGGATGCCGGGCAGCATCGTGACATCGGTTGCTGTGCGCAGGGCGCGGCGGGCGGCACGGCCCCCGGAACGGCTGCGCGGCGGTGTGTCGAGACTCATCGGGGCCTCCTCTCAGGAATGGCCCAGACTTGCATTTCCGCGACATGGCCGCTTGTCCGGGAGCGAAGCGCTGCGCGTGAAAACTGGCGCAGTTGTCAGCTTTGGAAGGTACCCGCGTAGGTGTCGCGCAGCATGTTCTTCTGGACCTTGCCCATGGTGTTGCGCGGCAACTCGTCCAGGAGGATGATTTTACGTGGCACCTTGAAGCGGGCCAGCTGGGTCCCGAGCGTCTCAAGGATCGCATCCACATCGGGCCGGGTGTCTTTGGCAGGAACGATCACGGCCAGAGGGGCCTCGCCAAGGTCGGCATGGGGAACGCCGATGACGGCGGATTCCAATACGCCGGGCTGGTCGTCAAGGATCACCTCAAGCTCTTTGGGGTAGATGTTGTAGCCACCTGAAATCACCAGGTCCTTGCCGCGCCCGACGATCTGAACATAGCCCTGATCGTCAATCAGACCCAGATCGCCGGTGATGAACCAGCCGTCCGGGCGCAGTTCGGCAGCAGTTTTTTCGGGCATCTGCCAGTAGCCTTTGAAGACGTTGGGGCCACGTACTTCGATCATGCCGATCTCACCCTGCAGGAGCTCTGCGCCGCTTTCCGGGTCGGTGACTTTCAATTCAACATCCGGCAGGGGGAAGCCCACGGTGCCCGCGCGGCGCGCGCCGTCATAGGGGTTGGAGGTGTTCATGTTGGTCTCTGTCATACCGTAGCGCTCAAGGATGCGGTGACCGGTGCGGGCTTCGAAAGCCTTGTGCGTCTCGGCCAGCAGGGGGGCGGAGCCGGAGATGAAGAGGCGCATGTGTTTTGTGAGCTCTTTGGTGAAGCCCGGATGGTCGAGCAGGCGGGTGTAGAACGTGGGCACGCCCATGAGGGATGTGGCGCGCGGCATCTGGGCGATCAGCTGGTCGACATCGAGCTTGGGCAGGAAGATCATCGCGCCACCGGCCAGCAGCATCACATTGGTGGCCACAAAGAGCCCGTGGGTGTGGAAGATCGGCAAGGCGTGCAGGAGCGTGTCCTGAGCGGTGAAACGCCAGAGGTCCTTGAGGGTACCTGCGTTGCTGAGCAGGTTCGTCTGGGTCATCATCGCGCCTTTGGAGCGGCCCGTGGTGCCTGAGGTGTAGAGGAAGGCCGCGAGGTCATCGCCGTCACGGTCCACTGTGGCGAAGGTGTCCGCTTGGGCCGTTGCGAGGTCTGCAAGGCCGCCACCGCCTGCGGCATCAAGGGTTTCGAGGCGCGCTTCGGCGGCATCGGCCACCGGGCGCAGGGCATCCGCCTTTGCCGGGTCGCAGATCAGCAGGCGCGCGCCTGAGTTGGAGACGAAGTAGTCGACTTCGGTCGGGGTGTAGGCCGGATTGAGGGGGAGGAAGACAAGGCCTGCTTGCACACAAGCAGCATAAAGCGCCAGGGCGTCGGGGGATTTGTCGATCTGCAGGGCAACCCGGTCTCCGGGTGTCAGGCCGCAATGGGTCAGTGCGTTGGCCAGCTGTGCGGCCCGCGCCAGAAAGGCGGCATGGGTGATCGTCGCGCCATCTGGAAGGTGCAGGAACGGCGTCTCGCGCCCTGCGTGTTGGCCAAAGAGCGCATCGTAAAGGGGGTTGGCCATCGCGGGCTCCTTGCAGTGTCGTGGCGCTGAATGTGCGTGAACAGGGCCGGGGCGTAAAGGGGTGCGTTGCCCTTGGCCAAGGGGGCGCGTTAGGGTGCCACAATTGGCAAAAGGAGTTCTCATGTCACGGCTTTCAGACCTGCGCGCCCGGATGGCGGAAGAAAAGATCGATCTGGTCGCACTTGGGCCCGGTGCGCATCTGGAATGGCTTTTGGGGGTGCATCCGCATGGGGACGAACGTCCGCTGCTTTACTGTGTGACGGCGACAGGAGCGGCCTTTCTGATGCCGGTGCTTGAGGCGGAGAGTGCGCGGCAGCACACCGATGAGCCGTTTCACACGTGGAGTGATGACGAGGGGCCTGACCGGGCTTTTGCCGAGGTCCTGCGGGCGATTGGAGGTGCCAACGCACGTAGCATTGCGCTGGACGAGACCATGCGGGCCGATTTCGCGGGTCTGGTGCAGGATGCTTTGCCGGGGGCGGCGCGGCAGTTCGGGGCGTCGACCGTTGGCGCACTGCGGATGCGCAAGGATGAGACGGAGTATGCGGCGCTGAAGAAAGCCGCGCTGATCGGGGATCAGGCGGCGCGGGACGGCTGGGCCGCGATGCAGCCCGGCATGACGGAACGCGAGGTGGCCGACATCGTGCGCAACAGCTTTCGGGCGCAGGGCGCGCAGCCGATGTTCACCATTGTGGCGGCAGGCGGCAATGGCGCTTTCCCACACCACCAGACAGGGGAGACCGTGCTGAAAGAAGGGGACGCCATTGTCATGGACATCGGTGGCAAGATTGGCGGGTATCCCAGTGACATGACGCGCATGGCGGTGATGGGAGAGGCACCTGAGGGCTATGGCGAGGTGCATGCCATTGTTGAAGCAGCGGTGCAGGCAGCGCTGGCGGCGGCGAAACCCGGTGCTCTGGCCCGTGACGTGGATGCGGCGGCGCGCGGGGTGATCGCGGCGGCGGGGTACGGGGCGTATTTCGTGCACCGCACGGGCCACGGCATGGGTGTGGAGATACATGAGCCGCCCTACATCACCGCGACCTCCGATCAGGTGCTGGAGGAAGGCATGGTGTTCTCCATCGAGCCGGGCATCTATCTGCCGGGTCGCTTTGGCATTCGTCTGGAAGACATCGTGATCCTGCGCAGCGACGGGCCAGAGATATTCTCGGAACTGCCGCGCGATCTGGCAGTGATTGGCGGCTAGGGCCCTTGCCGCGCACCGGGCGCAGGCTACCGTCGGGGTGACGAGAGAGGGCGCGCATGGCGATCAACACCACACCGATTTCAGCGGGCCGCGCGCTGGAGGCCCTGCGCGCCGGTTTTGCGACGCAGGTGGCAGGCGAGATGACCGTGTCCTGGATGCTGCACGGGCGGCCGGGCATCGGCAAGACAGAGATCGTGCAGCAGCTTGCGGCCGAGACGGGCGCGAAGCTCTTTGATCTGCGGCTGACCACGATTGAGCCGCAGGACCTGCGCGGCTTGCCCTTCTACGACCACGACGCGCAACGCACCGTCTGGTATCCGCCGGAGGATTTGCCCGATGATCCGGCGTCTCCGGCGATCCTTTTTCTGGATGAGCTGACAGCGGCGGCCCCGGCCTTGCAGCCCACGGTCTATGGCTTGCTGCAGGAGCGGCGAGTTGGGCAACATGCCTTGCCAGCGTCCACTTTCATTGTTGCTGCCGGGAACACGGTTGAGGATGGCGCAATCGCCTATGAGATGGGCACGGCGCTGTCTGATCGACTGGTGCATCTGGCGCTCCGGGCGGAAGCCACGGACTGGATTGAGAGCTACGCCGTGCCAAAGGGGCTGCACCCATCTGTGACGGCGTTCATCCGCACCCGGCCCGATCTGCTCGACACGACAGAGGATGCCTTGCGCAAGGGGCAGATGATTGCCTGTACACCCCGGTCCTGGGCCCGGGTGAGTACGTTGCTCGGGGCGGTGCCTGAAAAGACCCTTCGCGATACGCTCATTGCAGGGACGGTGGGCGACGCGGCAGCAGCGGAGTTTATCCTGATCGCCGAGGATATCGCCGCCACCGTGCAGGCAACCGCGATGCTGGAGGTCGACGCGAAAGAGCGGTTGGAGATGTATCCGGCCAGCCTGCATGGGCTGACCGCATTGGTCTATGCACTGGTCACCTTGGCGGACGCGCAGCGGATCGCGCCTGTGATCGACGTCATGGCAGAGATCAGAAAGCTTGCCGAAAAGACAGGCGAGGCGCGTTATGCCGCCTTACCACTGGGCGAACTGACGACCTACGGATTTGAACTGCTGATCGACAAAGCGCTGGCCGATGGGTTGCAGGAGGCCTTTCGCACGTCTGAGGCCTATGCCGCCTACAGCGCAGAGCGGGAAGCCGCCGGGTTGGCATGACCGCCCGCGAGGACCGGCACAGCAAGAGGGCGGAACGCGCCCTGCGTGCGCTGGCCGAAGCTGATCCGGCGATTGCCGCATTGTCTCTCTGGTGTCGTCACCGGGATGGGGAGGAGACGCGCACCGAGGGTGATACGATCACCTACGGGCCGGATTTTGAGGCTCTGATGCCACATGAGCAGAACGGGCTTGCTGCTCATCACATCCTGCATGTGGCCCTGCGCCATCCCGCGCGGCTGGGGCAATTGGCGCGGCGGCTTGGCGATGGATTTGACACTGACCTTTACAACCTCGCGGCAGATGCCGTGGTGAACGAGGCGCTGCTGCAAGCCGATCATGCCTTGTCGCGGCCGGCGGTGCGGCTCACGGAGCTTCTGGCCCGCGCCCTTGGCGCGCAGCATAGCCCGGAGGAAGCGCTGGCAGCTTGGGATGTTGATCGGCTCTACTTTGCGTTGTCAAAGATTGACCGTGGGGCGGGCACCAGCAGGGATGAGGCAAAGGCTTATGCCACGGCGCAGGTGTTTGAGGCGGATCTTGATCCGGCACCCGGGCAGTCGGACGCAGCGGATGAGGTTGAAGAGGCCGCACGCTGGCGGCAACATATGACACGGGCGATGGATTCCGGACGTCAGGCAGGTCGCGGGATTGGGCGCATCGGCCACCGCCTGGCCGATGTGCCACAGCCGCGTGTGCCGTGGGAAGTGCTGCTGCGTCGGCTTCTGACACAGGCGGTCACAGTCATGCCGCAGCCGAGCCCGCGCAGGCCG
This sequence comes from uncultured Sulfitobacter sp., assembly GCA_964447345.1. Classification (GTDB taxonomy): domain Bacteria; phylum Pseudomonadota; class Alphaproteobacteria; order Rhodobacterales; family Rhodobacteraceae; genus Sulfitobacter. Next base: position 13,510 of record CAYUSM010000020.1, on the reverse strand, counting down.
TCCCGTCGCTGGATCGCGGCGAGTGCAGAGGCGGCGCGTCAAGGCACGCGTGAGCCTGGCTTTCAGCCGGGTCAACGCCCGCTGACGGAGGTGCCACGGATTGTAATCGGCCTTGATGCCTCAAGCAGCATTGATGATGCGCGGCTGCGGCTGTTCTGGTCTGAGGTCACGGGTATCGCACGACGGATGCGCGCAGCTTTGCACCTGCTGGTGTTTGATGATGCGATCCGGCACCGGCAGGACATCGACCCGGGTCAGACCCATTTCGAATTGCCGGAACTGCCGCGTGGCGGCGGGACGGCTTTTGTGCCGGTCATTCAGGAAGCGCTCCAGATAGGGGCCTCTGCGCTGGTGATGCTCACTGATCTGGAAGGAGAGGCGGGGCCGCCGCCCAAAGCGATGCCGGTAATCTGGGCTGTGCCGGAGCCTGGCGGCCTTAAAGCCCCCTTTGGCCGTCTTGTGGATATGACCGCCTAACTCAAGGCTGCCGCCAGCCGTGCATGCGCAGAGACCCCTTTGGCGTCGAAGGTGATGTCGCGCAGGAAGGTGTTTTGGGATTGGTTGATCCGCTGCAAGAGCACCTCGGTCAAGGGTTCCTTGAACAGCCGTTCCCGAATGATCTCCCGCTCTTCTGCAGACAGCCGCAAGACCTCTGGCCCCTCATCAGACTGCACGCTGACGTAGGTAAGCGGTGTGAGGTGCCAAAGCTCCGACTGCTCGATCACCAGATGGAGCTGGCCCGCCCGCATCCCTCTGAGGGCCGCGATACGGGTGAGGACGTCACGCGCCTGTACCTTGAGCAGGTCCAGTCCGCGCGCAGCCTCTGCTTCGCTGATCAACCGGGCACGCTTTTTGGCGGGGACACGTAGCACGCGCATTTCCACCCACCAGATCAGCACGATCATCAGGATAGGCGCCTGAGCGATGGGCAGGGCGGCCACGTTCCACAGCGCGCCAATGACGATCAGCGGCGAGAGTGTGAGCGCATAACGCAGGGCCTGGAATTCGGCGATCAGACGCATGAACCGCAGAAAGCCAATGCGTTCCTTGGGCCAGACGGTAACGCGGCCAAAGAACTTGCGCGGAAGCTGGCGGACCTTGAGAATGGCCGGATTGCGCAGGGTGTCGTGGGTGACGATCAACATAACAGGTCAGGTAGCGCCATCGCGACGAAGCGATAGCGGCAAGATCGTCGCATCTGCTTTGGCTGCTGATGCTTCACACTGCTGCACTGGCGGCCTGCTGATCAGTGGCGCTTTCTGTCCATTCCGCAAGAAACGCCTGAAACCGGCTGCGGGCGTCATTGGTCACGTCGGTCTTCCAGATGGCGACGGTTTCAAGTTCGTCCCTGACGTCCTGAAACGGGATCACGACAAGATCGGACGGCACTGAATCGCGTACGTATTCGGTCAGGATGGTGATGCCCATGCCGCAGGCGACAAGGCCCAGGATCGCGGTGGTGTTCAGGCCCTCATGGACAAACCGAGGTTCAAACCCGGCCTTGCGGCAGAGCGGGATCAGATAGGAGAAGAAATGCTCCCAATGGCTGAGGGGGCCGTGCACCAGGTCTTCCTGTGCAAGTTCGGACAGCCGGAGTGTCTTGCGGTTGGCAAAGGGATGGTCGGTATGAACGACACAGACGAATTGTTCTGATTGCACTTCGCGGTAGGCATATCCCACCCGCTCAATCGCGCCTGTGACAAAGCCGAAATCAAGCTCTCCGTCTTCCATCTGTATCAGCTGCTCTGAGGTGACGGCATGGCGCAGCTCCAGATCGATATCAGGCTCGCGGCTTTGAAAGGCGCGCAGGACATCAGGCAGGCGTCCGGCGATGGCCATATCGGTGTAGCCAATGCGGAGCAGGCCGATCTTGTCCATATGCACCCGCTGCGTGTCAGCGACCGTTTGCTCCAGACCGTTGAGGATCGTGTAGCAGCCCGAAAGAAAGGTGCGCCCCGCTTTGGTGATCTGAACGTTGCGGTTGCTGCGATCAAAGAGGGTTACGCCAAGCTCCGCCTCGAGGTTCTGCACCGTGCGGCTCAGCGCAGGTTGGGCGATGCCCAGACGGTCCGCTGCCCTGCGAAAATGCAACTCTTCCGCCACGGCGATGAAGCAACGCAGATGTCTTAGATCAATTCCCATGATGCCCGTGTGTTATCAAACATGACCATTTTGATATTATACTTGAAGGGTCGAATCTGCCAAGCTTGAGAAAAACCAAGCCAACAAGGAGAGACCCTATGACCCTATTCAGCCTGAAATCACTGACGGGGAGTGCCGTTGCACTTGCCCTGACCGCAAGTGCGACACTGGCCGCTGACATCACCATGAACGTCGGATTTGGCGCGCCCGAGGAATCGCTTTATGGCCGATTTGGCAAGATTTTCGAGGCCAAGGCCGAGGAATACACAGGCGGTGCGGTGGATGTGAAACTGCGTTGCTGCAACCAGATCAGTTCAGAAGACGAAGCCTTCAAGGCGATGCAACTGGGCACGGTGGATGGTTTCTTCATCACCGCCAACAATGTGTCACCGCATTGGCCGCTGATGGATGTGACGGTTCTGCCCTACATCTTTCAGAACTCCGATCACCTTGCGCGCGTGCTCGACGGTGACGTTGGCCAGTTCATGAAAGACAAGCTGCAGGAAGACACATCTGTGCATATGCTGGCCTTTGGCCCGGCGCTTTACCGCGACTTCTACAACTCCGTGCGCCCGATCAACACGATGGCGGACATGGAAGGGCTGAAGATCCGCGTGCCGAAAAACGAGGTGATGATCGCGACCTTCGAGGCCTTTGGCGCGAACCCCGTGCCGCTGGCGTGGTCCGAGACCCCGACCGCGTTGCAGACCGGTACCGTGGACGGGGGCGACAACGGCACCTCCTTTATCCGCGACATGAAGTTCTTTGAGTTTGAGCCGCATCTGGTGATCCTGGAGCACTTCGTGTCCTTTGCACCGCTTTTTGCCTCTGACAACTTCATGAAGAAACTGTCGGATGAGCAGCGTGAACAGATCATGCGGGCGGCACGGGATGCGGGGGCCGAGTTTGCCCAGCAGGTCGCAACAGAAACCGAAGAAGTCCGACAGTGGCTGGTGGACGAGGGCGGCATGGCCCGCACCGACCCTGACAAGGCGGCATTCGTTGAAGCGGCCAAGGGTGTGCAGCAGGAATTTGCGGAAAAGCGCGGCGAGGCCTTTGTCGAACTGGTCGGCAAAATCCAGGCTGCCGCGAACTAAGCGGGTATTTCGAAGGGGGCCTAGTGCGGCCCCCTTTTGCCATGCCCGTCCGCGGCCAAAAGGAGACACCCTGAACATGACTGCCCTCCGCTGGCTTGAGCGACACTTCGAAGAGCTGATCTGCTGCACCTGCCTTGTGATCATCGCCGTCGCGGTCTTTTCGCAAGTGATCGCGCGCTACGTCTTTGAAGTGGCCTTGCACTGGACCGAAGAGACCGCGTCAATGGCGATGGTCTGGGCGGTCTATACCGGTGCCTCGCTTTGCGTGCGCGAAAGGTTCCACATCCGCATCATGGTGGCCGTACAGGCGCTGCCAGAGCGTTTCGGGAAATTCATCATCTTTCTTGCAGATATCCTATGGGCTTTCTTCTGCGTCTTCATGCTGAAGGTCAGCTGGGATTACCTCTACATCTTCTGGCGCTTCCCCGAGACTTCGCCCAGCCTTGGGATCAATCAATTCTACCCCCAAACCATTCTGGTCATCGGCTACGGGCTGATGCTGATCCGTCTGATCCAAACCTACGTGCACTGGTACCGGGATGGGGCCAAGGGGCTGCCGGGTATGCTGGACGAGGATGGCGATACAAAGGTCGCGGATGACGAGGCGCATATATGAGTCCTCTGGCACTTCTGGCGATCTGTTTTGTCGTCCTGACCATCATGGGCATTCCGCTGTTCGTGGCGGTGGGCCTGACAACGGCATTGGCCATCTACATCATCGACATCCCCTACACGCTGCTGGCGCAAACTGGCTATGGCTCACTCACACCCTTTCCCCTGCTGACGATCCCGCTGTTTGTGCTGGCGGGGCGCCTGATGGAAGTCGGCGGCATGGCCAACCGGATGATTGCGATTGCGACCAATCTGGTGGGGGCCTATCGCGGCTCCATGGGGCTGGTGACGGTCTTTGCCTGCATGCTCTTTGCCGCCCTTTCCGGGTCCGGGCCTGCGACGACCGCGGCCATCGGGTCTGTCACAGTTCCAGCGATGAAGCGCGAAGGCTATGACGTGCCCTTTGCCGCTGCCATCACGGCCAGTGCGGGGGCGCTGGGCAGTCTTATTCCGCCATCGAACCTCTTGATCATCTATGGTCTGGTGTCCGAGACCTCGATCCCGCGCCTGTTCCTTGCGGGGCTCTTGCCGGGGTTCATGGTCACGGTTCTGTTGATGATCACGACCTACATCATCTCACGTCGGCGCGGATATGGCGGCGATGGCGCGCCGTTCTCCTGGGGGCCGTTCCTTAAGGCGGCGTGGGATGGCAAATGGTCCATCGGTGCGCCGATCCTGATTCTTGGCGGTATTTACGGTGGTGCCTTCACGCCCACCGAGGCTGCGGGCGTTGCTGTCTTCTACGCGCTGTTTGTGGGCATGTTCGTCTACCGTGAGCTGACGCTGAAGAAACTCATCGAGGCGCTCCGCTTTACGGCACTGTTGACCGGCATCCTGATCTTGCTGACGCCGACGCTGGCTTTTGGCCAGCTGACCGCCTTCTATGATGTGCCCGCGGCGGTGCAGGAGGGGATCACAGCGATCACCACCAACAAGTATCTGGTGCTGCTGCTGATCGGCATCTTCTACATCTTCATCGGGACGTTCATGGAAAGCCTTGCGCAGATCGTGCTCTTTACAGCGGTGTTCCTGCCGCTGGCCCTGTCGCTGGGGATCGACCCGGTGATGTTCGGCATCTTTACCGTCATCACCTGCGAGATCGGGTTCCTGACCCCGCCTTTGGGCGCGAACCTGACGGTGGCTGCACGCATCTCAGGCATCTCGATTGAGCGGATATCGGTGGCGGTGCTGCCCTTCATTGGGGCCTACATCGTGGGGATGCTGATCCTGATCGGGTTCCCGGAACTGGCGACTGTTCTGCCGGACTGGCTCTATGGTCCGGCACGATAGGGAGGTTTCAACATGTTTGATCTGATCCTGAAAGGTGGTGAGGTCTTTGACGGCTCGGGCGCTGACAGCTTTGTGGGCGACGTCGCGGTCAAGGATGGGCGCATCGTTGCAGTGGGCCCTTCGGGTGAGATCAACCTGGCCCGCGCGGCAGAGGTCATTGACTGCGCGGGGCTGACGGTGTCACCCGGTTTCGTGGACATGCATACCCATTCCGATTTCACGCTGATCGCGGATGGCCGCGCGGAAAGTCAAGTTCATCAAGGCGTGACGACCGAGGTGATCGGTCAATGCGGCATCTCCTGCGCGCCGGTGGTGAGCCATGACGCGATCAAAGCGGTCGCCCCCTGGCATACGAATGACGCCAAGCACAAGAACTGGCTGGGGTTCGGCGAATACCTTGATGTGCTGAATGACACCGATCTGGGCGTGAACGTGATGGCCTTTGTCGGCCATGGCACGGTGCACCGCGCGGTGCTGGGCGGTGAGCTGCACGCGGGAGAGCCAGAGGATGTGGCGCAGATGGCGCGCCTCGTGGATCAATGTATGGATGAAGGGGCGGGGGGCTTTTCCTCAGGTCTTGAATACTTCCCGGGCAGCCTTGCGGCCCCTGAGCATTTGGTGCCCATGTGCGAAATCGCGGCAGAGCGAGGGCGGCTCTACGCGACCCATGTGCGCAACCGGGACACGCATTACGATCTGGGCTTTGCCGAGGCCATCGCCACGGCGCGGCAATCGGGGGCGAAGCTGCAGATCAGCCATATCCAGCCCAAGTTCGGCGCACCTGATTACGCCATGGATCACACGCTGGAAATGATCGAGATGGCGCGGCGCTATGACTGCGACATCGCCTTTGACGTGATCCCGCACGATTGGAACCATACATTGATGGCAGCGATCTTGCCCAAATGGGCGCAGGCTGGCGGCGTCGATGACGTCATGAAGCGGCTCGCGGATCCGGAAGCACGCGCGCGGATCAAGGCCAACCCGCAGCCCATGTGGCTGATCGTGAAGGCCGAGAAATGGTCGGACATCGTGCTTTTGAACGCGACGGAGAACAAGGAACTGGTCGGCATGGACTTTGCCGAGATCGGCCGGATGCGGAACTGCCATCCTTACGACGCGGTGCTCGATATCCTGCTGGAAGAGGCGGAAAATATGATGGCCTGCATGTGGTCGTCGAAGTCGTTCCGAAATTCGGACGTGGACCTGTGTCTTGAGCAGGACGCATGCGCGGTGATTTCAGACACGGTGGCGATTGCAAATGACGGTATCCTGAAAGATCACATCGGCTCGCTGTCAGGCTACGGCTGGGCCGCACGGTTCCTGCAATACTACGTGCGGGATCGCGGAGTGCTCACGCTGGCACAGGCCTTGGCCAAGATCACCTCGATCCCGGCGGATCGGCTGGGGATCAAGGAACGCGGGCGGCTGCGCGAGGGATACTTCGCGGATATCTGCGTTTTCGACAAGGCGGCGATTGCGAGCAACGCGACGGCGAAGCATCCGCGGCGCTATGCGAGCGGCATTGCGCATGTGCTGGTAAACGGGGCGCTGTCGATGCGGGATGGCAAGCGGATGCCGGTGAACGCAGGGCAGGTGCTGCGGGAGTTTGCGGCTTAGGTGAAACCCGGCGGGGCCAGGATGCCCCCTAAGTCCGCGCGGGGCGCATTGGCCACTTACTGCAGCAGTTGCGGCAGCCAGAGCGCGATCTTCGGAAACGCGATCAGCAAAAACGCCATGCCCAGCATTGTCAGGCAGTAGGGCAGCGCCCCCAGCATCACCTCATTGAGCGAGCCAGACTTCCGCGCGCCCTGCACCACGTATAGGTTCAACCCCACGGGCGGCGTAATCAGCGCCATCTCGATCAGCACGATCATCAGGATGCCGAACCAGATCACGTCGTACCCCTGTGCGACCACCAGCGGCACAATGATCGGGATCGTTACCACCATCAGCGACAGCGTCTCGATGAAGAACCCCAGAACGATATAGAGCACGACAACGACGAGGATCGTCTTCAACGGCGTCAGGCCAAGGCCATTCATGAACTCCGTCAACTCCCGCCCCAGCCCGGCGGAGGCCAGCGTGAAGTTGAGGAAAGACGCACCAATCACGATCAGCATGATCATCGAGGTGATCTTGACCGTGCCAGTGAGGCTCTGGATCAGCATGTCCCAGCTCACCCCACCAAAAGCCAGCGCGATGACGAAGGCACCGGCAACGCCCACGGCGGCGGCCTCAGTAGGTGTTGCCCACCCGCGATAGATGGAGCCGACGATCAGGCCGAAAAGGATGATGATTGGAATGAGGTCGATGAGTGCACGCAGCATCTGTGCGAAGGGGAAGGTACGGCGCTGGCCGCCCAACTCTGGCCGGATGGTGCAGATGATCGCGGTGACCATCAGGAACGCCAGTGCCAGTCCCAGACCGGGGATCAGACCCGCAAGGAAAAGCTGCGGGATCGAGGATTGGGTGAGAAAGCCGTAGACGATCAGGTTGATCGACGGCGGGATCATGATGCCCAGCGTACCGCCTGCGGCAATGGCGCCTGAGAACAGCTTGGGGTCATAGCCCAGCTTCTCCGCCTGCGGCATGGCGACGGTGGCCACGGTCGCAGCAGTTGCGACCGAAGAGCCTGACGTGGCCGAGAACATGGTCGCCGTGGCGACATTGGCATGGACAAGGCCACCGGGCAGCCAGCTGACCCAACGGTCAAGGGCCGCATAGGTGCGCGTGGCCACGCCCGAGCGGACGAGGATTTCGCCCAATAGCACAAAGAACGGAATGGCGATCAGAGTTGCGGAGTTGGACGAGGACCACACCATGTTCCCCAAGCCCCGAGTCAGCGGGAAGCTGGAGAAAAACGTGTCGATGCCAAAGCCCAGCAGGAACAGCACGATGCCCACGGGGATCGACAGCGCAAGCAGGCCCAGCAGGCCGATGGAAACATATCCGATCATTGCAGCGTGTCCTGTTCTGCGAAGGCCCCGACAAAGGCTTCGGTCTCCTCATGCCGCCGTTTCAGCAGCAGACCCAGAGCGGCCAGCGTAACAAGGCAAGAGACCACGGCGAACCAAACCCAGCCTGCAAACCAGGGGACCTGTACCAGCGCCAGCGGTGTCTCCAGCGGCGTGTTGGCGCGGGAGCCGTTTGTGAGCGAGCGGTCAACGACGGGCCAGGCCTTGATCGCGATGGTGACGATCACGGCGGACATCACGATCATAGAAAAGACGTCAAATATCGCCCGGCCAAAGCTTTGAAACTTGGTGCGCAGAAGATCGATGCGGACGTGGCCCAGTTCCAGCAGCGTAAAGGCCATACCCCAGGAGGTTGCCAGCGCCATCGCATAACCTGCGATTTCCTCGGTCCCGCCCAAGCCTTCGCCCACCTGCCGCATGATGATGTCGGCCAGGATGAAGGCCGCGCAGGCCAGCAGGCCGAATCCCACCACAAGGGCGACGCCCCGATTGATCCGGCGCAGGGTTTCGATGAGGTGCAGTTCCATGGGAAGCCTTTCCGCGAAGGGACATCTGCGCCCCGAACGGGGGCCCGGGGCGCAGGAGACGTTTAGTTGATGGTAACGCCCACGACCTTGCCAACGCTGTCGTTCCAGCGTGCGGCCCAGTCGCCACCGGCACGTTCGGCCCATTCAGGCAGCACTTCTCCGGTGAGGATGTCGCGGGCGCGCGCGAAATCAGCGTCGCTCGCTTCCACAAGCGTCATGCCGCGTGCTTCGCCCGCCGGGCACTCGCCATTGCCGGTCAGGCAGGCAATGTCATTGACCAATGCGTCCTGCGCGCTGGCCCATGCGGGGTCTTCAAAGCCGGTCTTGATCTCGCTTTCGATCAGCGCCTTCTGATCGTCGGAGAGGCTCATCCATTTGTCCATGTTCATCGCTGTCACCACGGAATCCCAGCCGCCCAGAGGGATCGGTAGCAGATGTGTGGATACCTCCCACCAACCGGCGGAATAGCCTGAGCCTGCTCCCGTTACCGCGCAATCGACGACGCCGTTCTGCAAGGCGCCCGGCACTTCGGAGAAGGAGACGTTCACGCCCTCGGCCCCGAGTGCCTCAAGCAGTTTCGCCGTCATCCGGCCCGAAGCACGGACCTTCAGCCCCTCCAGATCGGCGAGCCCCGAAATGTCGTGGTTGCAGAACACGACCTGCGGTGGGTAGGGCGCGATGGCCAGCACGTGGCTGTTGAAGCGGTCGTGGTAGATGTCCGTGACCATGGGCCGCGCGGCATCGACCATGGCGCGGGCTTCGTCCGCTGTCAGCGCGATCAGCGGCACATCGAGCCCTTCAAGCTCTGGCGCATCGGCCACGGCATAGTCGGCCACAGTCATCGCCACGTCGTACACACCCTGGCCCAGCAGCGGGTAGATGTCACCGAGCCCAAGGCTCATCTGGTTGTGGGTGGTCAGTTCGACTGTCAGATCGCCGTTTGATGCAGCGGGCAGTTTCTCGGACCAGAAGGGTGCCTCGTATTGTTTGTGGAGCGGTAGGCTGGACCAGCTGCCGACAACGGAAAGGTTTTCGGCGAGGGCCGGAGTGGCCAGCACCGTCGTAGCGGCCAGGGCGGCAAGTGTCTTTTTCATGGGGGATACTCCTTGTTGGATTTGATTATGCAGATTTCAGAATTGTCGTTTCAGCATCTTCGGCCACATCCGCGATCAGCATGTGACCGGGGGAATGGGTGATGCAGAGCGGCAGTCTGGCGGCCAGCAGGACGTTTTGCGGTGTTACACCACAGGCCCAGTAGACAGGCACTTCGCCCGGTCTGATCTCAACCGCATCGCCCCAGTCGGGGGCGGCAAGGTCATCGATGCCGATCTCGGCAGGATCGCCGACCGCGATGGGGGCGCCATGGGCTTGCGGGTAAAGCGCGCTGATGCGGCGTGCCTCGTCCACCTGTGCCTGCGGGATGGGGCGCATGGTCACAACCATCTTGCCCGCAAAAGGCCCGGCGGGGTTCAGCGCGATGTTGCTGCGGTACATCGGCACGTTGCGCCCGCTGTCGATGTGGCGCACGGGAATGCCCTTGCGCAGCAGCGCGTTTTCAAAGGTGAAGGAACATCCCAGGGCGACGGTGACCAGATCATCCTGCCAGATGTCCGAGATGTCCGTCACCTCATCGGTCAGCTGCCCGTCACGGAAGACACGGTACTTCGGCACATCGGTGCGAATGTCGATGTCATGGCCCAGCGTTGGCAGCATTGGATCGCCCGTGTCGCTGACGCCGACCAGCGGGCAAGGCTTGGGGTTGCGCTGGCAAAACCGCAGGAAGTCCAGTGCGTGTTCTGCCGGGAGAATGGCAAGGTTGCACTGAAGCTTTCCTGCGGCCAACCCGGCGGTGTGGCCGGCGTAGGCACCACTTCTGATCGCTGCGCGCACCTGTGTTGCGGGCAGCTTCCTGAGATCAGCGTGTGAAACTGGCGTTGCATTCATGCGAGGCCCCCCCGAGCTATTCCCATAGCATCACAGGTCGCGGGCATTCAGGCAAATTATCATTTTTGATCAATAGTGATCAAATTCGTGGATGTTATCGCGATCTGGAGGCATCCCAGGTCTGCGCCACGTCGCGCGCGATATCTGCGCTGGTTTCAACAAGAAAGCTGCGCGGCTCGGAGAGGTAAGAGGCTGTGAATTGCAAAGGTTGCAGCGGGATGCCGGGATCGAACTCTACGATCTGGCCTGTTGAGAGATAATCCTCTGCCAGCGCGCGGGGATAGGGGCCCACCGCGATTCCCGCCGCGATCATCTTGAGGCTGGCGGACAAGGAAGCGGAGGCAAAGACCCGCGCCTTCGGTCCGATGCGCCGAGACAGTTCAGACATCAATTCGCGGTAGGGGCGTGTTTTGCTTGAGTAAGAAATCACCGGGATCTGGCCAAGGTCCGTTTGCGGGTTGTCGGCGGCGCGGTACCAATGCAGATCGAAGGGCGGCAGGGCCACGTTTTCGACCGAGAACTCCGATACCGGCCCCATCAGGAAGGCAAGGTCCAGACCCCTGTCGAGGACAGAGGCCCTGAGGTTCAGCGAGATATCCACCGTGAGATCAACGTTGACGCGGGGATAGTGCTGGCTGAACGCCTTGAGGAAGTCGGGCAACCAGGATTGTGCCACGGTCTCGGAAGCGCCGACGCGAAAGAGCCCTTCGGTCTCTGATGGATTGGCCACGCGGCTTTTGATCTCTTCTTCGACGAAGAGCATCTGTTCGGCATAAGAAAGAAGAAGCGTGCCGTGCTTGGTCAGGACCAGATTGCCGGGGCCGCGTTCAAAAAGCGGGACGCGCAGTTCTTCCTCCAGATTGGCGATGCGGGTGGAAACGGCGGGCTGTGACAGGTGCAGACGCTCGGCGGCTTTGCGGAAGCCACCAAGGCGTGCGACCCAGAGGAAGGTTCTGATCTGATCGAAGGTCATGTCCATTCATAGAATGGATCAACTGGTGGTGAAATTGATAAGTTTGACTGCGTGTCAGGACAGCTGAAGGGAATCGCCGGGCGCGATGCGCCCGCCTTGCAGAACCTCCGCGTAAACGCCCATGTCGGAATGGCCGTAGTGTTCGCGGAGCAGGCGCGGCACGTCGAGGTCACGTTCTGCGGTGTCGAGGTTCACTTGCGTGGCTGGGCATCGCTTGGTGCGCTGCACGAAGCGGATCTTTGCCTGCCCGACCTGAGCGGTCTGTCCGACAAGGTCCAGTTCGGAGAAAGGTGGAAGGCCGGAAAAGATGATGTTGCCGCGAAAGCGCATGGGGCTGACCTTTTGACCGAGCGTATCAGAGAAGGCCGCACAGCTGTCGGCGTTGATCAGCGAGATCGCGTTCATCATTTCGGGTGAGACCACGGAGACATCGGTGAAACGGTGCGGCCCTGCGGAGTAGAGCGTCGGCTGCATGTCTTCGGGCAGATCGAGGGCGGAGGCGATGAAGCGGGCGGCCTGATGCCTTCCATCCTCCGTACCGGTATCGAATTCCCCCTTATGATCTCCTGTCGCGATGCGCAGCAGTTGGCTTTCGGGGTCATATTCCGTGTCGAGCAGGGCAAGGCCCGCATCCCGCGCGAGCACGACGAATTTGGTCTTGGGCAGGGGGCGGGGGTTGTCAGGGTCGAAACCGCTGTTTGGGCGGGCAAAACCAAAGGCACGATCCAGCGGGAACCCTTGGCCGGGAACCAAGGTGACCTCATTCAGCCGCTGCGCGCTGAGGCCTTTGACGGGGTAGTGAAAGAGATCGGTGATCGTCCCGTTGGTGGTCATGTCCGGGGTCCTGGTTTGTTGCTGGCGCGCGACATCCGACGCCTGGCTGCATCATAAAAGACCGCTGCCGGAAGAGAAGGGCGCGGTGTGGGTGCGTGGTTGCAGGGCGCGCAGACGATCTAATGCCTTTGCCATTGCGTTATAATATTTCAACGGCTTGAGGCAGCTTTCCGGTAAAATGAGGGGCGTACCTCAGAAATTTGTAGACTTGAGGGGCGTACCTCATTTAGCGTTTCCGCATCGGGCCGACGATTCGTATCGACTGAATTTCGCCGGTCTCACACTGGGAGGAGACACCAATGAAGAATTTGAAACTGGCATCCGCCAGCGCCCTGAGCATTGCTGCTGCATCCATGGCCACCAGCGCCCAGGCCGAGGACCTGACGCTCTGCTGGGCGGCATGGGATCCGGCCAACGCCCTTGTAGAACTCAGCAAGGAGTTCGAGGCACAGTCCGGCCATTCGATGAGCTTCGAGTTCATCCCATGGCCCAACTTCGCCGACCGCATGCTGAACGAGCTGAACTCCGGCGGCAAGCTTTGCGATCTGCTGATCGGTGACAGCCAGTGGATCGGCGGCGGCGCCGAGAATGGCCATTACGTCAAGCTGAACGACTTCTTCGATGCCGAGGGCATCTCCATGGACGACTTCGCGCCCGCGACCGTCTATGCCTATTCCACATGGCCCAAGGGCACGCCCAACTACTACGCGCTGCCAGCGATGGGGGACGCCAATGGCTGGTTCTACCGCAAGGACTGGTTTGAGCGCGAAGACATTCGTGCCGCGTTCAAAGACGCCACCGGCCGCGAGCTGGGTGAGCCCAAGACCCAGAAGGAGATGCTGGAAATCGCGCAGTTCTTCCAGGGTCGTGAGATTGACGGCAAAACCGTCTATGGTGCCGCGATCTTTACCGAGCGTGGCTCCGAAGGGATCACCATGGGTGTGACCTCGGCGCTCTATCCCTGGGGGTTCAAGTACGAGAACACGCCCGGCGCATATGATATGGAAGGGGCGGTGAATTCTGCCGAGGCCGTGGAGGCGCTGGAATTCTACAAGACCTTCTACGAGACCGCGACACCGCCGGGCTACACCAACTCCTACATGGGTGAATCGC
>CAYUSM010000019.1:0-28811 GCA_964447345.1 uncultured Sulfitobacter sp. | reverse complement strand
CCAAGCAGGCCGAACGCCCGGTCTTCAGCTACAAGCTGTCGATCATTCACTTCTGGGCGCTGATCTTTCTCTATATCTGGGCCGGTCCGCACCACCTTCACTACACCGCTCTCCCGGACTGGGCGTCCACGCTTGGCATGGTGTTTTCCATCATCCTGTGGATGCCCAGCTGGGGCGGTATGATCAATGGTCTGATGACGCTGAATGGCGCATGGGACAAGTTGAGGACCGATCCGATCATCCGGATGATGGTGATCTCCCTCGCCTTCTACGGCATGTCGACCTTTGAAGGTCCGATGATGTCAATCCGCGCAGTCAACTCCCTGTCGCACTACACCGACTGGACCATTGGCCACGTACACTCCGGTGCCTTGGGATGGAACGGCATGATCACCTTTGCCGCGCTCTACTTCCTCACACCGAAACTCTGGGGTCGAAAGGAGATGTATTCCATGGCCGCGATCAACTGGCACTTCTGGCTCGCCACTGTGGGCATCGTTCTCTACGCGGCGTCCATGTGGGTCACCGGTATCATGGAAGGCCTGATGTGGCGTGAAGTCGACAGCCAGGGTTTCCTCGTGAACTCCTTTGCTGACACCGTCGCTGCGAAGTTCCCAATGTACCTGGTGCGCGGTCTAGGCGGGGTCATGTACCTCACCGGTGGTGTGATCATGATCTGGAACCTCTGGATGACCATCCGCGGCGGTCAGCGTGTGAACGCCCCCGTCGGTGTGCCGGCTGAGTGAGGAATAGGAACATGACAGACAACGAAAAAATCATGGATGCCGACAAGGATCCGAAAGTGTCTCAGCTCAGCGATTTCCCGGAGGAAATTCCAAACGAGTTGCCGCATCACACCACCTTGATCTCAAAACACGGGATCATCGAGCGTTCTGCCACCCTCCTGCTGGCCTTGTCTCTCTTCGTGGTGACCATCGGCGGCATCGTCGAGATCGCCCCTCTCTTCTACCTTGAAAACACCATCGAGGAAGTTGAGGGGATGCGGCCCTACACGCCACTGGAGCTGGCTGGACGCGATGTCTACGTCCGGGAGGGGTGCTATGTCTGCCACTCGCAGATGATCCGCCCCATGCGTGACGAGGTCGACCGCTACGGTCACTATTCACTGGCCGCCGAAAGCATGTATGACCACCCGTTCCAGTGGGGCTCCAAACGCACCGGGCCCGATATGGCCCGTGTCGGTGGACGGTATTCTGACGCATGGCATGTGGATCACCTGATGGACCCACAATCCGTCGTGCCGGAATCAATCATGCCCAAGTATGCCTTCCTTGCCAGCACCACGATTGACGGTGAATACATCGAGGACCTGGTCAAGACACATCGCATGGTCGGTGTCCCCTACACCGATGAGATGGTGGAGAATGCACGCACGGACTTCCTCGCGCAGGCTGACCCCGACAGCGACTTTGATGGGCTGCTGGAACGCTACGGCGAGACCGCGAATGTGCGCAACTTTGATGGCCAGCCTCAGCTGACCGAGATGGATGCGCTCATCGCCTATCTGCAGATGCTGGGCACGCTGGTGGACTTCTCCACCTTCACCCCAGACGCCAGCCGCTAAGAAAGGAGCACGGACATGGATACCTATTCCTGGATGCGTGAATTCGCGGACAGCTGGGCACTGCTGGCACTGTTCCTCTTCTTTATTGGCGTGATCTTCTGGGCCTTCCGCCCCGGCAGCCGAGAAACCCACCGCGACGCGGGCAGCATCCCGTTCCGCAATGACACCATTTCTGCCCGCGACGACGCCTCAGGCGATGCGGGCACAGACGACACCCTCAAGATGGGAGGCGCGTCATGAGCGACCCAAAGAACAAAAAGCCCGTCGATGACCTCACAGGCACCGAAACGACCGGCCACACCTGGGACGGTATCGAGGAGCTGAACAATCCCCTGCCCCGCTGGTGGCTGTGGTGCTTCTATCTCACCATCATCTGGGGCATCGGCTATACCATCGCCTATCCGGCCTGGCCGATGATCAACTCTGCCACCGCAGGGCTGCTGGGCTACTCCACCCGCGCCGAGGTTGCCGCAGACATCGACGCCTTCCGTGAGGCCAGTGCGGCGCGCGACGCACAACTGGCCAGCGCCGATCTGACCACGCTCGCATCCACCAACGAGGATCTCTATCGCTACGCGGTGTCCTCGGGTGCAGCGGTCTTCCGGAACAATTGCTCCCAGTGCCACGGCTCTGGTGCGGCAGGGGCCAAGGGTTATCCCAACCTGCTGGATGATGACTGGCTCTGGGGCGGCACGCATGAGCAGATCGCCTACACCGTGCGCCACGGCATCCGCAATGAGGCGGACCCTGACGCCCGATACTCCGAGATGCCCGCCTATGGCGAGTTCATGGAGGAAGAGGAAATCACCGGTCTTGTCGAATATGTGCGCAGCCTCTCCGGTATGGAGCATGACGAAGCGCTGGCATCCTCCGCGACAGAAGCTTTCATGGACAATTGCGCCGCCTGTCACGGCGACGCAGGGATGGGGGATCCCGAGCAGGGTGCACCCAACCTGACCGATGCCATCTGGCTCTATGGTGGCGACCGGGAGGCGCTGACAGAGACCATCACCAATGCGCGCTTTGGCGTGATGCCCCCCTGGGGTCCACCACGTCTGACCGAAGCACAGGTGCAGGCGGTGGCCACCTATGTCCACCAGCTGGGTGGCGGTCAAACCGAGGTCGCCGAAGAAAACTGAGATACGTCAAGCGGTTCTGTTCGCACCAATCCCGTTTGGCGTTTAGGGGTGCCTTCCCAAAAAGGCACCCCTTCTTTCATCTACACACGCGCATTTTGACGCAGCCGCTTTTGACCCAGATCAAAGCGTTCTAACGGCCCCTTTGGCATGAGAAAGGGGCGAACAGAAACAGGAGCCTCTGATGGCTGACACCCCTCCGTCCCTTTACGTTGCGCGCGAACCCATCTTTCCGCGCCGTGTTTCGGGCTTTTTCCGCACATTCAAGTGGTGGATCATGGGGATCACTTTGGGCATCTACTATCTGCTGCCCTGGGTCCGTTGGGACCGTGGTCCAAACATGCCCGATCAAGCTGTGCTGGCCGATCTGGCAAGCCGCCGCTTCTTTTTCTTCTGGATCGAGATTTGGCCCCACGAATTCTATTTCGTTGCGGGCCTTCTGATCATGGCCGGGCTCGGCCTTTTCCTGTTCACCTCGGCTCTGGGCCGTGTCTGGTGCGGATATGCCTGCCCGCAAACAGTCTGGACGGATCTTTTTCTGCTGGTTGAGCGCTGGATCGAAGGAGACCGCAATGCGCGCATTCGGCTCCACCGCGCCAACTGGTCCTTCTCTAAGGTGCGCCTGCGGGTCACCAAGTGGATCGTCTGGCTGCTGATCAGCATTGCGACCGGCGGTGCCTGGGTCTTTTACTTCACCGATGCCCCGACCCTGGCGGTCAATCTGGTGACCTTTGACGCGCCATATGTGGCCTATGCCTCAATCGCGATCCTGACCGCGACCACCTTTGTCTTTGGCGGTTTCATGCGTGAGCAGGTGTGTATCTACATGTGCCCTTGGCCGCGCATTCAGGCTGCCATGATGGATGAGGGCACGCTGACCGTCGGTTATCGCGAATGGCGCGGGGAACCGCGCGGCAAACACCGCAAAGGCGCGCGGGCCGCGGCCTCAAGCACCACCACCACAGCCTACGCCGAGGCGGATGTGCCCGATGTGGAGCCCATGGGTGACTGCATCGACTGTATGGCATGTGTGAACGTCTGCCCCATGGGCATCGACATTCGTGACGGGCAGCAGCTTGAATGCATCACCTGCGCCCTTTGCATCGACGCCTGCAACGAGATCATGGACAAGATCGGCAAACCGCGAGGTTTGATCGACTATCTGGCCTTGGATGACGTGCCACCAACCGCTTCTGCAACTCCGACCCCTGCCCCTGCTATCGCCGGTGCCAGTATCGCCTCTGCCCCTGTGGCCAGCGCCGCGCCAACAGTTGCGGCAGACACCTCGGATTGGAAACCCAAACCCGTCTGGAAACATATCTTCCGGACCCGGACACTGATCTACACGGCACTCTGGTCGCTGGTGGGCGTTGGGCTGGTTGTCGCGCTTTTCATCCGATCGGACATCGAACTGACGGTGTCACCTGTGCGCAATCCGCAGTTTGTCATGCAAAGCGACGGATCGATCCGGAACATCTATGACGTGCGGCTGCGCAACAAATCCGGCGATGACCGCCTGTTCCATCTGTCACTCACCTCAGAGGAAACCCTGCGGATCGAACTGGAAGGCACACCACAACTGAGCGTGACTGTCCCGGCCAACGAAACCCTGTTGCAACGGGTCTATGTGACCGCCCGCCCTCAGGACCCGGCCGCCAGTGACCACACGACCGACCTTCGCCTCTGGGTCGAAGATATTGAAACCCAATCCCGCGCCAGCAGCGCAACCGTCTTTAACGGCAAAGGAGAACCATAATGAAACGCAGTTTGAACGGCTGGCACGTGCTGGCGATCTTTGGTGGCGGTTTCAGTATCATCATCGCCGTGAACCTCACCCTCGCTTTTCAGGCGGTGTCAACATTCCCGGGTCTGGTGACCAAGAACTCCTATGTTGCCAGCCAGAAGTTTGACGCAGATCGTGCAGCGCAAGACGCCTTGGGCTGGACGATTGAGACGGAGCTGGCCAACGACACGCTCACGCTTGCGATCACCGGAGAAGATGGAGAACCCGTTCGCCCTCTGGAAGTGAAAGCCACATTGGGCCGTGCGACCCATGTCGCTGAAGACCTGATCCCTGCATTTGAATGGAACGGAACGGCTTTGGTGGCCGACGCCGCCGTCCCGGCAGGATACTGGACGCTCTGGCTTGAGATGAAGGCAGAGGATGGCACACCGTTCCGCCGTCGCATTCCATTGACTGCTGAGGACGCTAGGTCATGAGCTTGGCCGAAAGCCCCGGTTTTGCAGCCTGCCCCGGTTGCGTGGCGACCCCGGCCAAGGGAGGCGAGGCCTCTGATCAGGCGGGCGAAAGCTTGCATCTGTCGCTGCCGGGCATCCATTGCGCGGCCTGCATCTCTTCTGTGGAACGCGGTCTGTTGGCCCGCGACGACGTTTATCAGGCCCGCGTAAACTTGAACCGCAAACAGGTTCAGATCAGACATGCACCGCTGACGCCTCCGGAAGACCTGATTGACCACTTGGGCCGTCTTGGTTTTGAAGCACGGCTGCTTGATGCGGATGTTCTGGGGCAAACGGGCGACCTGATCGGTCGCGGGCTCTTGCTGCGCATTGCAATTTCGGGCTTTGCGATGATGAACGTCATGCTGATGTCCGTTGCCGTTTGGTCCGGTGCTGAGGAGGCCACACGCACCCTGTTCCACTGGATTTCCGCCGCTATTACATTGCCAGTGATCGGCTATGCCGGACAGCCGTTCTTCCAGAAAGCCTGGACCGCCCTAAGGGTTGGACGGCTCAATATGGACGTTCCCATTTCGCTGGCGCTGATCCTGGCGTCCTGTATGTCGCTATACGAGACTGCCGCTGGCGGGCACGATGCCTATTTCGACGCAGCCCTGTCGCTCACGTTTTTCCTGCTTTGTGGCCGTTACCTTGACCACCGTTGCCGCACCACCGCGCGCTCCGCCGCGCGGGAATTGGCTGCACTGGAAGTGCCGCGGGTGATCCGTCAGACCGACGCAGGGCGAGAGACTATCAATCTGGCTGATGCCGAGATCGGAGATACCCTTGTTGTGCACCCCGGGGCTCGGGTTCCGGTAGACGGCGTTGTGACCGAAGGTGTCAGCAATCTCGACCGGTCTTTGCTCACTGGCGAAAGCCTGCCAGTGGCTGCAAGCGAAGGCACAACCGTCAGCGCAGGCGAAGTGAATCTGAGCGGTCCGCTGATTGTCCGTGCGACAGCCATCGGTGCCGACACCAGCCTCCGCCGCATGGTCACCATGATTGATGCCGCCGAGTCTGCGCGCAACAAGTACACCGCGCTTGCCGATCGCGCAGCGCGGGTTTACGCGCCCGTCATTCACCTGCTGGGCTTGGCCACCTTCCTAGGATGGTACTTTGGTGCCGGTGACGTCCGCCTTGCGCTGAACATCGCAATCGCCACGCTGATTATCACCTGCCCTTGCGCCCTTGGGCTCGCAGTGCCTGCCGTCTCTACCGCTGCCGCAAGTCGGCTCTTCAGGGAAGGATTGCTGGTAAAGAACGGCACCGCCTTGGAGCGGATCGCTGAAACCGACGTCGTCGTCTTTGATAAGACCGGGACGTTGACTGAAGGCCAGTTGGAGGTCGAGGCGCTGGAAGGGCTCTCTGACGAAACACTTGCCGTCGCAAGGGCACTGGCCGAAAGCTCGACCCATCCGATCTCGCGGGCGCTCGCCGTGGGTCTGGACAGCAACCAGATCAAACCAGCCGACCTGACCGAGATTACTGAAAAACCCGGCGCGGGCCTGACGGCAGATTGGCACGAAAAAGAGGTACGCCTCGGCTCTGCCCGTTTCTGCAACGCTGAAGCGGTGGATCAGCCTGGCGCATGGATCAAGATCGGTGACGCCCCTGCACAACATCTCACACTTCGGGCAGGACTGCGGGTCGGCGCACATGAAATGGCCAAACGCCTGATCTCTGACGGCGTTGAGGTTCACCTGATCTCTGGCGACACCCAGGCCGCTACGAAAGCCGTTGCAGAAGAATTGTCCATCCCACATTTCCGCGCCGAACAAAGTCCATCGGACAAGATCGACTACCTCGACAGGCTCGCGGCTCAAGGACGCAAGGTGCTGATGGTCGGCGACGGCCTGAATGACACCGGCGCCTTGGCCAGCGCTTACGCTTCTGTCGCACCCGCGGCAGCGGCGGATGCGGCGCGTGCAGCTTCTGACGTGGTGCTGCTTGGCGCCAGCCTGGCTCCCCTGCCCGACTTGATCGATACCTCCCGCAAGGCCAAGCGCCGCATTCTCGAAAACTTCGGGATTGCCGCGACCTACAATGCCTGCGTCATTCCGCTGGCCGTTTCGGGGTTTGTCAGCCCTCTCTTTGCGGCCATCGCAATGTCCACGTCCTCAATCACCGTTCTGCTGAACGCCATGCGGCTATCGCGAAAGGTCAGGTCATGAACGTCCTCGCGCTCCTCATTCCTGTCTCGCTCGGCCTGGGTGGGCTCGGGCTCCTCGCGTTCCTGTGGAGCCTGCGCGCGGATCAATACGAAGATCTGGACGGTGCGGGGTGGCGGGTTTTGCTGGATGACGATGCAGCGGAGCCAGTTGACCAAGATCAAAGACAGGACGGCGACGGTGCCGGATGATCTGCCCATGTTAAGCTTCGATACCCTCAAAGCGCGTGGGCTTTTTGACGAACGCCTGCCCCGCTACACCAGCTACCCGCCCGCCCCGGCTTTCAACGGGAACACCGGTGCCGCGTTTCAGGCAGAGGCCTTGCGCGCGCTTGATCCTGACGCCCCAATCTCGCTCTATCTTCATATCCCGTTCTGCGAGCGTCTGTGCTGGTTTTGTGCCTGCCGGACGCAGGGCGTGCGCAGCATCGCGCCGGTCGCGCATTACATCGACACGCTTGAGCGGGAACTGGCGCTGGTGTGCCAGCACATACCCGGCAAGCTCCGCGTGAGGCAAATGCATTGGGGTGGCGGTACGCCGACGATCCTGCCGCCAGATCTGATTGCCCGGCTCCGAAGCGCGTTGGATGATGTCTTCATCTTTGATGGTGAAACAGAGTTCTCGGTCGAGATCGATCCAACGCTGGTTGACGCCGATAAGGTCGCGGCCCTCAGAGAAGCCGGGATGACCCGGGCCAGTATCGGCGTTCAGGACTTTGCCGAAGCCGTGCAGGCTTGTATTGGGCGCCTGCAGTCTTTCGAACAAACCCGTGATGCGGTTGAGATGCTCCGCGAAGTCGGGATCACATCTCTCAACATCGATCTGGTCTATGGGCTGCCGTTTCAATCACTGACAGGGTTTGGCAAAACCCTTGAACAGGTCTGCGCCCTTGATCCTGATCGCATCGCACTTTTTGGATATGCCCATGTGCCGCATATGGCGCAGCGGCAAAAGCTGATCCCAGAGGCCGCCCTGCCCGATGACCGCGCACGCTTTGCGCTGTTCAATGCTGCAACGGACGTGCTTAGCGCCCATGGGCTGTTGCCCATCGGGATAGACCACTTCGCCAAACCGACAGACAGTATGGCCCTTGCCGCCGCATCAGGACAACTGCGCCGGAACTTCCAAGGCTACACCGTGGATGGATGTGAAACCCTGCTCGGTCTTGGAGCATCTTCGATTTCCCGGTTCAGACAAGGCTTTGTCCAAAACACGGCACAAACCGGCCCCTACACCAAGCTGATCCGCTCGGGTGAGCTGGCAGGTGCTCGGGGATACCAGCTCTCGGATGAAGATCGTTTGCGCAGCCGGGTGATCGAAATGCTCATGTGCGACTACGCAATTGATTTCACAGAGCTGTCTTTGTCCAAGGACGAGGAGGCGCTTTTGGCGTCTGGTTTCGAGGCCCTGCGGTTGGAATGTCGTGGCTTGCTGCAAGAGACACCCGAAAGGCTGACTCTGTCACCAGAGGCACGCCCCCTTGTGCGCCGTCTGGCACATTTCTTCGATACCTTTACACTTCAGAATGTCGGCTTCTCGCGGGTATCCTAAGCGGGTTGCTTCAGTTCGTACGCAAGAGTTCTTTTGAGATCATCATGTGCACGCCCTTTTCCTTGTTTACCGTCTGCGTGATGCGCAGATCGGTAGCCAGTGAACACAGCATGTAAGCCTCGGCTTTTGTGATGCCGATCTTCGTGGAGACGACGGTGATCATTCGGCGCAGCGCGATCTCAACCGCCTGATCCAAGTCAGCATGAAGACCCATGATGATAAGGTGTGTCGCTGTTTCCGCTTCTGGATATGCAACGTCCATATCGCGCCGAACTGTCAGACGAAAACGGCCCTGCAGCGCTGTCTCGATTGCCGTGACACAGACCTCTCCGTCCCCTTGCGCCCCATGCCCGTCGCCGCAGGAGAATAGCGCGCCCTCAACATGCACCGGCAAATAGAGTGTCGTCCCCGCCACCAACTCCTTATTGTCGAGGTTGCCACCGTGCGCACGCGGCTCAATGGTCGAGATACGGCCCCAGCCAGCGGGTGGTGCCACGCCCATAACACCAAAGAAAGGAGACAGCGGCAGCTCCGCCCCCCAAGGCATCGTTGCAATTCCCCGATCGGCATCAAGCGGCAGAATAGTCAGATGTGTCTCGTCAAAGTCATGTGGCAACGTGCCAGAGAGCGGACGAATGACGTTGTAGCCCCAGTCTTGGCGCAGGCCGACGTCCAGGATATCGATTTGCAGCACGTCACCTGGCCGCGCGCCGGTTACCGCGACCGGTCCCGTCAAGATATGTCCCGGCATCGGTGGCGGTCCCGCAGCATGAATGTCATAGAGTTCGGGAGGGACGTGGAAGCCTTCCTTCGGCACGACGGCAGGTGCGCCGGAAACCGTATTGATCGTGATTTCTTCTCCACTTGCGATTTCGGTGACTGCCGCACGCGCCGCATCAAAGTAACCCCAATGACAGGTTTCAGGTGAGGAATTGAGGATCATTCGCGCGTCTTTCAATCAACGGGTGTTCAACAGTCGTAGGATGTCGAACCGTTACGCTCAATAAGAAAGCGGTCGGGCTTGGCATCCCTTCGCAAAGGTGATCCTTTGCTTTTGAACGAAGCAGAAAGTCCCAAATGCAATTACGCGCCAATCACCACTACCCTTCCCGCCGCTCTGCCGTGCTTGCTGAAAACATGGTCGCCACGTCCCAGCCACTCGCCGCGCAGGCGGGGGTCACCATGCTGGCAAAAGGTGGAAATGCAGTAGACGCAGCTATCGCAACGGCCGTCGCCCTCACTGTGTTGGAACCGACCGGAAATGGCATCGGCTCCGACGCCTTTGCCATTCTGTGGGACGGGAAAGAACTGCATGGACTAAATGCCTCTGGGCGTTCGCCAGCAGCTTGGGATGCTGCGCGGTTCGCAGGCCAGTCTTCAATGCCCTATCGCGGGTGGGAAAGTGTGACTGTGCCGGGGGCGGTCTCTGCTTGGGTCGCGCTTTCCGACCGCTTTGGAAAACTGCCATTTGCAGCGCTGTTTGAGCCGGCCATCAGGTATGCAGAGGGCGGCTTTCCGGTCTCACCGATCATAGCGGCGCTTTGGGCCCGCGCTGGCGCAGAGCTAAAGGATCAGCCCGGATTTGCGGAAACTTTCATGCCCGACGGACGCACGCCAAAAGCAGGCGAAATTTTTGCCAGCCCCGGACATGCCAGAACACTCCGTCTGATCGCAGAGACAAAGGGCAAGGCTTTCTACGAAGGCGAGATTGCCGAAGAAATCACCGCCTTCGCGGCACAGCATGATGCGGCATTGACGGTGGCGGACCTTGCTGCGCATGAGGCAGATTGGTGTGGCACAATCAGCAAGAGCTTTGATGGCGTGATCCTTCACGAGATCCCGCCAAATGGGCAAGGGATTGCCGCGCTGATGGGGCTTGGCATTCTTGGTCAGACCAACATCCGGGAGTTGGATGCCGACGACCCGGCGGCATTTCATTTGCAGATTGAAGCGATGAAACTTGCGTTGCGCGACGCAGAGGCTTTTGTTTCTGACCCCGCGCATATGCAAAGCGTCACAGTAGAGGACCTGCTTGATGATGGTTATCTGGCCGCACGCGCCAAACTGATCGACACTTCGAAGGCTTCAGACTTCGGTGCGGGTGCGCCTCAGGACGGCGGGACGGTCTACCTCACGGCCGCAGATGCCTCTGGCATGATGGTCTCGTTTATCCAGTCAAACTATGCAGGCTTCGGGTCAGGTGTTGTCGTTCCCGGCACTGGCGTCGCCTTGCAAAACCGCGGCGCGGGCTTCTCACTGGACCCGGCGCACCAGAACGCCGTTGGCCCCTCCAAGCGACCCTTCCACACGATCATCCCCGGCTTCCTGATGGACGGCCAAGGCCCCCGAATGAGCTTTGGTGTGATGGGAGGTCCAATGCAGGCGCAGGGGCATCTTCAGATGGTGCTGCGGACCCAGTTGTGGGGTCAGGATGTGCAGATGGCAGCAGATGCGCCGCGCTGGCGCGTAACCGAAGGGCTGGGTGTTGCCTGCGAAACCTCGCTGCCGGAGGCGACGATCGCGGCATTGCAGGAGATGGGGCACCAGATCACCCTCGAAGCACCCGACAACGCCTTTGGCTTTGGTGGGGCACAGCTTATCCATCGGCTGGAAGGCCGCGGGTACGCCGGTGGCTCCGATCCGCGCAAGGACGGGTCGGCCATTGGGTTCTGAAGGGGATTGGCGAAGTGCACACACTGGCTGGCTCAGAAGACACTCCGCGCAGAACGAGTGCCCGTCAAAGAGACATGGCCCCCACACTGCCACCGCCGCAAACATAAAGCGTTTGCCCGGTGACAAAGCCGTTCTCAGGGTCGCAGAAAAACAGGAACGCGTTTGAAATGTCTCTGACCGTGCCCAGTCGTCCGACAGGGATGCGTTTGGCCAAATCAGCCTCGCGGTCACTGCCTTTGGGGACAATGCCCCAGAAGTTGTCCGTCTGCACCGGACCCGGAGAGACGACATTCACGGTGATCCCATGGGGGGCCAGTTCCAGCGCCCATGTCCGCGCCATACCAATGATACCGGCTTTCGTTGCCGAATAGGCCGTACGCGTTGGCACACCCAGCGCCGCACGCGAGCCATTAAAGAGCACCCGTCCGAAACGTTTCTTTTTCATCGACGGCAGGCAGGCCTGCAAAAGGGTCAACGCACTGCCAAGATGGAGCTGAGTGAGCCCCGTCAGTTCCGATGGTTCAGCATCTTCAATCAGGTTGGGCCAGATCATCCCGGCATTGTGCACCAGATGAGAGACCTCATGGGCCGAGGCAATCTCTGACGCCGCCTGCTCAACGGCCACCGCATCCAAAAGATCAACTTCAACGTGCTGCAGGTTTGCATCAGACCACTCCGGCGCACCTCGGGATAGTGAGACCACGGTATACCCCTTACCAACCAGACGCTGACCCAAGTCCGCGCCGATGCCTTTGCTGCCGCCAGTGATGATTGCCGTATACTCTGTCATGTCGTCACCAGTGCCAGAACGCGCAGCGGGCTGCCCGTGCCGCCTTTGATCTTCAGCGGTGGTGCGATCAACAGCGCCCCTGTCGGTGGAAGCTGGTCAAGGTTGCACAGACATTGCAGACCGAACTTGCCCGCCCCATGCAGCAGGTAGTGCGCCGGATAAGGTGGCGTGTAATGCGCGCCCTGCCCGGCATCCGTGCCAACGGTCTCTGTCCCAAATCCCCGAATGTCACGCTCCAGCAGCAACTCGATTGCCGCCGGTGTGGGCCCCGGGGAATGCGGTCCGTCCTCTGCCATGTTGAGGTAGGCCGCGCCGCTTCGCTTGGACCAATCCGTGCGCATCAACACCCAACAGTCTGGTGGAATGACCCCATGTGCTTTTTCCCAGTCCTGAATGACTTCCGGCGTCAGTTCGAAGTCCTCATTCTCTGCAGCACCATCGGAACAATCAATCACGACAACGGGCCCGACAAAAGCACCCGGATCGATCTCATCCACTGCGCCATTGGGCACGTCCTTGCCGGACACCCAGTGGATGGGTGCGTCGAAATGAGTGCCCGTATGTTCGTTCAGCGTCAGGTTATGCCACTTCCATGCCGGGCCGCGATGATCATAGGCGCTGACCTCTTCCATGCGAAAGCGGGCGCATTGGCCAAATTCCGGTGGCAGAACGATCACGGGAAAATCCGCATCAAGCGTATGGGTCAGATCAACAATCCGTGCCGCACCTGTGCCGAGCGCCGTTGTGATGTCGGGGATCAGAGTGCTCATGCGCCGCCTCCTGTCATTTCGCGCTCCAGCAGCAATGCATCTGCTTGCCAGCGGGCATAGACGTCGCGGGCGACATCGCCGCAGGTGACTTCCTCAAGCCCATCCACCAACCCGGTCATCACGGAGCGTGCGATGGCATTTGGTGTGACCTTGGGGGGCGGGAGCGGTTGAAACCACTCATCCCCTTCGACCGGCCCGACATAAACATTCATCACCCGCAAGCCGCTGCTGCGGAACTCTGCACGCAGGCTTTGAGTGACAGATCGGGCCGCAGCCTGCGACGCGCCAAAGGTGCTGTAACCGGCATCGGGCACCAGCGCGTGAATGGAGAGAATGTTCACGAATGCGGCAGCGGCGTTGGTCCCATCCTGCGTCCGCGCTGCCATGCCGGGGCCAAACCCCTGAGCCAGCCGCATAAGGCCCAGCGTATTCACGTCAAAGCTGTCGCGGGCAAATACCGTGTCATGGCCGATGATCCCGCCGGGCCGCGTGAAACTTGCAGTGTTGATCAGAATGTCCGTTTTCCCACCAATTTCCGCGCTGAGTCTCTCGACAGAGGCACTGTCTGTCACATCGAGCGCCAATACAGAGACATTCTCCATTTCCTCGAATGCCGTCTGCCCGTCCCAGCCGCGCCAGGCTTCGGCGACACCGACAAAGACATGGGCTGCACCAGCCGCAAGCAGAGCCTTCGCCAGCGGAAGTGCAACCACAGCGCGGCCGTCTGTAATCAGCACGCGGCGGTGTTTGGGGTCCGCAGACATCGCGCGCAGAACGGGATCATCTTGCATGAACTCACTTCCTTCCTTTGGCAACGCCACCAGTACACCTTGCCCGGCCCTGTCCAGCTTGAGGGCCATGCGCACCGCATCTCCGCGCCCGACTTCGCCGTGCAGATGACAATTCACGCTTGGCCCGGCGGCTAGTTTTACCGCCCCCATCCGCCAGGGCATGCGTTCGCGGAAGTAGGGTTCAGGTGAGACACGAATGGTGGTTTCGGCGACGACTGTTCCAGTCGGGTCGATGTCCTGCCAATTCAGCGCGCCGGACAGGCAGCCGTGGCATGCGTCGCGCGGCGGATACTGTACGGCTGAGCATTCCTGACAGACCTGCAGCCCAAATCGGCCCTGCGCGGCCATCACGCCCAAGCCAAGGGCCGCACGGCTGCGGGCCGTTGGTGGCAATGTGGGAACACGCGTGCGTTTCTGGGGGTCTTTCTTGCGTGGTGCGGGGACGGGCTCGGTCATGTGTCAGCCCCCTCAATGACCGCCGCCGCAGAACAAAGACCACGATCGTAGTTAATCACACCAAAACCAGAGACGCAGGCACGCTGTGCCCGTTCGACCTGCGTCGGTCCAGCGGTCCCGGTCACCTGTCGGATCGCTTCGACAAGCCCAAGATAGCCCCCTGCGGCCCCCGCCTGGCCCACAGAAAGCTGCCCGCCAGAGGTGTTGTGGGGAAAGTCACCGCTGATGGTGAGGTCACGCTCTTGGACGAAAGCGGCACCTTCCCCTTTTGCGCAAAACCCAAGGTCCTCGAACTGCATCATGCAGATCACCGGGTAGTCGTCATAGGTTTGGAGAAGGTCGATGTCTTCCGGCCCATGCCCGGCCAACTGCCAAAGCTCGTCCACATCCACCGCCCAGCCACCCCGCAGCTGAATGGGATCGTCTGGAAAGGCATTGGTCCGTTCGATGGTGGCCGAGATGCGGGCAAACGGCAGGCCTTTGGCGACAGCCATCTCCTCGGTCATCATCACAAAAGCTTCGGCCCCCGCACAGGGCATCACACAGTCAAACAGACCAATCGGGTCCGAGATCATGCGCGCCTGCAGGTAGTCCTCAAGCCTCAGTGGCTTTGTCATCAAGGCCTGCGGATTCTTCAGCGCATTGGCCCGCTGCGCCACAGCGATCCGGCCAAAGTCAGCGCGTGAGGTGCCGAATTCCTGCATGTAGGCATCCTGCAACAATGCAAAGCTCGCGTTGGGACCGCCAAAGCCATAAGGAAAAGTGGCATCCATCGAGAAGCGCGAAAAGGCGGAGAGCAGGTTGCGGAAACTGTCGATCCGGTTGGTGTCACCGGCGACGCAAGCCACTACATCGACATCCCCGCATTGAATGGCTCTGGCAGCCCGACGCATCGCCGCCACACCTGAGGCCCCGCCCATTGGAACAGTATCGAGCCATCGCGGCGACAAACCAAGGTGCTGGGTCAGACCAACCGGCGTATCAGGGGCAAGCGTGAAACTGGAGACAGACAATCCATCAAGTTCACGCGGCGCTACATTCACTTTCTTGAGGGCCTCACGCAGCGCGCGGGCAATCCACCAGTGGGCCGTTTCATTCGTATACCGGACATAAGGCACCGAGACCGGAGCCGTCAGAACCACGCCATCGTAGGGCATACGCCTCATGCGGCGGTCCGCTTCTTCAGGTGGCGGGTGTCGATTGTGTCCGGGTGCTCCAGCAGGTCTGCGGCGAGCGTCTTCAGGGTCGCGCGTTGCAACTTTTGCGTGGCAGTGACGGGCAAGGCATCGACAAAGGCGATGTAGCCCGGTGCCTTGTAGTAGGCGAGTTGCTCAAGGCACCACGCGGTGATGTCATGTGCGAGGTCGACGCCACCGCTCTCTTTTGGGACAATGCAGGCAAAGACTTCATCGCCCCGAATATCATCGGGCACAGCGGCCACAGCAACGCCGCTGATCTGCGGATGGCGTGCCAGGACGGACTCGACCTCAACCGCCGCGATGTTTTCGCCGGATCGCCGGATAACGTTCTTCTTGCGATCAACAAAATACATCGAACCATCTGGCGCACGGCGCACGATGTCACCCGTGTGGAACCAGCCGCCCTCCCACGCCTCCGCGGTCGCTTCAGCGTTCTTGAAATACCCCGCAAAGAACCCCTTGCGCGGATCGGGGCCAGCATGGCGTACCAGCAGCTCACCCTGATCGGCCTCGCGTCCGTGATCATCCAGCAGCCGCACCTCAATGGTCTCGTCCGGCCAGCCGATGGACGAGCGGCCCACATGGCGCGGCTCGCGGTTGGCACAAATGGTGCCGCCCGCGCCCGTCTCGGTCATCGCCCAAGCCTCGGTCAGCGGAAAACCGAAACGCTCTTCAAACGGTGCGTGCAGTTTCGGGTCGATGCCTGCCCCAAATCCAAACCGCACCGTGTGTTTGCTGTCCTCGGGCGAAGCCTCCGCGCCCATCAACATCGACGGCATCACGCCAAGATAATGCAGACAAGTCGCCCGGCTGGCCTGTACCGACGCCCACCAGCTGCGCGGATGGAACCGGTCCAGCGCAGTCAGGCACCCCCCGACGGCAACCATAGCCATAAAGGAAAAGGCCATCGCATTCATGTGAAAGATCGGCAGCGGCGTGATCATTCGTTCGCCATTCGTTGTCAGCGCACAGACCCCGTCGGCGGTACTGTACCAGCGGCCTGCCTCGATGAAATAATCGTTGGTCAGAATGCATCCCTTGGGATTGCCGGTTGTCCCGGAAGTATAGAGCAACGCAGCTTCCGGATCGCCGTCGCGCGCGGCAATGGACATGTCTGTGACGGCATCAGGCAGTGGCCCGTCGGGGCTGATGACTGGCATTTCAATCTGCTCTGCCTTCGCGGCCTCGCGCAGTTCATCACATCTGTCCGGAATTGCGATGGCCAGAACAGGTTCTGCATGGCCGATCATATAAGTCAATTCTGCGGACCGCAGGTCAGGATTGACGGGAACCACCGACAGTCCAAGGCTGTTGAAAGCCAGCCACCACAGGAAGTAGTCAGGCCGGTTCTCAAGCAGCAGCATCACACGCTGACCCTTGAGATATCCCGCTGCTGCGATCCGGCGCGCGCGGCTGCGCACCGTCTCCATGGCCTGCGCGTAGGTGATTTCACCAGCCGCAATCCCGTATATCTCTGCCGTTTCCGGCAGCACATTCAGAAACGGCCGGTCTGGCCAGCGCGCGGCGCTGTCCGAAAACGCGCCAAAAACAGTTTCCGCAGTGATCATGGCAGCAGCTGAATGTTGCGGAACGCCGCATCGCAATTGAGGATATCGACACGCTTGTTGGCAATCCGCAGTTTGCCGTCGACCAGCGACAGATCATGCCGCGCCGTCAGCGCCAGGAGTTGCTGTTCGTCAAGCCGCGTCTCGACATAGTGCATCGATGTGTTCGTCACGAAGGTATCGTCGTTCATCTCATCCACGAAGGGGCGCTGTATCACATGATGACACCGGCTTTTGGGTTTCTGACTGAAGGTCCGCGCGCCGTTCAGCCGTTCCACCCGCAGCTTGAGCATGAACATGTCTTCATAAAGCAGCGATGTCTCATTGATCGGGTCCTGCTGCTTGTAATCCAGCGGCATCCAATAGTGCCCATCCGGCAACCACAGGCCAAGCCACTCGTCATAACGCCCCTCATCCAGCATCCGCACTTCGTCATAGATGAAGTCGATCACCTGATCCTTTGAGACGCTCATTCCGCAGCCTCCTGACTTGCAACGTGATAAGTCATGAACTTGGCCCAGGCATCGAACTGGTTACGCATCTGGCGTTCCGTGGTGCCGTTCGTCTCGTAAGTCTGATCGAAGTCTTCATCCTCTTCCAGCAGCCGCTGGACGTTGACCCACTCCATCCCATCGGTGTGCAGGCCTTCTTGCGCGCGTTCGTACATCTCCAAATCGTCGTGGCCAACGATGGAGGTGGGCGCGTTGATCATGCGGTTGTACATCGCGGTGCGTGCCGTCAACTCGTCCGGCGCACCGACTAGCCGGTAGATGTAGCTTTCCACGATGGTCTTGTCGGCAGCGAGCGGAATGAAGACCCGCAATTGCTGAATTGGCCCCTTGATCATAATGTTGGGGAAGTAGACCGTGTTGTGGCGGTTCTCATCCAGGATCGCCTTGGCCCGATCTTCTCCATAGGTCTCCGTCATCGCTTCGAAATAGCCCGGGATGGCTGAGTAGTTCGAATGGATTGAGTGGTTCACCCCCGTATGCCCGTGGCCGTTGGGCCAGGTGCGGATACCCATGCCTTCAAAGAACTCATACGGGCTCATGAAAGGCGCGATGATCTCCATCGCCGGGGGCTTGGGCGCGTCCTCTGGCAGGCCAAGTTCTTCATAAAGCTTTACCGCCGTGCCCGCGCTTGATTCATGTGCGACCATCGGGTGGCAGGTGTCGGTCTGGTTCTCCACCAGCATCTTCCAGTTACAGTGATGCAGATAGCGCAGCGGTGGGCCGACAACCTCAAGCCGTCCTTCGGGCGAGCGGTCCACCATGTTGTCGATGGAACTGAGACTATCGCCAAAGAACTCTTCGAAGGAAATCCCCTCATCCGCCAACCGCGCAAAGATGAAACCGCGATAGTTTCTTACGGCTCCGACGGCCTTCATCCCCTTGCCGCTGTCCGTCTCTTCAAGGCCCGTGCCCTCGTACCCCTTCTTAAGTGGTATTGCGAGCAGGCAGCCGTCTGTCTTAAATGACCAGGCATGGTAGGGGCAGCGGAAGAATTTGCCGGTATTGCCCTGCCGATCAATGACAATCTTGGTGCCCTTGTGCGGGCAACGGTTGAAAAGCACATGGATGTCATCGGGCTTGTGACGTACCTGAATGACCGGCTGATCCCCGATCTGGGTGGCGAAATAGTCGCCTTTGTTGGGGGTCTGGCTCTCGTGTCCGACGAAGACCCAGGAGTTGGCAAAGACATGCCGCATCTCAAGTTTATAGACATCCTGGTCAATGTAGACGTCGCGGTGGACCTGATGGGGCTGCACAAGTGCAGCGGCGGCTTCCGGGTTGCCTTGATATTTGCTCATCGTCAGTTCCCCTTCAGATATCCAGCACCAACCGTGCCGATTTCGCACGGCTGACACAGATTTGCATAACGTCCCCGGCCGCGCGTTCAGCGTCGCTCAGCACGACATCCCGGTGATCCGGCGTGCCGTCGATCACATCCGTTTGGCAGATACCGCAATCGCCGCGCTGACAATCGTACATCACGTCGACATCGTTCTCTTCCAACACCTCGATGATCGTCTTTCCAGGCGGGATCGTGAAGACAGAGCCATCGTTGATCTGCACCTCAAAGGCGCTGTCACCCTCTTGCGGACTTGCTGCCTCAAAAAGCTCAAAGTGAATTCGGTCCGATGGTACGCCCGCTGCTTCCGCCTTGGCGCGCGCGGCGTCAATCATACCGCGCGGTCCACACACATAAAGGTGCGCGTCACCGACACTTCTGATGACCGCATCAAGATCAAGGGCACTTTCCGCGTCATCGCAATGCATTTGGAAGGAAGCGCCGAAAGACTGTGTCAACGCGTCCGTATAGACCATCACGCCTGCACTGCGACCTGCATAGTGAAAGGTGACTGGCTGGCCTGCATCTTTGAGGGCGGTGGCCATCGAGATCAGTGGCGTGACCCCAATCCCTCCGGCCAGGAGAACTGCTGGGGCGCTCGTGTCGACCGGAAAGTCGTTCTTTGGCGCAGTAAGTTGGACTTGGTCACCTGCCTGCAGTGCGTGCATGGCGGCGGAGCCACCCTCCCCCTCCGGTTCGCGCTGAACTGTGACACAATACTCCGTCGGCGCGCTGGGGACCTGCGCAAACGAAACCAAGGAATAGGATCGCGGCCCAACAGGCAGATCGAAATCGACATGCGCGCCCGGTGTCCATACAGGCAAAGCACTACCGTCGCGCGCGGAGAACCGAAACGCGGATATGCGGTCGTTTAAGGGCTCTACTGCTGTGACAACGCCTTCGATTTTGGACACGTGAATTCCTCCTTTCGAAACAATATGAATTTTCATATAATTTTGGTCAAGATGATTCTTCGGCTTACCAATGGCCGTCCGAGGGAGGAAAAGTGACCGCGCAACCTGAACCACAGGACGAACCGGAGTTCGTTGCCGACTACCTGCTTTACCTGCTTGCTGCAGCAAGTGACGGTGCCAGTGCGCAGTTCCACGCGCAGGTCCGCAAACGGGGGCTCAGGGTGCCGGAGTGGCGTGTGCTGGCGTGTCTTTATGACAGGGACGGCGCGATGATCACCCACCTCGCCCGTATCGCACTGGTCGAACAATCGCGGCTCACACGTATCATTATCCAAATGGAAGAGCGTGGACTGGTCTTGCGCCAAAGCGATCCCAGCGATGGGCGGCGCGTGCGCGTGTTTCTGACACCGGAGGGGCAGAAACTGACGCGTGACCTTGTACCCATGGCCCGCGCCCATGAAGCACAGCTTTTGGCGCGTTTATCCAATCATGACGCAGGCAGTCTTAAGCCAATGCTGAAGGCACTGCTGGAGACCATCGAGAATGACACGTCTGAGTAGAGCAGCAAAAAACAGTTTTCATGGAGCACCTTAATCTGTTACATGAAAACGCATATAAGTGGCAAAATCAGGCCAAGACCTGAAAATACCAATATATTACAAATAACTAGGGAGTTACACAAATGACGAGACTTACAAACATACTTGCCAGTGCAGCGGTCGCGATCACAACCGCGACCAGCGCATTTGCGGCCGAGACGCTGACAATTTCCACTTGGCTGCCGCCCACGCATCCGGTCAACACCGGCATGTTCGCGCAGCTGAGCGAGATGATGGCAGAGGCCACCGGTGGTGAGGTACAGACCGAGCTGAAAAGCGGCCTTGCCTCCCCGCCCGCTCAAATGGACCTTGTCCTCGATGGGGCGGCAGACATCGCCATTCTATTCCACGGCTACACGCCTGGACGCTTTGTTGGCACCAAGCTGGTTGAGGTGCCGGGATATGATGGCAATGCAGAGGCTTCCTCTGTCGCGCATTGGCGTGTCCACGAGGCGATGCTGTCGGAACTCGATGAACACCGCGGTGTCAAAGTGATCGCGCTGACGACACATGGACCGGGTCAGATCCACTCCAACAAAGAAGTCGCGTCCCTTGCTGATCTCAACGGACTGAAAACCCGGCTTGGCGGCGGTGTCTCTGCAGACGTTGGGGCGCAGCTGGGCCTGGTCGGCATTCAGGTCCCCGCCCCGAAGGTCTATGAAACGCTTGACTCCGGTGCCGCCGACGCAGTCGCCATGAACCTTGGTGAACGGATCGGCTTCAAACTGAATGAAGTGGCCAAGAACGTCTACGAAATGCCTGGCGGTTTCTACCGTGGGTCCTTTTCCGTGATCATGTCGCAAGAGCGTTTTGACAGCCTGCCTGCTGAGGTACAGACAGCCTTGGAAGAAAACGTTTTTGGCGAACCGGCAAGCCGCATGATGGGCGCTGTCTGGGACTCTGGTGACGATGCCGCGCGCAAGATGACCATGGAAGCCGGTGACAACAAGATCGTCGTGGCCTCCGAGGCAGATCAGGCAGAATTTGCCAAAATGGCCGAAGAAGTCCGTGCCAAGATCATCGCCGAAGTGACCGAGGCTGGTGTCGACGGTCAGGCGGCATATGAGATGATGGTCAAGGAAATGGCCGCCGCCTCAGGCAGTTAACCCTCCCAAGCAAAACGGGCGCGTCGCAACTGACGCGCCCGTTTTCTATGTGCCACAAGGTCTCCCATGAACACCGCCCTGCGCCTTCTCAAAGCTTTTGCACAGCTGCCGATCTTTGTGGCCAGTGCAGCACTGTTTGCGCTTATGTGCCTTACCTTTGCCGACGTCCTCATGCGCTCGATCTTCAACGCGCCGATCGAAGCGGCGACCGAGCTTATCCGCATCGGCATCGCATTGATCGTGTTTGCCGCCCTGCCCGTCCTGTCGGCACGCAATGCCCATATCGCCGTTGACCTGATGGATGGGCCTTTCCAGATGGCAGGGCTTGCGCGCTGGCGGGATGCCTTTGTCGCGCTCGCCTGTGCGGCGATGCTTTGGTATCCGGCCGGCCGCATCGTCGATTTGGCTGAACGCGCGCGCAACTACGGCGATGTCACCGAATATCTTGAGATACCCACATTCTACGTCGCCTATTTCATCGCAGTGATGACCTATGTGACCGCTGCCGCGCTCTTGGGCCGCGGCCTGCTACACCTCTTTGCCCCGCAGATGCTGGAGCCTGACAATGCTTGAATCCGCTCTGGGCTTTATCGCGGTCTTTGTCCTTGTCCTGCTGCGCATTCCCATTGCCTTCGCCATGGGCTTTGTCGGGATGGTAGGTTTGATTTACGAGACGAGTTATCGCGCGGCCATCTCGATGGTGGGGCGTCTGATCATCGACACCAGCCAGGACTACGGGCTGAGCGTTATTCCCCTTTTCATCCTGATGGGCCTGTTTGTGAACAAGGGCGGCATCAGCATGGAGCTGTACCGCGTCTCCAACGCCTTTCTGGGGCATTTCCGGGGTGGCCTTGCGATGGCCACCATTGTGGCCTGCGGCGGCTTTGCCGCGATCTGCGGATCATCCTTGGCCACAGCGGCGACAATGTCCAAGGTCGCCATGCCGGAGATGCGCAAATACGGGTACTCCGACAAGCTTTCCTCAGCCGCCATCGCATCTGGCGGCACGCTAGGCATTCTGATCCCACCCTCGGTGATCCTCGTGATCTATGGCCTGCTGACAGAGACCTCCATCGGCAAGCTCTTCATTGCGGGCATCATTCCCGGTTTCCTTGGCATCCTCTTCTATCTTGCGGCCGTCAGGCTGACCGTCGCCCGCGATCCAGAGGCGGGGCCTGCGGGTCCCAAAGCCTCGTGGAGCGAACGCGTCAGCGCGCTCAGCCACGTCTGGGCGGTCCTGCTGCTGTTCTTCCTAGTGATCGGCGGCCTCTACGGCGCGCTTGATTTCTGGCCGCTCAACCTGGCCTTCTCTCCAACAGAAGCAGCTGGCATGGGTGCCATGGGGGCATTTCTGATTGCCTTGGCACGTGGCGGGCTGAGATGGCGTGACCTGCGCGAGGTGCTGGGCGAAACGACCATGACCACCGCATCGCTCTTTGCCGTGTTGATCGGGGCCTGGGTGTTCTCGAACTTCGTCAATCTCGCTGGGCTGCCCGAAGGGTTGCTGGCGCTGGTCACAGCGCTGGATCTTGGCCCTTGGGTCGTGATGGCAATGATCATGGTGATCTATCTGGCCTTGGGATGCATCTTTGAAAGCATGTCGATGCTGCTGCTGACCGTGCCGATCTTCTTCCCGCTTGTTACGTCACTCGGCTTTGACCCGATCTGGTTCGGCATCGTTGTCGTTGTGGTGATCGAGATTAGCTTAATCACACCGCCGGTCGGTTTGAACGTCTTTATCCTCAAAGGTGTCGTCGGCGATGTCTCGACCGCTACGATCTTTCGCGGTGTCACGCCTTTCTGGCTGATGGACATCCTGCGCCTGATCTTGCTGCTCGCCTTCCCGGCACTGGTCCTGCTGCTGCCAAACCAAATGTAGGGGCGCACGGCCCTTAAATGGAGACGGCGCGTTGCAACTGTTCCGAGGATATCGTCGCCTTTGACCCCGACAGGATGCAGCGTCCGCGTTCAAGCACCGCGAATTCGTCACCAAGCCCATAGGCGAAATCAAGGAATTGTTCGACAAGGATGATCGCCATCTTGCCCTGATGGCGCAGCTCCTGAATGACCTCGCCAATGTGCGTGATGATGTTGGGCTGGATACCCTCCGTCGGCTCATCCAGCAGTAGCAGTTTTGGCCGCGTGATCAGCGCGCGCGCAATGGCGAGTTGTTGTTGCTGTCCACCTGAAAGGTCGCCGCCACGGCGGGGCAGAAATTCTTTCAAGATCGGGAAAAGCTCGAAAATCTGATCAGGGATACCGCGCTCATCTCTCGGCAGACAGGCAAAGCCGGTCTCCAGGTTTTCCTGAACGGTGAGAAATGGAAAAATCTCCCGCCCCTGAGGGACATAGGCCACGCCCTTTTGCGCCAACGCATGGGCCTGCGCACGGGTAATCTGCTCTCCATCCAGAGTATAGCTGCCACGGCTGATCGGATGCGTCCCCGAAATCGCCTTGAGCAGACTGGTTTTGCCAACCCCGTTTGTGCCCATCACGCAGGTCACCTGACCGGCCTGGGCATTCAGGCTGATGCCGTTCAGGATCTGGCTACTGCCGTAGTGCAGCGTCACGTCTTTGAGGTCGAGAACACTATCGGCCAAGGTACACCTCAATCACTTTTTCATCCGAGGTCACGTGGTCCAGACTGCCTTCGGCCAGAACCGACCCCTCGTGCAGCACAGTCACCTTGCACCCAAGACGACGCACGAACTCCATGTCATGTTCAACCACGACGACCGCCCGTGTCTTGGCCGCCTCAACCAAAAGCTCCGTCGTATGCTCCCGCTCTGCCGGGGTCATACCCGCCGCTGGCTCATCGACCAGCAGCAGGCGCGGCTCCTGCGCCAGCAACATCCCGATCTCCAGCCATTGCTTTTGGCCGTGAGACAGCTCCCCCGACTTGCGGTCCAGCGCCGCCGCGAGCCCGATCTGTTCGGCAAGAGCCACCACGCTGTCATGATCCTCCGCCGTGGGACGGAACCGCAGAACCGACAGCGGGCCGCGTTTTTTCTTCAGGGCCAGCATCAAGTTGTCCGCCACGCTTTGATCTTCAAAGACCGTGGGCCGTTGAAACTTGCGCCCGACCCCCTCCTGCGCGATGCGGCTCTCCGACATCGACAACAAAGAGACTGACTTTTCCCCCCAGATCACCGTGCCGCTGTCTGGTCGGGTCTTACCCGTGATAATATCCATGAACGTCGTCTTACCTGCCCCATTGGGTCCGATGACGGCGCGCATTTCCGGCTCGCCGATCTGGAACGACAGGTTATTGATCGCCTTGAACCCGTCAAAGGAAACGGAAACGCCCGAGACCTCCAGCAAAGTGCTCATTTGTCCGCCTCCTTTTCCTGAAGCGCCCCGGCATCGGGGCCCAGGTCCGCGCCATGCCGGTCAGGATGGCGGCGTTCGGAAATCAGATCAAAAAGCCCTCCAATCCCGCGCGGCGCAAAAAGCGTGACACCGACAAAGGAGAGGCCCAGCAGGATGGTCCACCAATCCACCCATTGGACGGTATAGAAACCAAGGTTGATGTCAGGGGCCTGTCCCCCTGTAAACCATGTGGACAGCAGCGAGACGAAGGCGGCGCCGATCACGGCGCCATAAAGGCGCCCGCGCCCGCCAATTGCCACCCAGACGGCAAGGTAGATCGATGCAATCGGCGCAATCTCGGCCGGATTGATGATGCCTGCCTGCGGATAGTATAGCGCTCCTGCGATGCCAGCGATGATGGCCGTGATGGTGAAGATGAAGAGTTTGTAGGCCTCAACCGAGTAACCAAGGAAGCGCACACGCGCCTCGTCGTCCCGGATCGCGCGGATAACTGAGCCGAACTTCCCCGACACCATCCATGCGCAAAGGATGTAACCGAGCCCAAGCGCCAGCGCCGACGCCCAGAAGAAGACAATGGAGACCGTCGACTGCGGCACATGATCAAGGCCCGGCAGGTTTTGCAGGCCCGACAAACCGTTGTTGCCCCGCAACCCGCTGTCGTTCTGGAAAAGGTAAAGCGAAAGTGCCAGCGTCATCGCCTGTGTCAGGATCGACAGGTAAACCCCGGTCACCCGGCTGCGAAACGCCAGCCAGCCAAAGACCAGCGCGATCAGGCCCGGCACCAGAACAACAGCTGCCAGTTGCAAGGGCAGAGAATGGGCGAGCGCCCAAATCGGCGGGAACTCAGACGCCCCGACAACGCCAAAGATCTGCGTGGCAATCCCATCGGATATCTCTTGCGGCGTCGGCGGCAAGGGTGCTGCGGCAAGGCTCTGCGTCACGATGATCTCCGTGCGCGCGTACATCAGCCACATGCCGATGGCGTAGCCCCCGATCCCGAAGAACGCCATATGACCCAGCGAGAGGATGCCGCAGTATCCCCAGACCAGGTCCATGGCCAGCGCCACAAGGCACAGGCAAAGCGTCTTGCCCAGAGTTTTGACGAAACTGGTGGAGATAACGCCGATCCCGAACCCTTCGGCAAGGATCGTCACCCCAATGGTAAACAGCGCCAGGATGCCGATGAAAATCACCACCGACGGATGGCGCAGGACAAAGGCGCGACGTGGCGGATTCAGAACAGCGTCGGTCATCATGCAAGCCTCCGGGCGGAAACGCCAAGGCTTTTGCAAAACCCTTGGAGAATTCCTTGCAAGGAATTTCGAGCACTTGGTTGCATCATCAAGCCTCCGCCGCCCGACCCTTGAGCGCGATGATCCCGCGGGGCCGGAACTGAATAAACAGGATGATGAACAGGATCATGTAGGTCTGCGCGGCCAGCGTGTTGGACGGGTTCAGCCACTCGATCCCTTTCTGCAGCGTGCCCACCAATGTGGCCCCCAGCAGCGTGCCCCAGATGTTGCCAACCCCGCCGACAACAACCGTCATAAAGCTTTGCACGATGTAGTCCGCGCCCATCTCGGACGTCACCTTGGCATAAAGCCCAATCGCCACTCCAGCGATCCCGGCGATGCCAGAACCAAAGCCAAAGGTCAGCATATTGATCCGGTCAGGATTGATGCCCATCGAGGACGCCATGCGCGGGTTCTGTGTCACCGCCCGCACCTCAAGCCCAAGGCGCGTGCGGTTCATCACGAACAGGAAGATCGCCAGAAAGATCAGCGCCAGCACAAAAATCGCGATGCGAATATAGCTGATCGCAATCACATCGTTGATCACCAATGATCCATCAAGCCAGCCCGGTGCCGTCAACGGTCGCGCCTGCGTGCCGAAGATGTTCTTGGCCAGCTGTTGCAACGCAATCGACACACCGAAGGTCGCCAGCAACGTCTCCAATGGCCGATGGTAGAGCCACCGGATCACCAGCCGCTCCATGGCGACACCGGCCCCAAAAGTCACTGCAAATGCCAGAGGAATGGCCAGCAGGATCGACACTGTGTAGTCGGGCACAAAAAGCTGCACGACATAGCCTGTATAGGCCCCCATCATGATGAACTCGCCATGGGCCATGTTGATGACGCCCATCACCCCGAACGTGATCGCAAGGCCAATGGCGGCAAGAAAGTAGATTGAGGCCAATGATAGGCCGTCGAGCGCCAGATCAGCGGTCTGACTGATGGCCAGCTTTGTCTCAATGTCCCGCAATGCTTCCTCAGCTGCCAGCGCTACGGGCAAGGGGGCACCTATAAATACCTCAAAGAACGCAAAGCGTGCCAAGGCTTGGGTGACGTCTGTATCGGTGACCAAAGGTTGCGCGGCACCTTGTTCAGCCAGTGCCGCATATACAGCCGCCCGCGCGTCATCTGTGTTGAGTGTCGCGACCTTGATACCTGCTATCTCATCACCCTCGATGTTGGCGATCAGCGTATCACGCAGGGTCGAGGGGTCAGTGCGTGGGGCCGCAAGCCCTTCTGCAACCAGAAGCGCGTATGCGTCATTGGGTGAGACGCCCTCGCCCACTTCAATTTCCATCGCACCTTCTGGAACGCTTTCGCCCACCTGCAGCCGGGTCTGCACCAGCGGATTGAGTGCCGCGCGCAGATCGACACTCAGATCACCTGAAAAACCTTCTATGGCCGCGATACGCTCTGCGTCATCCTCGGCAAATCGGATGGTCAGCAATCGCTCCAGCCGTGTTTTGCGCGCTTTGATCGCAGGATCGTCCTCTGCATCGATCGATGCGCGCAGCGCGGGCAAATGCGAGGCTTCGGCGTCACGTTCGATCGCAGTGAGGGCCGTGCGCCGGGTGACCGGGTCAGGATCGTTCAATTGAAACTGGACAAGAGCCGAAGCGATCAGGCCCCGGATGCCCGAATTGGGCTTAAGTTGCTTATAGCTCCGTTTGGGCGCTTCGCCGATTTCAGCGCCGCCTGAGACGTCAAAAAGACTTAGGTTCCCATCTTCAGCAGGTGACGCAAAGACAAAAAGACCTGTCTCTTTCTCAAACCACATGTCCTTGTTTTGCCAGCGCTCCAAGACGGTTCGCGCATCCTGCGATCCGCTGTTGGCAAGCGCCTCGATGGCCGGGCCGATGGTCTTGCGAGAGGATTTCTGTATTTCTGCGCCGTAGCTTTGCAGCAGTTGCTGGATCGGAGCTTCCGCATCTTGCGCAAAGGTTGGGAGAGCAAGCGAAACACACATGAGCAAGCATGCGGCGATCCGCCGGAACAGCACAAACATCAACGAAAAGCCCTTCGATCCTGGAACCGGGGCGCAGAACGCCCCGGTCAGATAATGTACTCAGATCAGTAGTTTGACTTGATCTGAACGCAGCTGGATGTCTCTTTGTTGTACATCCCGCAGCCCAGCTCTTTCCAGTCAGAGACCAGAACCGCAGATTCAGGCAGGAAGTCCGTCCATGCATCACCCGGCACCTCTTCGGTCTGGGAAATGATGTCGAACTGACCGTCTTCCTGAATTTCGCCAATCAGCACAGGCTTGGACAGGTGATGGTTGGGCAGCATGACAGCTGTGCCGCCAGTCAGGTTGGGGAACTCCTGACCGTACATGGCGGTCCGCACGGCGTCGACGTCCGTGGTCTCGGCTGCGGTGACCGCATTCACCCACATGTTAAAGCCTATGTAATGGGCTTCCATCGGATCGTTTGTCACGCGCTCCTCGCCCATCCGGTCCTTCCAGGCCGCGATCCATTCGGCGTTTGCCTCGGTATCAGCGGACTGGAAGTAATTCCACGCCGCCAGATGACCGACGAGGTTTGTCGTATCAAGGCCAGACAGTTCCTCTTCACCAACAGAGAAGGCTACGACCGGAATGTCATCGGCAGAGATCCCCGCCGCCGCAAGCTCCTTATAAAAGCCAACGTTCGCATCACCGTTGATGGTGGAGATCACGCCAACCTTCTTGCCGTCCGCACCAAGTGCCACGACATCCGCCACGATCTTGGACCAGTCGGAGTGGCCGAATGGTGTGTAGTTGACGAAAATGTCGTCTTCCGCGATGCCTTTGTCC
>CAYUSM010000018.1:0-29724 GCA_964447345.1 uncultured Sulfitobacter sp. | reverse complement strand
GCATTATGGCGCATTGCGACGCCGGTGGAGCAGGAGCCATCCACCCCATCCGGTTTGACGGGCTGCACCGCAGCATTCTGATCAGCTGTTGAACGGCAGAAATGGTCCGTCCTTGGGTTTCCACAGTGCCCGATGACCTTTGATGCTCCGTCGCCTCCGACGTAGGCAGTGAGCCCATTTTACCGCATGCTGCGGACTGCCCGAATGTCCGCTACATAGGCCGAGGCCAAAAACGTGACAAAACCAGAACGGGAATTGCCAAGGGTTTGGGCCACACTATTTTTGAGTATTTTTCGTTTCATTGCCGTAAGTGAAAAGAACGACCGGCTTTGGCCGTGCGCTCTATCCACAGCACTATGCTTCATCGCGTGAGCACGAAGCTATGTCATAGTTTAATGCAAAGCTGTCCGACTGGGTTTTCATTGAGGTCTCTGAGAATGCTGACATATTTAGAGGATGACAAAACAACTAGAGGCCAGCCTGCGCGCGCGTTTGCGAATGGACACGCACTTGGCTCACGAACGACTAGATGAAGAAGTGTCCAGGTTTGACCTGACGACGCCATATGGCTTTTTGTGTTTTCTCAGTATGCAGTCGTCCGCGTTTCAAACGCTCTCGGCGTTAGAGGTCTCTGCGCAAACAAGCACCATGATAAGAGACCTTAGTGAGCGTGCGGCGCGCGACCTTCGTCACCTCGGGT
Source organism: uncultured Sulfitobacter sp. (assembly GCA_964447345.1). Taxonomy (GTDB): domain Bacteria; phylum Pseudomonadota; class Alphaproteobacteria; order Rhodobacterales; family Rhodobacteraceae; genus Sulfitobacter. The sequence continues at coordinate 29,024 of CAYUSM010000018.1, read as the reverse complement.
CATCTAGTCAAAAGCCAGCGGCGACCATTGAACCGGTCCATCCGCTTGCGATTGAATATGCCGACGCAGGGTCGAGGCTTGGCTCACGACTGCTCAAGAAAAGATGGCAGTCAGCGACAGACCCGCAGGTTCTGCAGGCCAGTGCCTATTTCTCCGCACCGAGCTATATCGAGATGTGGACGTCTTTCTGCGAAACCACAGCAGTGATGTCTGCCGCCGGTCCCCTTGCTGATCAAATCGTCAGAGACGCCAACCGGATTTTTCATATGTACCGTGAGTGTGCCCGCGCTCCTTTGCTCAAGAAAGGAGCGATCCATGCCTGAGACAGACCAAAAGCAGCAGCAAAAAGATTACGATCTGACCAACTGCGACCGCGAACCAATCCATATTCTCGGGCGCGTTCAAAGCTACGGGTGTCTTATCGCTCTTTCGGCAGACTGGATGGTGACATATGCCTCGGAGAACTGTGGAGCCCTGCTAGGGCTCGAGGCCCAAAGCATCGTTGGGTCACGGTTTACGGATATCTTCCCACAGGAAACGGTCCACCACCTACGGACAAAGATGCAGGTCCTCAGCTATCAAACGGGCGCGGCGCGGGTGTTCTCATATCCCGTTTTGGAGGATGACCGGCTTTTTGACGTCTCAATCAGCCAAAGCGACCACAACATCGTTTTCGAGTTTGAGCCGCGCGAAGCCGCGACAAAGAGCGATCAGGATCGATCGACAGTTCGCGCTTTGATCGGTCGGGTAAAGCGGCACGAAACCATCGAAGACATGTCGCGCGAAGCTGTCCGTGCGGTGAAGATGCTCTCCGGGTTCGACCGTGTCATGGTCTATAGGTTCAACGAAGATGATAGCGGCACTGTGATCGCCGAAGTTGCAGAGCCCGATCAAGAACCGTTTCTCGGACTGCGTTATCCAGCGAGCGATATTCCGAAGCAGGCGCGTACGCTTTATCTGCGTAGCCCGTTACGGATCATTTCGGATGTCGATGCAGAGACCTACGCTATTCACCCGTCACTGGATCCAAATGGTCAGCCGCTCGATCTCTCCTTGGCGGTGACGCGCTCGGTTTCTCCCATCCACCTTGAGTATCTGCGCAACATGGGCGTCGCCGCCTCGATGTCGGTATCAATCATCCGAAATGGCAAGCTGTGGGGGCTGTTTGCTTGTCACCACCAGACGGCCAAACATATCAGCTATGAGACCCGCAGCGAGATCGAACTCTTCTCGGAGCTCTTCAACTATCAACTCGCGCAGGTGGAGCTGACAGCTGAACTGGCCGAGGTTGATCTCGCACGGTCTTTGCACGACCGGTTGATGACACAGCTGTCGGGCGGCAAATCCATGTCGGAAGCCTTCGACGTTCTCTCGGAGAACATCGAAGAGGTCATCCCGTTTGACGGTGCTGCTGTGTTCACAGATGGCGACTACAAGTCAGCCGGCTCTGCGCCGACCAAAGAAGAATTTATGGGTCTGGCGAGGTTCCTGAACACAACACCGTCGGGACAAATCTATCAGACCCACGCGCTCTCAACGCGCTATCCTGCAGCTGAGAGCTTCGGCGATCGGGTTGCCGGTATCCTTGCCCTTCCTGTGTCTCGCACGCCCAGGGACTATCTCGTTCTGTTTCGTCGCGAGATCGCATCATCCGTAAAATGGGCAGGCAACCCCGAAAAGCCTGTCGATCTTGGTCCGAATGGTGTCCGGTTGACCCCACGCAAGAGCTTTGACGCCTGGCAAGAGGTCGTGCGTGGACAATCGGCACCCTGGCGGGGCTCTGAGCTGCGTGCCGCTGATGCCCTTCGCGCGACACTGCTGGAAGTCGTGCTGAAAATGGCCGATGAACGGAACGCTGCGCGCAAGCAAGCGCAGGATCAGCAAGAGCTCTTGGTGGCGGAGTTGAACCACCGTGTCCGGAACATCCTGAACCTCATTCGCGGGTTGGTGTCTCAGGGTCAGGAAGATGCGAAGTCGCTAGACGACTACCGATCCGTTCTGGAAGATCGCATCTTTGCCCTCGCACGCGCGCATGATCAGCTAACACAGACAGATTGGAATTGGGTCTCCTTCCGCTCCTTGGTCGAAACAGAGGTGAAAGCGTTTCTGACGTCGAAAGCCTCGCGGGTGATCATTACGGGGGATGAAATTGATCTGTCGCCAACGGCCTTCTCAACGCTCGCCTTAGTGATCCACGAGCTTGTGACAAACTCAGCCAAATACGGCGCACTCAATGACTCTTCTGGCTCCGTTGCCCTTGATGTTCGTCTGCAGCCCGATGGGGTCGCAAAGCTGGCGTGGAGAGAGGAAAACGGCCCCCCGGTACAAGCGCCTAAGCGGCGCGGCTTCGGGACGACGATTATCGAGCGCTCCATTCCATTCGAGCTGAAAGGTCAGGCGGACACCCGTTACCGCATGACAGGGTTTGAAGCCGATTTCGTACTGCCGTCTGCACATGTGCGGAAGGCCGAGTTGACGGTCGTAAAGATGGCAGACGACGCGGCGAGAAAAGCTTCTGAAGTGCGTCTTGAAGGACAATGCCTCGTGTTGGAAGACAACATGGTCATCGCACTGGATGCGGCGGATATGCTGTCGGACCTGGGTGCAGAGCATGTCAGCACAGCAAGTTCTGTCGCCGATGCGCTGACGCTTATCGGGAAATGTGACATCTCATTTGCACTACTGGACGTCAATTTGGGTGATGAAACATCGATCCCGGTGATCGAGAAGTGTTTGGAGTTGGGCATCCCGACGGTACTCGCGACGGGGTACGGCGCGAACGCTGCCGTCGTTGAGCGGTTCCCAGACGTTCCGGTCCTTAACAAGCCATACAGCTCCGACAGCCTCAAACAGGTCGCTGCGAAAGCGCTTGATATCTAGTAAGCACCTCAAGAACTTTAGCCGTTATTTCAGGTTCGCTGCGGCCGGGTTATTGATGTGCATGGCTTTCATGCCTGCGGCACGCGGAGCCTAGTGTCCGCACGCGGGACCGTTTCTAATCGGATAGACCTCCTGGAAAGCGGACCTTGGCGCAAGCGCAGCGAAAGCTCACTTCGTCCGCACAGCGGACCCATGCGCTGTGATCCTTAATGACCGCCTTGGAGATATAATGGGCCCCATTATCGTTACTGCCCTGCCCGCTCAGCGGCTACGCGGCTCGGGGTAACTATGATCCCGCGAATTATCGTTACTACTGTTTCAGCTTAGCGGATACGCACATCGGGGCAACTATCGCTGGCTTCTCCCGGCCCCCTATTGGCGACCCGGCTTACATAGTGTTCAATGGGCTGACCTCTTTCGCACATAAAATCCTGAGCGACTGCGAACCAATCAATCTCAGCAGCGCGGCTCCAGTCTATCACTTGATCTCCGACCGGGACTGAGTAGTCGATCCGGCGCTCACCTTCCCGGAACATATAGAGCGACTGCTCCCAGCTTTCGTTCGGCCAGTCGAGGCGCATCGCACCGCTCAGCGGCCGGTATTCAGCGGTGAAGAGCGTGCCGAACCCTTCCGCAAATCGCTCTTGGCGCAGTGGCGCATGCAAGAACGCTTTCCGCAGTCCCTCCGGTGGTGTGTCCAATCTTCGGAGAAACTCGTATCGTTCAAAGGTGCGGGTAAACTCAGGTCTCTCTGGTTGCTCAGGCCGTTGCTGATGGTTGGTCGCGATTGGTTGGGGCATGATCCGTGCACCGCCGCCGGGCAGGATTTCCACGCTGGCCGTTGCGCCGGTCGCGTCTGCAAGCACCAGGTTGTAGGCCATATGCGACGGCACCCGGCGCAGCACCGTGAACGCATCGTCTACCGTGTCGCAAGTTTCGAGCACGTAGCGAAGGATTGTCGTGATGCCGAATCCCTCGGCGGTATCGGATCGACCGCCATAGGCGAGAGCCACCGTCAGCCCCGCGTCATTGATGCCGTCGGACAGTCCCCACAGGAACTCGACCATGCCCATCACGGCGCGTCCGGTCCATTCGCTGCGCAATAAGAACCCTTCGTTCAGATCGGGGGACAGGTCGTAGTTCCGTACCAGCCTCACGTCCCCGTCTTGTGCCTTGGCCGCCAGGGAACAACCGCCTAGGTAGGCGGGCGGACACCATGTAGACAGGAACCTCGCTGCGCGGTCGGAACCGCCGGTAATAGCAACGAGCTGGTCATAGACGTCGACAAGCTCAGGCATATGCCTGCAAAGCGCGGTGCGACAGGCGAACCGGTCCGGGCCAGTGTCGCCGCCGCGGGCAATGAACCAAGCCTCGTAAGCCGGCCAGGACCATTGCCACCGCCTTTGCCATTTGGCGCCGGGTTGCGTTTCGGACAGGGCGGTGAAGGTCAGGAACAGATCAGCCACTTTGGTCATCCTCGGTTTGAAAGAAGAATCTCACCATCTCGGCACTGGCGTCGGGTCCGCCCGGATCGGTGTGGGATCCGCGTCTAGAACCGCCCGACCATGCATGGCCGAGACCTTCGATACGCCAGCTTTCCAGAACTGTTTGGCCGTCGCCCTCGCTGACGATCCGACGCACGAATGGCCGACCGCCTGAGCTACCTTTTGTCTCAGTCATGACGGTCTGCGGGTGAGCCGCCTCGACCTGCCGCGCGATCAGATCAGCATTGCTGGGGACCACGGTGCTGTCCGCGCTGCCGTGGAACACAACGGTACGCGTGCGAAGGGCCTGCTCAGATGTCACAGTCGGGTTTCCGCCCATTGCCGCGAAGGCTGAACGCACGTCACGTGCCACGCCGTATGCCAGGCCGGAATGCACCCCGACGGCGCCAATCAGTTCCGGATAGGTCTGCCCCAGGACCAGCGCCATCGCACCGCCTGCTGAAAGGCCGGCAACGAAGCATCTATCGGCCCGGACGCCGTGCGTCTGTGCCGCACGCGCGAGAATACCAGCGAGGATTTCCGGCTCGCCGCGACCTCGCTGCTGATCCTTTCGAGCAAACCAGCTCCAGCACGCATTCGGGTTCTGCGCACGTGTCTGTTCCGGGTAGACGATGATCAGGCCGTGCTTGTCGGCCAGGGTATTCATATCGGTACCAGCGGCAAAATCCGGAACGGTCTGCGTGCAGCCGTGCAGCATCATGATCAGTCCGCGTGGCGCACCGTCTAACGAGCCAGGCACATAAGTGGCAAAGCGTCGGGTCCCATCGCTGCCCCGATGGCTTTGCCAGACAAAATCCCCGTTCTTGCGTTCGGAGTTCGGGGATTTGGCGGCGCCAGGTTGGCCATACAGCCCGCCGACGTTCTGACTGGATGGCGATGCCATCGTGGCGTCTAGACCATGCCGGGCAAGGGTTTGGCGGACGAATTCCGCCGGATCGAAGGTGGTTTGCGGGCGCGCAGGGTTATCCGCCCGGCGGCCTGTGCCAGCGTTCAAATTAAACATAGCCATGTCTTTCAGTGTCTTAGGTCAAGGTTCAGCTGATCCGGTCGGCCAAGGCCTCTTTGACCTCAGCAGAGGCTTGGAGACTGCCGACCACATTGATCGAACCGATCGTATCGCGCGCCAGCTTCGGTGACACGTCAGAGGCTATTCGGGCAAGGCCGAGAACACGCACATGCAGCACCGTGCCCTCCGCTTTCAGTGCTTCGAGATCGGCACGTGTGTAATCGCGCAATCCCAGCTCGAGCGTTTGTCGCTCCACCGTTTTCGATACGGCCTCCCCATGATTATCGAGCTGATTGCGGATAGCGGTTCGGATCAGATCGCTTCGGTTCGAGTAGAACCCTTCCTGCACCAGCAGGTCGATACGCCCGAGGTCAACGTAGCCGAGATTTATCGTGATCTTTTCACTGTCGGGAAGTTTGTCCCGTAGCTGTCTTACGTTATTCATCTTCCACTCTCCATCCATATGGATGGTATATGGATGTATATAGGCAGTTGGCAAGAGAAAATCGAGATAATTCGAAGCTCGGGACTGAACTTATCCCTTTATAGATTAGTTTACGAACTTCTAAACGATCATTCGTTTGCGACCCTAGGTGTAAAGGTCGCCCGGATTCTAAGGGCGCAGGGTATTCAGACAGTACCCGATTTTGCCCAGCGGCCCGCTGCTCAGGACTTCTCGACGTCTGCCCTGTCCTGCAGGATCAGCCAACGATAGATACCAATGATATTGATGATAGTCAGAACGACATTCTGTACCGCAAGGGGCGTTTCCTCAGCCTGCCAATCAAACCACACCCAGGCCAGAGAGGATGCCGTAAAGACAATGAAGCCATAGCCTGTCAGTTTGCGTCCCGAATTGAGCGACACGATGATTGCAGCCGTAATGCCGGTGATGGTGGCAAACCACTGAACTCTATCCTGCACTGCGTCTCAACTCTCGTTGCTCTATCTGAAGGACACATCGCCCAGTTCCGAGGGTGTGATCGAAACAGCCGAGATACGCCTACTGGGATCGACGTGTAGGAACCCCAACTGGCAGCGTTTCAATATGTATTGAAGAGCGGATCGTAGAGCTCTGCGATGACACCCGAATGGTTGCCTGCTTTCATAGTTCACTATCCCGCAAATGAGGGTCGCGCTTCTGACATGGTTCTACCCCCCTGGTGGGTCCGGCCTTGGCCGCGCTGCCCATATGATTGCGCATGGGTTGTGCGAGGCGGGATGCTCGGTGGTGGTGATCTCAGCCTCCCTGCCTCTCGGCGTCCGACATTGTGATGCGGATGTCGAGGTCGTCGGCTGTGCACCACTCGATGAGGGGATGGTTTCCTTTCTGAGACGTCGTGCGTGTATTGGTCACCTCGTCGGAACCTGGTACTTTCGCAAGGTACTTCGCGAGCTGCACCGGGAGACGCCTTTCGACATTGTAGAGGCAACGAACTGGTACGCACCGGCCGCGCTTCTAGGAAAAACTGACCCACCGACCGTCATTCGCAACAGCACACCGGCAATCGACATATGGGCGTCTACTAAGGGGCTGCGTAATCGGCTCGATCTTCGTTTCGCTCATGCGATGGAGAAACGGACCGCCAAATGCGCGTCTGCTCTCATCTCGAACACGCCCACACACCATCATGTGATCGAGCAAATCTATGGTAGCGATCAAGCCGTATCGCACAGCGTCGTTGAACTCGCGCTCGACCCAACATTAATTGCAAAAAGCGGGGCCGCTGCAGCTCCTTCGGCGGAGAAACCCTCGCTTCTATTCGTCGGTCGCGATGAACGTCGGAAGGGTTTTCGTGAGGTGCTCGGCGCATTTGCCCGCATCGCTGCAATACGCCACTGGGATGATCAACCGCCTATTGGCCTGATCGTCGTGGGGGTGGATAAGGCCATCGTGCGCAAGGCACTCTCCGGCAATGCATCTGCCGAGCCGACTTGCGAGCATATCTCTTGTTTTGCAAACGTCAGCGACGAAACACTGCACGAGCTTTACGAGGAGGCCACCATCGTGGTCGCCCCGTCGCGATATGAATCTTATGGGCTTGTCTATCGGGAGGCGGCCGCTTTCGGGCGCCCCCTCGTCGCCTGTGCCGAGGATCCGGCAGCCGCCCAGTTTATCGAGCGCGCCCAATGTGGGGTTCTCGCCGACAACTGTTCTCCTTCCGCCATTCAGAACGCCATAGAGACTTTGCTTGCTGACGATGAGTTGCGACTGCGGCTCGGAGAGAACGGGCGCGCGCATGCCAAAACCCTCACGCGATTGAGATTGGGCGACGAAACGCTCCAAGTCTATCGGAACGTCTTGGCCAATCAGCGTCCTGTGGAGCAAACGGACGCTTCTAAATCACTCGCCAGTTAGCATGGATGCCAGACCAATCGACCCCGATCACACTGTGACTTCACCCAAGCTCGTTCCGCATTCCAGTCATGTCCAGCCCAGCCCTCGAAGGTGAAGCCGTAGAGATTGATCTCCGTGCCCATTTCGAAGTCTTGCGAACATGCAAAGATGGCCAGGAACCCCGTACTGGGATTGATTTGATCCTTACTGGCCCCGAATTCTCGCAGGCAATGAACGGCGGCGGCGACGGTTTCCTCGGGAAGCGTGTCCACAATCCTGCCGAGCGGCTTTAGCCGGTCGCGAAGATCCCATTCGAAGTTAACCCCGTCGACGCATGAAACGGTGTGTTCCTGAGACCCCACGAGATTTCGGCGTTGGCCAGGAGCTGCAAAAGGCAAAGTGATCCGATCTGCTTGCAGAATGCACTCCTGTGTCCAAAAGCTGTCTGACCGCAGCCATTCCAAAGGTTGGCCACCACAGTTGATGAGGTAAAGATCGTCAATGCGTGTCCCTGTAAAACCGCCATATCCGAACGCGTTGTTGAACCGGACGACACGGTCTGCCTGATCCACAGCTGACGAAATGTCATCGTTGGACGGAGCGTTTCCGACGATAGCGATGCGTTCCGGCACGATCCCTCTCTGTGGCAGTTACTCTGACGAGCCTGTCAATGACGCAAAGCCCGATCCCACAAACGGAATGAAAGAGCTGGTGGCCTGCAGCAATTGCGGGAGAGCAGATATCGCCGTCACCGCAGTTTGCTGACGCGGTGATAGCGAGACGTTCTATGGCGCGTGTCAATCTAGATTGAGAGCCCCGCAGAACCGGCTGGCATAGTCGGAGCGACTATTGGAGAACAATCATGCGGGTGCATATCGCCGTACCCATACGGGACGAAGAGGCCGGGCTACCGGGCCTGCTTCAGTCGTTGGCTTGCCAGACCGGTTGCGAGACCGTCGATCTGCATGTGCATCTGCTGTTCGACGGCTGCCGTGATGGAGGGCTTGCCTTTGCGCAACATGTCTTCGAGAGCGGCCGTCTCTCCGGTGAAGCGACACTCCTGTCGCGGAGCAACACGCCCAATGCGGGACGCGCGCGCCGCGCGGCGGTCGAATGTGCGCTTGCCGCAATTGAACCGGAGCAGAGCGCGATCGTGCTCACGACGGATGCGGACTCGGTTCCGGAGGTCGATTGGGTGAAAGCCGCCGTGGCGGCATTGGCCAAGGTGGATTTGGTAGCTGGTTATACGAGCCGCGACGATCAGGTTGTGCTCCCTTCGAGGGATGCACTTGAGACCTATCTTGAAGACCTGCATACGCTGCGCCGCAAGATCGATGTCCTCCCCTATGACCCGGCTCCGTCTCACCCATGGGTCGGCGGTGCAAATCTCGGATTTCGCGTTGCGGCATACAGGGCGCTCGACGGTTTTGCACCTATCGTCAGCGGTGAGGATAAGGACATCGTGGATCGTGCGCGCCACATGGGCCTGCGGGTGCGGCATGATCGATCCATGCGCGTTGTGACCTCGTCACGTTTGACCGGCAGAGCGTCAGGTGGGCTGGCCGATGCATTGTCCTTCATGGCAGCCGAGACCGATGAGCCGCGCGTCGACCACCCAGCGGATGCCGCCCGGCAGTACCAGCGACACGCGTTTGCAAGATCGATGTTCGAAAGCCGTGATAACGTAACCGATTGGACAGCCGCCGGTCGGGCAATTGGGGCCGACACCGACTTGCAAATTTTGGCGGAGAGCGTTCCGAATGCAGAAGCCTTCGCGATGAAAGCGGTCCCGGCCCGTCCGACCGAACGGGATCTGCCGCTGTCAAAGGCTGCAGCAATCCTCAACACTTTGACAGCCGATCAGTTTCGTGTGTGAGGGATGTGACCGGATCACCGGCTTCGGTAACTTGCCAGTGCGCGACCACTGCGCCGGCAATGCGGAGTTCATGCGCAAGTCGATCTCTGGGCTCGACAAAGGCCGCAATCGACGAGATCCCGCCAACGAAGCTGAAATGATCGACCTGCAACTGCGGCTCTTCTGCGCGGGTCGGCATGATGTCGCCTTCGGGCGGCTCTTCGAGGGCCATGTCGACGCCTGGCAAATCCTGCACCGATACGGCGAGATCGAAGCGATCAAGGCGCTGGAAGAGCAGTCTGGCAACAAGTTGCATCTGGGCGTCTGGAACGCCGAAGGTCCCGACTACAGGCTCGAACAGTCACCAAACGGCATCACGGGGGGCAAGAGCTTCGCTTCGGGCGCGGGTATTCTGACCCACGCCCTCGTCACGACTGACGCGGGAACACCCGACACGCAGCTCCACTTGGTCGATCTGAACCAAACGCCAGGTGACGTCGATACGTCCTGGTGGCGGGTTGCTGGCATGCGGCATTCCGAAACGCATCGCATTCGATGGGACGACATTCCAGCGATGCCCATCGGCAACCCGGGCGACTACGAACGCGAGCCCTGGTTCAGTGCCGGAGCATTACGCTTTGCGACTGTGCAGATCGGCGGTCTGGCGGGACTGCTGGACGCGGTCCGCGATCATCTGACCCGACTGAACCGCGCGGACGATATCGTTCAACAGCGGAGGCTTGCGGCTCTCCATGGCGAAGCGAGCGCGGCGGCCGCATTGGCTCTATCCGCGGGCCGCAGTTGGATGTCAGAAGGTGAAGCCTTCGACACGACGACCATCGCAAACTTGCGCAATGTGGTCTATGCGGCCTGCGGGCGAGGGATTGCCCTGGCGCAACAGGCCTGTGGGACCGCGGCTTACTTCGAAGATAATCCGGTCTGCCGTTTCGCGCAGGATCTCGGCATGTATATTCGGCAACCCGGGCCTGATGCGCAATTGGCAAAGGTCGGCGCGGCGGTCGCGGGAGACTCACTGGACGTTTGGCCTTGCGCGCCCTGAACCTCGGCGGTGTGCGCTATGCGGTTGTGGTGGCTCCGCACTCCGACGACGAGACGATCGGTGCATTCTTTACGATCTCAGCGCTGCGCCGGCTGGGCGCGCGCGTCGACATTATCGTCGTGACTGATGGATCGGCATCACATCGCAATAGCCGCGCTTACCCCAGGCAACAGCTCGTTGCCCTTCGGCAGGCGGAGACGCTTTCGGCCATGCGATTGGCAGGCGTGTCACCTGCACATGTTGCCTTTCTCGGTCTACCGGATGGTGGGCTGCAGGACCTGACGATGGAGGAACAGTGCAACGCACTGCGACGCTTGCGTGCGCGGCCGCAGCCCGATCTTTTGATCGTCCCCTCGGAACAGGACAATCATCCAGATCATCGCGTCGTCGCCGGTCTGTGCGAGTGCGCTTGGCCGACCGGTATTCGACGGCTGCGCTATCTCGTCTGGCCGTCGCAGAGAGCACCAGTGAACCTATTTGGGCGCGAAATCGGACTCTATGGGCCCGTGGCAGCGAAACGCGCGGCCATCCAACGATATCGGAGCCAGATGGGATTGATACGAGACGATCCGGATGGGTTTTGCCTGACCGCGGAGATGATTGCGCGGATGTGCCGACCGCATGAGCGGTTCGCTTGTCGATGAGAGACCGCGCCACGCTCGATCATTTCGACCGTCTGTTTACGGACGCGGCAGACCCTTGGTGCACCCGCACTTCCTGCGACGAAGCTCATAAGCGAAGAACTGTCCTGCAGATGCTGGGGCCTCAGCCACACGGTCGCGTCCTTGAATTGGGCTGCGGCAACGGAAGCAACAGCCTGGTCCTGGCCAAACGCGCGCTGTCGCTCGAAGCCTGTGATGGATCGAAAGCCGCGCTCCGCCGCGCCGCCCAAACCGTGGACGACTTTTCACGGGTTCAGCTGCATCACCTGCCCCTGCCCGGCCGGTTTCCCGGATCGACCTACGATGCGATCGTGGTCGCGGAACTGCTTTACTATCTCGATGATCGCACTCTGGCCTTCGTCATGAGAGAGATCACGCGATGCCTGCGTCCTGGCGGAATCCTGGTTCTGTGCCATCACCACGTCCAGTTCGCCGACGCAGCACAGTGCCAAGCAGACTTGCACCGCCGCTTCGTCACCGGTTCTCGCATCAACTGGAGGATCGAAAGGCAATATCGCACATCCCGTTGGGAGGCTTGCGCGCTGCGTCGAAGGGCGAGAGATGAAAGGAACCATCGATGACGTTCATACCCGAAGACTGGTTAGATCTGTGGCAGGCCATCACCGGTGGTGTTCTGGCCTACGGCGCCATTCTGATCGCCGTTCGGCTAGTCGGCCTGCGCAGCTTTGCAAAAATGGCGCCGCATGATTTTGCGGTTACGGTGGCGATCGGCTCTGTTTTGGCCAGCGCCGCGGTGGCCAACTCCACGCCAATTCTCATTCCTCTCGCCGCCATCGCGGTCCTCTTTGGCCTGCAATGGGTGATGTCGCTCCTCATCGCGCGTTCGGATGGCTTCGAAAGGCTGGTGATCAACGATCCCGTGCTGCTGATGGACGGGTCCAACATCCTGCATGAGAACCTGAAACGAACCAAGGTCAGCGAGAGCGATCTGCATGCCAAGCTGCGCGAGGCCAATGTGACGCAATTCAATCAGGTGCTCGCGGTGGTCTTCGAGACCACCGGAGATATTTCGGTACTGCACAATGACCGCAGCGATACGCTGGACGAACGTCTGCTTGCGGGCGTTCAGCGCAGCGGAAACGAGGGGCTTCTTTAAGGCGCGAAGGCTGACAGCAACGCGACATCGTCCTGATGCCGCGCCGCCTCTTGGCCCAGTTGGTCGTAGCGCTTGGACCGTGCCCGGACCCGGTCGCGTTCCATCCGATGGTCGATCATGCCGTGCTGTGAGACGATTGTACGATCTCCTTGCCTGCAAACACTGGGCCGCTCGTGAACGCGGCCTTCGAAGAGCACATCAAGCTGGATCAGACGATATTGTATATCCGGAAAGAGATCGCTGAGGCAATCATCGACATAGTTGCGCCGCGGGAAGCCAACGGCAAGATAGCCCGACATCTCGGCAGCGCTCGCAAGATGCGGCAGCATTGCACAGAAGTCGTCCGCGACGACTTCGTCCGTGTCGAGATGGAACACCCATGAACCCTTTGCAGCGCAAGTTCCCGCATTGCGCTGAGCCGCGAAATCGCCATCGAGGGGCCGTCCGAAAAGACGGACGTTACCATCCGAACGGTCGCACTTTTCATCGCTGTCCAGAACGATGACGATATCAGCGAACACGCTTCTATATCGGTCGATCAAGACGGGCACTGCAGGATCGCCTTCCCGGGCCAGTATGACCAGACTGATCGGGGAAGGTTCGAAGCTTCGGAACGATTTGTATTCGGGGACATCACGCGGGTCGTCGGCAAGCCAATGCTGGGCATGCCAGCTGCTTGAGAGCCATCGATTATACGTCGTCCCTGCAATCCGCAGAGTGCGGTATGTGGCCCGCCAGTGGCCATGACCGACCGGTCGTCGGTCAGTTGAAGCCGATCGTAGCGTAGTGCTTAGCAACTCTGAGCAGCCCGCGTTGGATAACGAGCCGTCAATCGGCAAACGCATGTCGCAATATCGGCAACGTCTCCAACCGGGAAAGTCCTTGGTCCAAGACCGGGCCCCGCAGCAGAAACATCGCGTAGCCGTTCTTGCGACTGGAAGATGTGCGGCGATCACGCCCGTGATCTTTCTGGCTTCTGAAGCAGCCCCTCATAGGCGCGCAAGTATCCGTCCACCATATGGGCCCTTGTAAAGCGGCGTTCAAAGGCTTGCCGTACTTTGCGCCGATCAAGCGCTTGCGCACGCGCCACGGCGCGAACCGCCTGTTCGACATTATCGACGACGAAACCGCTGACGCCGTCCTCGATCACTTCCGCGACACTGCCATTGCGCCAAGCAATCACCGGCGTGCCGCAGGCCATGGCTTCGATCATTACGAGCCCGAACGGTTCCGGCCAGTCGATTGGAAAGAGAAACACCGACGCCTTCCCCAGGAACTCTTGTTTTTGATTCTGCACGACAGGCCCCAGATAGCTTGTAGCTTCGTTCAGAAGGGGTTCGACCTCGGTCACGAAATAATCCGGATTGCCGACATCCACGGTGCCGCCGAGCCGGACTGGCAGTCCCGCGCGCCGTGAGATCTCGATGGCGAGATCAGGACGTTTCTGGTCGGTCATTCGTCCGAGAAACGCCGCATATCCCCCTGCCCCATCGTCGAGATGGAGCTGATCGGCAGGAATGCCATGATGCACGACATCGAGACAGTTCGACGCTGGCAATGCGGCGGCTTGTGCCTTGGAAATCGCCACGACCTTCTGATCCTTGAAATAGTCGAAATAGATTTGCCGGTCGAGTTGATCCGCGCGCCAGTGAATCGTCATGACGGTCTTGTGCTTCCAAGGCCGTAGTACGGCGGCGTGGTAGAGTTCAGTGTGACAATGAATGATGTCGAATTCATCCGCCCGCGCCGCGACCTGGTCGAGCATCACGCATTCCTTCGCAGAGGGGAGCGAAGGTGGCGTGTCTTCGATCGCGGCGACAGGCGGTCCTTGCGAAACAAGATCGGCCTCGGTTTGCGACCCCTCGGCGGCGAAGAGGGTGACCTCGTGCCCGCGCTCGACCAGCCCGTTCGTCAGGTCGCAGACAACCCGTTCGGTGCCGCCGTGATCGTGTGGCGGCACCGGGAAGATTAGGGGAGCGACCTGCGCGATCCGCAACCTTACGCCGCCGCTTCGTTGATGCCCGAAGTCGCGAGATCGGTCATCTGGCGGTCGCCATCGTAGCAGGCGTCGAGGCATTCCTTGAGCGTGCGTTTGTCCTCGCCAAGATCGAGGCGCCCGGCAAAGGCAGCGACACAGCCATAGCCGGCGATCGCGTAATGGGCCATGCGCTGATACTGTGTGATGATCATCGCGTCACGTGCATCGTCGTCACCGAACTCTTCGTCGAGCGCATGAGCCTTGGCCTCTTTCACAAGACCTTCCATGCCCTTGCAATGCTCGCCGTCGGGATCTACATCGTGGCCACGCACAATCCCGGCGACCTTGTCCATACCGTCGCGAATACCTTTCACGCCGGTTCTCAGCGCCTCCTTCAATTCTTCGTTGGTTGCTGCCTTGGCGAGTTCTGTCGTGACATCGGCGGATTGCTTGTTGGCGCTGTAGATATCCTGCAGCTGATCGATGTAGACGTCCTTGAGGCTGTCCATGCTCATGAGATTTCCTTTCGTGTCGAGGGGGTATCGTTGTCTTCAGCGAACAGCTCGAGCTCTTCGATATGCGCTTCGAGGTTCCGGTGCTGCTCGGTTGCAAAAGAGAAGGCAGGGCTTGTGGCATCCATCGGTCGGATGGCCTGGTCGTAGGCATCGAGCAGTTGCCGCTCGCCGCGAATGACCTCGGCCACCACGGCCGCGTCGTCGTCAGAGACCATATCCTTCAATCCAAGGTACTGACGGTGCACGGATGCGAGGATCGTGCCGTCATCGTCGAGGTCTATGTCGGCCGAGGCCAGATACTCGCGCAGCTCGGAAGCGTGGCGCGCGCGTCTGTCTTGCAGTTCTTCGAAGAGCGATTGAAGGCGCGGACTGTCGACTACTTCCGAAGCCTTCTCGTAGCCGTCCCGGCTGTCAATTACGGTCGAATAGAGTTCTTTCAGTGCGTCGGTTTCGGAATTCACGTTCTGTACCTTTCTTTAGATAGCATCAATTCGGGCGGGGTTGCGCTTTGCCTTTGCTGACGATTTCGCGAAGCTGGTCGCAGATCGCATTCAGGGACTCGCCGCTCGTTCTCATCGCGTCGATCGCATCGGCCCGGCCCAGCTGATCGGCAAATTCGGAGAGAAGATGGAAGCGTTGCGCTTCGTAAATCCCGATCTCGCTGCTGGAAAAAATGATGGCCACATCCACAAGGGATGGCTCTTCGAGCCCTTCGATCAGATCGAAAAAGTCGTCCACCATCGCTGGAACCGCTGTCGGTTCGCGCTGTCCGACCGCGCGTGGCAATTGCCGCAGTGCGGCTTCGCTGCGATCGGCGTTGTCGCGCACGATATCGAGATAGAGGTTCAGAAGTTTGCGCAAATCCTCATTCTCGGTGGCGGTCACCATCGAAGGAATGTGCTGCGCCAGAAAGCAGGCGCTGGAGTAGACGTCCCCGAGGCGCCGGGAGAAGAGATCCTGGGCGGTTTGCACGAACATAGGCACCCTCCTGAACGGTCGGCTGCGGGCAGACGACAAGGTTGAGGAGCAGTAGGCCCTGCATGTGCGATATGTGCGTCAATCTATCTTGATAGAACCGCGTTTAGTGAGGCGGATTGAGCGTGGATCATTTCGGGAACCAGGAGGTGTCCAGCTTTGCGTAGCGGTCGGAGAAATCGACCATGGTCTTAAGCCGGTCCTCCTGCTTGAGCGTCAGCGTGTCGCCGTCCCGGCTGATGAGGCCTTCGTCTTCCATTTCACGGATCGTCTTGCTGACATAGGTATGCGTCAGACCTAGCGCATCACCCATCTCATGCTGGTTCATCGGCATGCGGATCGTATCGGTCATTTGCTTGTTGGTAATCCGAAGCCGGGAGATCAGATCGAGGAAGAAATAAGAGAGACGTTCCCGCGCGCTCATCCGGCCCATAGCGCGTAGCGTGTCGATGACACAGGCGTGGTCGCGATTGGCGATCGAGAACATCAGCGCGGTGAGCTTAGGCGATTCCTTGAAGATCGCGTCAAGCTTGCGTTTTGGGAACGGGCAGAGGCACCCGTCTTCCGAGGCGCGAACATTGCATGTGGCTTCGGTGAAGGCGATGTCAGGGAAGCCGATGATGTCACCAGGATGCAGGACGCGCACGATTTGACGGCGCCCGTCGGGCATGTCCGTATAGGAATAGAACCAGCCCTCCTTCACAACATAGAGATATTTGAGCTCATCCCCTTCGCTGTAGACTTCCTGGTGGCGATGGTAACTACGCTCATGCTCTTCGAGCGACGCAAGATGGTCTTCGGCGGTATTGTCGATATCGATGTAGTACGAGAGCTTCTCGACAAGGCAACTTTGGGAATCGTCCGACATTCTGGTACTTTCTCACAAGACCTGGTTCAGTCGTGGTCTCCATGTGTATTCCAATTCCGGTCTAGGACAGAGGTTCGTCGACCGTGCAATGTTTTGGTATCAGCCGATCAAAGCGACCAAACCATATTGTCGCAGTCTAACATCAATATAGCGCAATGTCAGATCGTCTGTTCATGATTAGTCCTGCGGCATGTTCATCATGCACGTCGCATTGCAGGGATGCCTTCGGGCTCGGAACGTTCCCTATGGGGTGACGCCGGATACGGGTGGGCATATCAAGTACTTGCTCGAATTGGTGGATGCAGCGGAACGTCAGTTTCCTTCTTTGAAGCAGCAAATTATCGTCCGGCGATTCGTCAGCGACAAACTCGGTGCCCACTACGCAGAACGGCAGGAGCAGATTTCAGGTCGCTCATCGATCATTCGCATCGATGGAGCGAGCGACGAATATATTGCGAAGGAGGACCTGCGGTTCGAACTTCCTGTTCTCGCCGACCATCTTGAAGCGCATATCCGCACCCTTCCTCGCCAGCCTGACGTCCTGCACGGTCACTATGCCGATGGGGGAGAGCTCGCCGTCGAGATGAAGCGTCGTCTCGGCATACCGGTCGTCTTTACCGCGCATTCCCTTGGCCATGTCAAAGCCAGAACCTTTGGCAAAGATGGTCTCTCTGGCGCGCTTCAGGACCGCATCGATATGGAACAGCGGGTGATCGCTGCCGCCGATCGGATCATCACAAGTTCAATGGACGAAGTGGAACTGCAATATGGGTTCTACTCGTCGGCCCGACCGGAGCGGCTTCGCGTCAATCCGCCCGGTTGCGACTTGGAGAGGTTCAAAAGCTGCTCCGACATGAGCCGGATTAGCATAAATGTGCATAACCAGTTCCTGATCGATCCCGACAAACGGCCCATCCTCGCGCTGGCACGGCCCGTCCAAAAGAAAAACCTCGCAGGGTTGGTGCGCGCCTTCGGCGAGGACCTCCGGCTGCAAGACGCAGCAAATCTGATCATCTATGCCGGGACCCGCGAGAAAATTGTTGAGGAGGACGCGGAACCACGCGAGGTTCTGACGGAACTGCTCACACTCATCGACGACTATAATCTCTGGGGAAAGGTCGCCTTTCCCAAAACGCACCGGGAGGAGGATGTCGCTGGCATTTACCGCGACGCTGCGGAGCGGCGTGGGGTGTTCGCCAATGTCGCGCTGAACGAGCCTTTCGGCCTGACATTCTTGGAGGCCGCAGCGTCGGGCCTGCCGGTCGTCGCGACGAACAGTGGCGGGCCCAACGATATTCTGGCTCGGTGCCAGAACGGCATGCTCGTTGATCCCACTGATACGCATGCCATCGGTGAGGCCATTCTTGACCTGCTTCGCGATGACAAGGCCTGGGAGACTGCGGCGCGCAACGGGCTGTCCGCCTGCGACTTCTATTCCTGGGATCGTCACGCCAAGGAGTATCTTGCAGAGGTAGCATGGCTTACCGGCCTAGATTATACCGGCCAAGCCTCTCAGTCACAGCAAAAGTTTGACACAATGCTGGTCTGCGATATCGACAACACGTTAACAGGCGACAAAATGGCTCTGCGGCGTTTGGAGAGCTGGCTGCGGTCTCGTCCTGGCACCGCTTTTGGGATCGCCACAGGCCGATCACTGCACAGTGCGATTGATATTATCCGACAATGGGATATTCCGACGCCGCGTTTCCTGATCACTTCGGTCGGCTCCGAAATTTATTGGATCCACGATTCCGCGTTCCGTGAGATGGAGCGTGAAGACGGCTGGCCACCTTTGGGGCGCGGAACCTGGGATCCGAACGGCATTGAAAGAACCCTAAAAGTCCTTGACTGGCTGGAGCCACAACCGAAACAGGAGCAGCGCGGGTTCAAGCGGAGCTACTATCTCTATGAGATCGAACGCTGCGGTGATGTACGGAAAGCGCTGGAGAAGGCCGGTCTCGAATTTGAACTGATCTATTCGCACGGGCGGTTTTTGGACCTGCTGCCGGGCGGTGTTTCAAAAGGACATGCGATCCACCATGTCGCGAACCAGCTCGGCGTTTCGCCATCTGATATCTGGGCGGCGGGCGATTCCGGCAATGACATCCATATGCTTGAAATGGTCGGCAGACCGATCATTGTCGGCAACCATTCCTCCGAACTCGCCCACCTCAGATCACGCCAGGCAAGCTACTTCGCAAAAAACCACTTTGCAGCGGGTGTCCTGGAAGGCTTGGCCCATGACTGGGCTGAGACCGCCCCATGACGACTAGCATTTGCACCATTGCGCGGGGGAGAGAGTCGCATCTGCGCCATCTCATCACCGGCACGACCCGGCAAACGGTAGCACCAACGGAACTGGTCATCGCTCATATGCAGCCCGACCCGTTCGCCGAGCTTCCAGACACGGATTTTCCCGTCCGCCAAGTGCAGGTGGACGGGTCTCGCCCCCGACTGGCGGCGGCGCGCAATGCTGCCGCGAGTACCGCAAAGGGAAAGGCCCTGATATTTCTCGACGTGGACTGTATTCCACTGCCCGGTCTGGTCGAAGCCTATCTGGACGCTATGGCGGTCGACCGCTGTCTCATGGGAGAGACACGGTATCTGGCCGAAGACCATCGACCCGGCACCATGACGTCTGAATTTCTCTGGGAGGTGAGCGAACAACATCCGGCGCGACGGTTTGAAGACGTCCTGGGGCGCGGTATCCGACGGATACCAATGGCGACGGAATTCTGGAGCCTGTCATTCGCTCTCTCGGCTGAAACTCTCTGGCGGCTTGGTGGTTTTGACGAGATTTTCGAGGGCTATGGTGGCGAAGACACCGACTTCGCCATGCGCCTTGGCCAATCCGATACGTCACTCTACTGGGTGCCTGAGGCACGGGCCGTTCATCAATGGCACTCGGTCGAAAAGCCACCGCTGACGCATCTCGAGGATATCGTGCGCAACGCCAACCTGTTTCGTCAGAAGCATGGGTCCTGGTGCATGGAGTATTGGCTGAACCAGCTTGTTGAAGGTGGTTTCATCGACTGGGGCAATGATTTGATCGAGATCGTCCGCTACCCGTCAGCCGACGAGCGAGAGGCTGCCCGATGCGGCGGATCGGTCCGTTTCAGCTGAGGGTGTGTCCCATAGGTGTGTATCCAGTGCGATCAGATGATCGGCGATCTTCTTGGCTGCATGCGGATCGAACAATGGTGCGAGTTGTTTCTTGCCGACATTGAGCGTCGCTGCGATGGCCTCCTGCCACTGCCCATTACTCGCTGGCCAAGTCATCAGCACATGCGCCGCATCCAGACGCGCAAGTTCGCGCGCTTTCGCTACCTGTTCATCGTAATAACGCCATTCGGGAATGCACAGGAACGGCCGTCCCACCCGCGCGATCTCATGACAGGTATTATCGCCTGCCGAGGCGACAACGACATCCGCAGCGGCAAGATAATCGAGGACATTCTCGACCCATCCGCATTGACGCAAATTGGTGAACTCGGTCTCATGCCCTTCAAGCTGGACCGGACCGACGGTCAGCCAAAGCGCGTCCGGCAACGCCCGTGCGGCCATGGTCAGCGAGGCATAATTTGCACCACTGCCGCCCCCTCCTGAAAGCGCCACGACGATCTGCCGATCCGGCGAAAGACCGAGCCGATCACATGCTGCTTTCTTTTCCGGCACTGCATCGAGACTGGTGCAGAGACCGCCAGAATAGAACGTCTTGGCTCTTGCCCACTCGGGGTAGTCGGGCTGTTCGAGATCGGCATGGAAGGGCGCGATCATACCGACGCACGCTTGATAGGCCGCGATATGGCTCGCATCGGACCGATCGCCATGCATGCGAATCTTGACCGACGGTACTGAGCAAAGTCGCGCCAACAACGCCCATTCGACCGAGACATCGTTGATCATCAGTCCTGGATTGTCGCGATTGAACACCTCAACGATCGCTTCGGCGTTGGCCTTCAAAGCTGGCGAGCCCAAAGGCACACATTGCGTGACGTCTGGGGTCTGCTGATTATGCAGCGCAGCCGTTGCACTCGGATCGCCGATGGCATTAGGCAGCTCGACGAAGGAGATACGCTCGTCGAAATCACCAAAGATTGCGCGATCCGCACTGAGGATCGTGATCGGACGGTCATCGAGATGACGGATGATTTCTTCGCAGCGGCGGGCATGGCCGCGTCCCTGATGGTGCACGAAGAACGCAAACGGACGCGACATGAGAACTCCTCCAGGAATGGTCAGGCAGACGTCCAGACTAGGGCTTTGGTCTGTCAGGGCGTCAATCCAGATTGAAGTTTCATTTGGGCGCGGCGCTAACCTTCGAACAGGAAACGGGTGGGCCCAGAGCAGCTGCTTTGGAAATCCCTCCGTACGGGACCCGGTTCATGCGGGTGCCAAAATTGGGAGATTTTCGATGAAAAAACTTTTAGCTGCCACAGCCATGAGCCTCGCGCTCGGCACAACCGCCTTGGCCGATGCCCATTCCGGGATGATGACAACCTACGACTCCGCCCAAGGCCAGGATCTCTACGCCTCCGAGCTGATCGGTATGCGCGTCTATTCGGCCGAACAGGACTTCGATTCCTTCAACGCCGACACGGTGGTGCCGGACGATTCCGAAGCGAACTGGGACGATATCGGCGAGGTTAATGAGGTCATCCTCGGCCGGGACGGACAGGTGAAAGCTGTCATTCTCGGTGTCGGAGGGTTCCTTGGGATCGGCGAGAAGGATGTGGCCGTTGATATGGAGAGCATCAAGTTCGTCAATGAGGACGATGATCCAAGCGACTTCTTTCTCGTCGTGAAGACAAACAAGGAGGCCTTGACCGACGCGCCGGCATATGAACGCCAGCGCGAAGCGGCGATGCAGGAAACCGAAACTGAAACGGCGGCTGCGCAGACTGAGACGGCAACGCAGGATCCGGCCCGTCCGATGCTTGCAACCCCTGAGATCGAACGCGACGGCTATGCGGCTGCCACGCCGGATCAGATGACAACGGAAGACCTGACCGGTGCGCGCGTCTACGGCGCGAACGACGAAGACATCGGTGAGGTCAATGAGTTGCTCCTGGATGACAGTGGCAAAATCAAAGAGGCGGTCCTCGACATCGGTGGTTTCCTCGGGCTTGGCGAGCATCAGATCGCAGTCACGATGGACGAGCTGAAGATCATGCGCAGCGATGATGGTGGCGATATCCGCGTCTACGTCAACGCAACCAAGGAAGAACTCGAAGCCCAGCCGGAATACGACGGCTGAAGCGATAGTCCCCCCGTGGATCGATTGGTCCACATTGTACTCTGTAACGAGTGCTAAAGCGCTTCCCTATGTCCCTGGGGACGCGCGTTTTCTTCTTAGGACCGTCTGAACATTATCGGATTCACCTCAGTCATGTGCCGATGTGCTGGAGCTATGAACTCCCGCTGCCTATTGGGCGGGTTCCGAATCCGTTGGCGGGCGTTTCGAAACGGGTAGCCGGGCAAGCCCGCTGTCACCGTCGGCCAATGATTGGGCGTAGGATGATCCTTCTTCCGAGACCGAACCGCCATCCACGAGGGCATGTTTTAGCCGCTGCTTCTCAAGATTCTGAAGGTCGGAATTAGCGCCTTCGACAGTTTTGACCTTGTCCATTGAGTGCTCCTACACGGATGTGCTTAGGTCGGGTGTCTAGCCTTGTATTGCTGCACCCTCTTCAAGCTAGCTTGATGCAGCGCGCCGCATCGGCACCAAGCGACGCGGCAACTCAACCCTTATTTAACTAAGGGCGAAAGGCGCTGCGCCCGTTAAGTTCTCGGGTTGGCTCCGACGAACTGCCAGGCGGCGTGCTCTTCGTGGGACTTGAAGGTGCGGGCATCGACCGGAATGAGCTTGTCCATGAACCCGATCATCTTCTCCGCGCCGTCCGGTGCGCCGACGACAGCATACTTTTCGACATTGAAGAGCGAACGCCAACGCGATTCAATGACATCGCCGTCAAAAAGCGCAGTCTTGTCGCTGCCGGTAAAACCGTCGAGACGCATCAGCATATTCACCTTATCGTGCTGATCAAAGACTTCGTTCATATATTCGGCCAGCGCTTCCGCCTCGTCGTCGGACACATGGCCTTGAACGTCAAAGGCGAATACCGTCTCGCTTGTAGTGGGGATCTGTTTCACCGAAGGCAGGTTTAGCTGGGCCATCGTCTTTCTCCTTATCTGTTGTTCATCCTTTGGGGGGCTGAGGGTCTAAGCCGTAACATGGCTGTCGCATCCAGTTATTCCAGTTTGCAACACTTGGTGAGATGCCTTGTTGTTCTAGATTGATGTCGGCGACGGCCAAAGAATTACGTTTCCCGAAAATATTTGCCGCTTCAAACGGCGAGATGGTACGTAGGAAGGAAAATCACATGTCTAAACAAGCGATCTTATTCGGCTCTATCGGCGTTTTGGTCGAAACCTCCGAAATTCAAAGGCAGTCGTTCAATCAGGCCTTTAAGGAGGCTGGTCTGAACTGGTCCTGGGATCGCGAGACATACCGGACGCTCCTGAAATCCTCCGGCGGTGAAAAGCGCATCCGCGAGTACGCCAACACAAAGGGGGAAGATGTCGATGCGGGAGCCCTTCACAAGCGCAAGACCGAGATCTTCGATGACACCATGGTCCAGAAGGGTCTGTCGCTTCGCGACGGCGTTGCAGAGGTGATGAAGCGTGCAAAGCAGGATGGTGTAAAACTCGCCTTCGTCACTACAACTTCGCGTGCCAACGTCGATGCCATTTTCGAAGCTCTGGGCGACAGTCTGCAGCGCGGTGACTTTGATTTTGTCGGCGATACCTCTGTCGCGGCTGCGGCAAAGCCGAGCCCTGACATCTATGAAGCGGCACTCGATGCACTAGCACTGGACGCCGCCGCCTGCATCGCAATCGAAGACACTGGCGTCAGCGCGCAGGCACCCCTTGCTGCGGGGATCGAAACGGTCGGTTTTCCCGGCGAATACGCTGACCCTTCCGATCTTGATGCGTGCGTGACGATGGTTGAAAGGCTGAATTACGCAGAGCTGGTAGGCACAGATTGAACGCTTCCGGCCCTGTTAGCCAAACTGCCGATACCAAGGTGACTGTGGTCTGGTTCAAGCGCGATTTGCGGTTGGCGGACCACGCGCCGCTTGTTGCCGCCGCGCGCAGCGGGCAGGTTCTGCCGCTCTATGTGGTTGAGCCCGAGTACTGGAATTTGCCTGACACAAGCTACAGGCAGTGGGAGTTCATGCGGGGCGCGATCGAAAGCCTTCAAACCTGGATTGCCAGTTCAGGTGGCGCATTGGATGTCCATGTCGGCGGGGTGATCGACGCTTTGGAACGGATACGTGCGATCTATCCGTCGTTCCGGTTGGTGTCGCATATGGAAACCGGAAACGCCTGGACCTACAGACGTGATATCGCGGTTGCAAAGTGGTGCCGCGGCCATGACATCCCTTTCACCGAATTGCGGCAGTATGGCGTCTGGCGCGGAGCAGAGCTGGACCGAAACAAATGGGCAAAGCGGTGGGATGCGATGATGGCGGAGCCTGTGCTTCCGCAACCCGAGCAAGTCAGCTGGATCACCATGCTGGACCGAGCACTGCCGTCATCCGAGGATCTTGGCCTCCGGCACGATGGCATCCAGACCCTGCAAGCACCCGGCCGTGACGCCGCGCTGCAGACCCTCCACAGCTTCCTGTACGACCGCGGAGAACCCTATCAGAAAGCGATGTCGAGCCCGGTCACCGGGGAGACGGCCTGCTCGCGCCTCTCGCCGCATCTTGTCGCGGGCAGCCTCTCTATGCGGGAAATCTACCAAGCAACTCTTAAACGGCAGACCGAGATCGCGGAACTGCACATATCCGAACGCGGCCTGTGGCCTGGCGCGCTCAAATCTTTCACCGGTCGGCTGCATTGGCACTGCCATTTCATGCAGAAACTCGAGGCGGAGCCTGAGATCGAATGGCTGCCGATGGCCCGTGTTTATGAAGGTTTACGGCCGCCGCCAAACGACGACACTCGATTGACCGCCTTCGCCACGGGCCAGACCGGATATCCCTTCGTCGATGCCTGCATGCGCTACCTGAAGGCAACCGGGTGGATCAATTTTCGCATGCGGGCGATGCTAATGTCGTTCGCCTCCTACAACCTTTGGCTCCCCTGGCAGCAATCGGGCGAGGTTCTGGCGCGGCTCTTCACAGACTACGAGCCCGGCATTCATTGGCCGCAAACTCAGATGCAGTCAGGTGAGACAGGGATAAATGCCGTACGCATCTATTCTCCGGTGAAGCAGGGCTACGATCAGGATCCGACAGGCGAATTCACGCGCACCTGGGTGCCCGAGCTTGCGCATCTCGACGGGAAAGACCTGCAGGAACCGTGGCTGGGCGACAATCCACCCGCGGACTATCCTGCCCCGATCGTTGACTACCGGGAGACCACTAAAGAAGCGAAACAGCGCATCTACGCTCTTAGGCGAACGAGTGAGGCGCGGGAAGAGGCCGCCGCAGTCTTCGAAAGGCACGGCAGCAGGAAACCGAGAGAGGTACGCGAGAGGCGTCCCCGGAAGGCGGCAGACAATGCCTGACTGGTCCCCGGATATTGCCGACCGTGTGCGAGCGCTGAACACACAGCCGGTCAACCAAACAAAGGCGGCCTATATTCTTTGCTGGCTGCAGCAGACGCTGCGCGCCTGGGACAATCCGGCGATCGACGCGGCGGTTGATCTGGGCAATCAGCTCAATCTGCCCGTGTTGGTCTATCATGGTGTGCGGGAGGATTACCCCTATGCGTCGGACAGGCTGCACGCGTTTCTTCTGGGCGCGAGTCGCGACCTCCAGCAGGGCTGCGAACGCCGTGGGCTGCGTTGTGTGACCTATGTGGAACGTGAAGGACGTCGCGAGAAGGGTTTGGTCTACCGGCTGGCCGACCGCGCCGCAGCCGTCGCAACCGACGATCATCCGGTCTTCGTCGCCCGGTTGCAGGCAAAGCGATTTGCGGAACACTGTGAACGCGCGGTCTTTGCGATCGACACCGCGCGCCTCGTGCCAACGCAAATGCTGCCCGGTAAACTCTCGACCACGCCAGCGTTCCGCAAGGCCAGCGGGGAGCTGCGGTCAGTTTACGAGTGTCATGCTGCTGACTTCGGCAGCCGGTGCGAGCTCTATGAGGGGGACGTCTGTTTTGACGATGAAGGCTTGGCCGACAAGTCTGACGCAGAGATCAGGTCGATAATTTCCGAATGCGCGATCGATCACACCCTGCCCCCCTGCCCCGAGTTTCCGCCGACAGCGGCAGTCGCTGAGACGGCGCTTGCCGAGTTCATTGAGCATTCGCTGAAAACATATCCTTATCGCCGCAACAATCCGGCCGAAGAGGACGGCGTCTCGCGCCTGTCACCCTATCTGCATTTCGGCGTGATCGGGCCACGCGTCATCACCGCTGCGGTTCGAGCGGCGGATGCGCCGGCTAACGCGAAGTGGAAATATCTCGACGAGCTTCTGACCTGGCGCGAATATTTTCACTATCTCGCCTATCAGGCAGACCAGCCCGACAGTTTTCAGACGATACCGGAGCGCCCGCGCCAATCGTTGCTGGACCACGCCGGTGACGAACGCCCGGTTCTCTATTCACTTGGCGAGCTAGTCCACGGACAGACCGAGGACGAAACCTGGAACGCGGCGCAGCGCCAGTGGATTGAGACCGGGTACATGCACAACAATCTGCGGATGTATTGGGGGAAACAAATCATCAATTGGACGCGGGATCCGGAGACCGCCTGGAAGACGGCCTGCTATCTCAACGACCGCCTATCCCTCGACGGACGGGACCCGGCGACCTATGGCAATATGCGATGGGTTTTTGGCATGTCGAAGCCGAGCTATCGGGAACAACCCATTTACGGTTGGGTCCCGCCAAAAAGCGATCGGGCCATTCGCAAACGACCGGGAGCAGTAGAATGGTTGGAAAATTGGGCGAAGAGAGAGACCGTGTCTATCGATGTGCCGAACGGCATGCCGCACAATTTGTTGTAGCGCTCACTAATCGGCATCTCAAACACAGATCAACGAACTGGTTGCGACTTCAGGAGCATCAACCTGTCTTGAAACCGGTGGCGTGCCGGCACGTTAGACTTGCTCCGACGCAATCCCGCGTTTCCGCTCGGACGAACTACTCGTCAGGGCGTCGATCCATGTAAACCAAGGAGGAGACCATGAACTGGGATCAGATCGAAGGCAAATGGCAACAGATGAAAGGCAAGGCTCAGGAGCAGTGGGGTGAGCTCACGAATGATGACCTCGACGTCGCGGCTGGGAAGCGCGATCAGCTCGCTGGCAAGGTTCAAGAGCGCTACGGCAAGACCAAGGAAGAGGCCGAAGAAGAGGTTGATCGCTGGCAGCGGTCGCTCTGACGTCTTTGCCGAGGTGCAAGAGAGGAACCCGCCTTCACGGCGGGTTTTTCTTGAACGAGCTTTGCCGTCCAGGGCATCGCGCTTAGCATCGAGGTTCACGTACAAGTCAAATAGGAAACCTGCGTTAATGACATTGGAACAGCTTCTGATCTTCCTTCCGGCGGCGCTTCTGCTCGGTGCATCGCCTGGGGCGAACAACCTTCTCGTATTCGTGTCCGCGACCAAAGCCGGATGGCGGCGCACCGCAAAAAGCATCCTCGGCCGGCTCGCCGCCTGGGCCGTGCTCGTCGTCCTGGTCTCGCTCGGTCTGGACGTGCTCCTGCGAACATCCGAGGTCGCATTCATTATCCTGAAATGGATCGGGGTCGCCTACCTGCTCTATCTGGCCGTTCAGTTCTGGCGAGCAGATGTTTTGGCCGAGTTGGAGGTGCGCGACGTATCCACATTGATGCGCCGCGAATTCCTGACCTTGATGGGCAATCCCAAAGCCTATCTTCTCCTGACAGCCTTTCTGCCCCAATTCGCGTCCGATACTGCGCCGATGATGCCGCAGCTTTTTGCCCTTGGCGCGCTCTACCTGGTGGCCGAAGGAGTGGCCGCTTTGCTCTGGGTGTCGGCAGGTGCGCTTGTCGGCGTTCACGCTCTGACGCCTTTGAGACCACGGATCATCAACCGCGCCTCGTCAGGTCTGATGGGGATCGCGGCTGTCGTTTTGGCCCGCAGCGAACGAACTGCATAGCCTTCTGCGACGCGCCAACTTGTCAGGACGGTCATGCATGCAAGTTACTCTCGGCAGGCGATATGATGATCGAGCAGAACAATGAATAAGAAGCCAACTACCGCTACAAACCATCAAATCGATGAGGCGATGATGCGTCTCGCCGCCAAGCGCGGACCTGAAAAAACCATCTGTCCCTCGGAAGTCGCGCGCGAGATTGCTGGGAGTGATCCCGAGGCGTGGCGGCCGTTGAAGGGTCCCATTCGCGATCGCGCGATCGACGTTGCGAAAGCCGGACGAATTACGATCAAACAGGGTGGTCAGTCTGTCGATCCGGACGACTTCTCCGGCGCCTATCGTATTGCAATCCAGCCGGACTAGCGCGTCGCGCTACCTATTCGCAGAGATCTCTGCCCACCAATCAGCATATTCAGTGTTCTTGGGATGATGTTGGGTCACATCCTCCGCGCCATCGTCCCACCAAACCGGTCCGCGTTCGCCAAGGTATTCCTTGGCGCGCTGAACCGCCGCGCGCGCTGCCCGCAAGTCGGCCTCGTTCGAGGCGTGTTTGACGGCGCGACGCGCGTCCATCAGCTCCTTGACATAAGTCCGTCGCTCGCTGTCCGTCAGATCGGGGTTTGTACAACACCAAAGTCGGTTCTTTGCGACGAAATATCGACCGTCCGGAGTGACGGGGTAGTCCGGCTTCGTCACACTGAAATCCCCTCCTGCGTCCGTCAATGCAACTGAACGTGCGGGCATGGGGTGAGGCGTTGATCAGGCCTGCTCCCCGAGTTTATCTGCCTTCTGCGCGCCCCGCGCGCCCATGGGTTCGTCGGGACCGGTGGTCGTATCGTGCCGGGTCTGCGCTTCCATCTCTGCATTGAGCTCCGCCCC
Organism: uncultured Sulfitobacter sp.; assembly: GCA_964447345.1. GTDB lineage: Bacteria > Pseudomonadota > Alphaproteobacteria > Rhodobacterales > Rhodobacteraceae > Sulfitobacter. The sequence continues at coordinate 248 of CAYUSM010000018.1, read as the reverse complement.
CATGAGAATGATGAACGCCGACAGCCACAGCCACATGAGGAGGACAATCACACCGGCCAAGCTGCCGAAGGTCTCATTGTAACTGCCAAAATTGCCGACATAAATGGAGAAAGCAATCGAGGCGATCAGCCAGACCACGCAGGCGAGGACCGCCCCCGGCGTCAGCCACTGCCGTTCGGGTTTGTCGCGCGATGGACCGAACCGATAGAGGACGGCGAGGCCGAAGATAGTCAGCAGCGCCAGAAGCA
>CAYUSM010000017.1:0-30794 GCA_964447345.1 uncultured Sulfitobacter sp. | reverse complement strand
AGACATCGTCACCGCTCATTTTTCGAGCCGTGAATCATGCTGCCAAAGGTAAATCAATGGGTCCTGACCCTAGGGAAACCGCTTGTTACATTGCACTATGAAATTGTTGATCCACTCTTCACCCCCACGCTAAAACGCTTCGTGACAGTTAGTGCGAAGGGGATACATTCTTGCGGCTTCCGGCTGGGCAGCAGCATTAATTGAGTTTTCTCTGTACACACCGTTCATTCTAAAAAACGTCTCAGATCTTGCACGTCCTCAAACCCGAAGTGCGGACTTTAAAGTTTTTCCTGCGGCCGAAAGTGGAAGCTCGGACCGTACCTCCATGCTGCGCGGACACTTGTAGGGTGCGATGAGGGATCTGCAATGCGCCTGCAGTTCTTCAAGTGTCAACGATGACCCTGACTTCAAGACGACAACCGCGTGAACCGCTTCACCCCATTCCTGAGACGGCACACCGATCACGGCGCAATCCTTGACGCTCTGGTGCTTGAAGACGACATTCTCAACTTCACGGGAATACACGTTTTCCCCGCCGGAAATGATCATGTCTTTTAACCTGTCAGTCAGATAGACAAACCCGTCATTGTCCATGTATCCACCATCACCGGTCTGGAGCCATTCACCGTCAAAAACCTCGGCTGTGCGCTCCGGTTGGTTCCAATATCCCAGCATGACTTGCGGCCCACGCAGGGCGATTTCGCCGTGCTCGCCGAGTGGCAATTCGGGCCCGCCGCCGGGTGGCGTGATCTTGACGTCAAGACCATAAGCTGCGCGCCCCGTGCCGGAGCGCTTGTTGGCCCAGTTGTCGGTATCGAAGTGGTACCGCCAGGGCATGGCAAGCGCCAAAGCGGCACATTCTGTTTGGCCATAGCCCTGAATGAAATCACAGTCCGGCAATCGCTCAAGCGCCGCCGAGAGAATGTTTTCGGAAATAGGAGCCGCTCCGTACTCGATATAGCGGAGCGACGACAGATCGTAGTTGTCGACATCCGGATGGTTAAGCATCGTGTTGATCATCGTCGGTACAAACAGACAGTAGTTTACCTTGTGACGCTCGATGGCCGCCATACCGATTTCGGCGTCGAACTTGGGCAGGCAGACATGAGTCCCACCTGCCAATGTCAGCGCGAAAAGGGGGACGGAACCGGCGAGATGGAAGAACCCCGCCGAATGCAGGAATACGATCTCATCGCTGAAATGAAGGGTCGCGATCCAGTTGATCGACCCGACGACAAGGTTGGTGTGGGACAGCATGACACCTTTTGCACGCCCCGTGGTTCCCCCCGTATAACAGATCGTGCAAAGGTCGTCGCCGGAGCCAGATCGGTCCTCTACCGGCTCCGTCGTGGCGATAAGGTCTTCATAAGACAGCGCGCCGTCAGGCACATCTCCATCGCCTATATAAACCGTCGTTTTGACATTTGTTGTGCCACGAAGCTCCTGCGCCTGCTCTGCGAAAGCCTTGTCGAACAACAGAAACACGGCTCCGCTGTCGGTGAGTGCAGCACGTGTTTCTGGCAGGGACCAGCGTGTGTTTAGCGGGACCGAAACGGCGCCCACCCAGGCAATCGCATAAAACGCTTCGGCGTAGTTGTCGTTGTTCAGCGACAGGATCGCTACGTGATCACTGCGGCCCACGCCTCTTGCAGCCAGTGCTCCGGCAAATCTGCGAACCCGATCGTAGAATTCGAACCAAGTGCGGGTCCGATCGCCGAATATCGTGGCGGTAAAGCGGCCCCGGGTCTGTACGGCGCGGCTCAAACTTGATGTAAAACGCAATCACTCCTCCACTGTCTTTTTCGAAGGGGGCTTCGGTGTTGTGGCCGGTCCCTTTCAACTTGGATCGCTTGATCTGTAAGCAATGCGAGGATCAAACGCGTTCGATGATGATCGCAGGTGCCATGCCGCCGGCGGCACACATCGTAATGAGTCCGGTGCTCAGATCGCGTCGTTCCAGTTCATCGAGCATTGTGCCGACCAGGATCGCGCCGGTCGCTCCGATCGGGTGGCCCAACGCAATAGCACCGCCGTTTACGTTCACTTTGTCACGGTCAAGCCGAAGATCGCGGATAAACTTTTCCGGGACAACCGCGAAAGCTTCGTTGATTTCGAACAAATCGATGTCGGAAAGGTCCATACCCGCCTTGGCCAGGACCTTGCGAGCTGCCGGCACCGGCGCATTTAACATAAGTTCAGGGCTGTCACCTACATTCGCCATAGCAACAATACGGGCGCGAGGAATCCAGCCGTTGTCGTCTATCGCCTTTTGTGAGGCGACAAGTAGAGCGGCTGCGCCGTCAACGACGCCAGACGATGTGCCCGCATGGTGGATGTGATCGATTTCGAGGTCTGGAAAAACGCGTTTTAGCAGGTCCATCTGCGTCGTGCCGTGCCCGTCAATGACGCTCTCAGCTACTGCTTGAAAGGCTGGTTTGAGTTCGGCCAAGGCCTCGCGCGTGGTCTCGGGGCGCGGATATTCCTCGCGCTCCAGCAGCATGTTGCCCTGCACGTCGCGGACCGGAATCAAGGACCCAGCGAAATGACCATGCCTGATCGCATAGTCGGCGCGGCGCTGGCTTTCGACCGCAAGTTCCTCCGTCGCTTCGCGCGTGATACCGACGAGCGTCGCGATGGCATCGGCGCAGATTCCCTGACCCACTTGGGGGTGCAGATGGCGCAGAGCAAGGTTGTCCGCGTCCATTAGGGTCGTGCGTTTGGCGAGCGGGTCACCGTAGTTGAAGGACATCATTTCGCTGCCGCCGGTTATGACGATATCTTCCATGCCGGCCATGACACTGGCTGCGCCGAGGTTCGTTGCGGTGAGGCCAGAGCCGCAAAACCGGTCGAGCGTCACGCCCGAAGCGCGCACGTCATAGCCAGCGGCAAGCGCCGTCATTCGCCCGAGATCCGAAGCCTGCTTGTTTTGCTGGTTCGAGCATCCCCAGATGATGTCGTCGACTTTGCCGGTATCCAAACCGGTTCTGTCCCGCAGGGCACGCAAAACGGTAGCACCAAGTTCCTGCGGATGCAGGTTGGTCAATGCGCCTTTACCGATGCGGCCAATACCGCGGGGCGTTCTGCAGTGATCTACGATGAATGCGTTGGCCATATCAATCCTTCAATGCTGACGGTCCGGTCGCCCACGCATAGCGTGCTGGGCGTCTGGTTGGATTGCTCCACTGGCGAGCGTATCGCGCGTTTCCTCCTGCAGCGGAGATCATTCTGCGGCTGCGTCATCCGGATCTGTACCGCTTGTAAAAGCGGTTGTACAGCCGGTTTTTTGATTTTAGCGAACAGGGGCTGATTTTCAAGTATGTGGATCAGTGTTGTTCGAAAGCCCGTTTTTTCCAGTCTTGCTTCTTAGCCGATCGTTGCCGTGTCGTTGGTTGTGTTGATTAAGATATTGATAATTTCATATTTACGGAGACGGCCAAAACAGGTCCGCAGCACATCACCGGGTGCCGCTCACCGTCAGAACGTCGGCCATAATATCCTCGGTCCAGCGCAATCATCATAAAGCCGTCTAATTCGAGTTTGCATATTGGGCATAATATTACTAAACCGGATGGACGGAATTTGAATCGTGCAGCGCAGGATGGGGGCAGAGATGGGAACAGGACCGCTTGCAAGTATCAAGGTGGTTGAGATGGCCGGGTTAGGTCCGTGTCCGCTGGCAGGTCAGCTCATGGCTGACCTTGGGGCGGATGTGGTCGTGGTGGATCGAGCGTCGGAGCCCGAAGACGTTACGGTCGTGAACCGGCGCAGCAAGCGGTCGATCGCGCTCAACTTGAAGTCGGACGAGGGACGCGAGGCGGCTTTGCGCTTGATCGATACTGCCGACATCGTGATCGAAGGCTTCCGGCCCGGCGTCATGGAAAAGCTCGGTCTTGGCCCGGAGGTTTGCATGGCCCGCAACCCGGGGCTGGTCTTCGGTCGGATGACCGGATGGGGGCAAGACGGCCCTTTGTCGAAGCTGGCCGGCCACGACATCAACTACATGTCGCTCTCGGGCGCCCTCGCGGCGATGGGGCCAAGAGATGGCGTGCCGATGCCGCCACTGAATCTTGTGGCAGATTACGGCGGGGGCTCAATGTTTTTGATCTTCGGTGTCTTGGCCGCAATCATTGAGCGGCAAGGGTCGGGGCAGGGGCAGGTGATCGACGCTGCCATTGTCGATGGTGTGCCTGCCATGATGGGTGTGTTTTTCCAGATGCTTCGATCCGGAATTTGGGACACGCAGCGCGAACACAACATGTTGGATGGCGGCGCGCCCTATTACCGCTGCTACGAAGCGGCGGATGGCAAATGGGTGTCAGTCGGTCCGATCGAGCCGCAATTCTTCGCCGTGCTTTGCGAGCGCGCGGGTTTAGAGCATGTCGGCCCGAGAGAGCAGATAAACAAGGACGACTGGCCGCGGCTGTCGCAAGCCTATGCAGATGTTTTTCGAACCAAGACGCGAGATGAGTGGGTACAGGTATTCGAAGGCAGCGATGCCTGTGTCGCTCCGGTCCTGACCTTCGACGAAGTCGAAGACCATCCGCATAATTTCTCACGCGGAACGTTCATGCGGCTGGACGGTGTGTTGCAACCGGCGCCCGCGCCACGTTTTGGACGCACGCCGGCAGGACCCGTTCGGAGCCCTGTTGCGCCAGGCTCCAACACTGAGCAGGTCTTGACGCAGTTGGGATATTCAAATGATGCGATTACCGCGATGAAGGCCAACGACATACTGACCTGAGACAGCACCGGCCCCCGGTGTGACACCATCGGAGGTCGATCGGTCGAATTGCGTCATACGCTGCGATCACGGTGAACAGGTGCGCATGTCACATGCGCTTGGCGACCTCTTCCAGCATGACCTCGGTCGCGCCACCGCCGATGCGAAGGATTCGCGCGTCCCGCGCCATGCGCTCAATTGGGGTCCCGCGCATGTAACCTGTGCCGCCATGTAGTTGCAGGCAGCCATGTATGACCTCGTGCAGAATCTCTGGTCCGACGGATTTGATCATGGCTGTTTCCCGGCTGACCGATTGTCCCTCGTCCTTGGCCATGGCTGTCTGATATGTCAGGCACCGGATCATGGCGACCTTGGAGGCCAGATCGGCCAGTTTTTGCCGGGTCGCCTGAAGCGACCAGAGGCTTGCGCCAAACGCCTGGCGAGTTCGGACATAGTCGAGCGTCAGCTCGATCGCCTTCGCGCCTTCGCCTGCGCAAAAAGCTCCGATCATCAGGCGCTCGTGTTCAAAGCCCTGCATGATCGCTCGGAAACCGTTGTCTTCTTCTCCCAGTAAATTCTCGTACGGCACACGCAGGTTTTCGAAGGCAAGCTCTGCGGTGTCGGACGACAGCCAGCCATGTTTGTCGAGCTTGGTTGCGACTTTGAAGCCGGGGGTGTCGGTCGGGACTATGAACAAGGATATGCCGCGAGCGCCCGTTTCGGGGCCCTTCGTGCGGGCAGCCAAGATCGCTAGCTGACCATATACACCGTTGGTGATGAACATCTTGGTGCCATTGATGACCCACGCGTCGCCGTCGCACTCGGCCTTTGTCCGCAATCCGGCCACGTCAGAACCTGCACCGGCCTCGGTCACGGCGATACTGCAAACTGTTTTCCCCGAAATGATATCGGGAAGCCACTTTGCTTTCTGCTCTTCGGTCCCGACACGGGAGATGTGACTGGCCGACATGTCTGTGTGAACAGTGACGGATGCGGTGACGCCGCCGTAGGTCGAGCGTGACAGCTCTTCACCGAATACGACCGAAGCGAGCGAGCCCATTTCCATGCCGCCGAACTCTTCGGCATGCTGCATCCCCAGCAAACCCATCTCGCCAAGTTTCAGGAAAAGATCACGCGAGATCTTTCCATCAGCCTCCCACTGATCCGCATAGGGCTTGATGTCCTTTTCGACGAACCGGCGGACCTGCTCGCGCAGCATTGCGAGATCTTCCGTGATGAACGTCGGATCGTTCAGCCGAAACTCACCCTGGCTTTCGTTGATATTGGATTGCTTGTTCATCGCGTTCCTCCCACGTCCCGTTTGCATCGCGTATGTGGTCATATTGCACGTGTCGTACAAGGAAAGCTAGAAAAAACGGACAACCGGTCTGTTAAATAGGCAGATCGCTGTGGTTGGCGTTCAGTTCACTCGCTCCGGAGTTTCGGTTTGGACCGCGGTTGACCGCCCTTCACGCCACAGCCAGTTCCTGCCGAAGACTGGGCGCTCTTTGGTGATAAGGCGCTTCGAATCGCGGTGAGATGCACCGTGCGAATCGATATCTTGGGCACTCAACTAGCCCCTTACTTAATAGAATAGGGTTTTGAAGTCCGGGGCGACATCAGAAAACGCAGTGGCACTGGAGGTCACGCTTTAGCGGGAAATCCTTGGCAGCCAGGGATGCCATGGAAGGGATGAATGCAATTCTGGAAGAGCGCGCGCCTCAGTTCATCGGCGCCAGAGGTTCGGATCTGCCCGATGTGAAAGCGGAATTGACATCCGTTGCTCGCTTTAATAAAAATATGGCTGTCCGGTTTTTGAACTGATTGTCATCATCCGGTGTAACGCAGAACGCAGGGTTATCCTGAGGAGGACAAAATGGATGGGAACTTCACATCCAAATGGGATGAGCTGATCCAGCCCGGCATGGTGCACGGATCGCTATATTTCGATGATGAGATTTTCCGGGAGGAGATCGAAAAGATCTGGTTCAAGACCTGGGTCTATATTGGTCATGAAAGCGAGCTTCCGAACACCAACGACTTCGTCACGAAGTCGATCGGAACGATGCCGGTCCTGATGGTGCGCGACCTCAATGGTGAAATCCAGCTTTTGCTGAACCGTTGCCCCCATCGCGGTAACGCGGTGTGCGTTCAGGAGAAAGGTAACCGAAAGCGGTTCACCTGCCCCTATCATTCATGGACCTTCGCGAACACGGGCGACCTGATCAATTATGCTTTCCCGGAAGGCTACAAAGGGGCTGACAAGTCTAAGCTCGGCCTCGCAAAGGTCTCGCGCATCGCGAACTATCGCGGCTTTATCTTCGGATCTATGGCCAAGGATGGCCAGACCATCGAGGAACATCTTGGAGGGGCCAGGCGCGTGCTCGATCAGCTGTGTGACAACTCGCCAACCGGCGAGGTCGAAATCACGGCGGGTTTCCTGCAACATCGCACCCGTGCCAACTGGAAATTCATCTTTGAGAACGAATGCGACGGATATCACCCGGCCTTCGTGCACTCGTCGATCTTTTCCGTATCCGACAGCCAGATCGGCGATCTCTATGGAGACAATGCTGTGGCGGTGACCCGCAGTTTCGGCAATGGCCATGTCGAGGTCGACCCGCGGCCCGAGTTCCGTCGCCGCGATAAACCAATGAGCTGGTTCGGTACCACACCAGAAAAGCTGCCGGATTACGTAAGCCAGATGCGCGAAGCCTATGGCGAGCAACGCTCGCGCGAGATTATGATTGACGGGTCACCTCATGCGGTGATCTTTCCGAATTTGTTTATCGCAGAAATCCAGATTTTTGTGATCCAGCCAATTTCTGCGAATGAATCGATCCAGCACTCGACAGCGATCCAGTTCAAGGGTGCGCCCGACATCAACCGGCGCCTGCGGCAGCAGACCATGGGATCGGTCGGACCGGCCGGCTTCCTGCTAGCGGACGATACCGAAATGTATGAACGGAACCAGCGCGGTTTGGAAATTCGCGATCCCGAGTACCTGTTCCTCAAGCGCGGGGAGCATCGAGAGCGCCACGACGAAGACGGCTATCTTATTGCCCATTCGACAGACGACATGCCCTCACGGGAATTCTGGGCCCACTACAAGACGATGATGGAAGCGAAATGAGCAGCGAAACATCACAGATGGAAATCGAGGGTCCCGATATTCTCAAGACCTGGGTCGGCAAGCCGCGCGTTTATGAAAAGAGCTTCAACCCCGAGCTTATGCACGAAGTTCAGCAGTTCATCTTCCGAGAAGCGCGCCTTCAGGATATTCACGATTACGATGCATGGGAAGCGCTTTGGACCGACGACGGTTTGTATTGGGTTCCGGCCAACGGCACCGACACGGACCCGGAGCGGCAGATGTCGCTCATCTATGATAACCGTTCACGGATCGCGTTGCGGGTCCGTCAACTTAAGACCGGGCGCAGGCATTCGCAGACCCCGCCGTCGCAGCTTGCGCGCGTGATGTCCAACTTCGAGCTTTTGAAAGGTGGAAAGGATGACGAGGTGCGCGTCATGTGCGTCACACAGATCTTCGAAACCAATCTGCGGGGCGACACGATGTGGGCGTCTCGCAACGAGTATACTCTTCGACGCGAAGGCGGTGAGTTGAAGCTCGCTTTTAAGAAGGTCGTTCTGATCAACAACAATAAAGCGATCTACACATTGTCCTTCCTCGTTTGAGGAAGGGAAGGGAGGTTTCGTGTTTACAGGCAAAGAAACTTTGGTCGGCGAAGGGCCGGTGCTGCTGACCTACGGCGACGGAATCGCCAATATTCAGTTGAACAGTCCTTCGACCGGCAATGGCTTTGACATTCCGTTGATGAAAGTTCTTCTCGACGTGATCATGCGCGTGCATGGAGATGGTCGGGTTCGTGCAGTGATCCTGTCAGGGAATGGGAAGATTTTCACCGGTGGCGGAAACATCAAGGAATTCGCTTCCAGGGGCGATGAGCTGCCGCACTACTTGCGTATGGCGACGTCGTATCTCCAGATTTGCGTGTCGTGTTTGGTCAACCTCGAAGTGCCGGTGATTGCGCGTGTGCAGGGCTTTGCCGCAGGTGGTGCAGGTATGGGGCTGGTCTGCGCTTCCGACATCGTCGTGAGCGCCCGAAGTACCAGGTTCATGGCCGGTGCAACCCGCGTGGGCATGGCACCTGATGGGGGTGCCACTGCGACACTTTCCAAGATTGTCGGATTTCGCAAGGCAATGGATCTGGTTCTCACAAACCGGATCGTGGAAGCTGATGAAGCGGAGCGGATCGGTCTCGTTACCAAGGTCGTGCCCGACGCTGAGCTGGACGCCGAAGTGCTGGCCTGCGCGCGTCAAATTGCGAATGGCGCGCCGATGGCACAAGCAGCGACAAAGCGGCTGATGTGGAATGGGCTTTCCCGCGGGTTCGAAGCCGCGCTACCCGACGAAGCACGCGAAACGTCGCGGCTCTCAGGCACCGCTGACAGTATGGAAGGGCTGAGCGCGGTCATTGAAAAGCGTGCGCCCGGGTTTCAAGGCAGATGACCGGCTTGGAGAACAGGTTGTCGGGGCTGTCTGCCCTCGTCACCGGCGGGGCAAAGGGTATTGGGGCTGCTGTGGTTCGTCGTCTTGCTGCCGAAGGGGCACATGTCGTCATATTCGACCGCAACCGTGAGATTGCCGAAACGATTGGCGGGGATTGCGGAAAGGGCGTCGCCGTGGCGGCGACCGATTTGACTGATTTCGCAAAAGTACGGGCTTTGATTGAAAACCACAAACCGTTCGATATTGCGATAAACAATGCAGGCGTTGATCAGCATTCGTTCTTCACTCAGACCACCGAAGAGGATTGGCGCAGGCTCCTCGCGATCAACCTCGAAGCGGTGTTCACGATCTGCCACGCTGTTTTGCCGTGCATGCAGAAAGCCCGTTTCGGACGGATCATAAACATCGGCTCGGAAGCTGGTCGCCTGGGCTCCAAAGGCGGATCGGTTTATTCTGCGGCCAAAGGCGGGTTGATCAGTTTCACCAAGTCAATCGCACTTGAGAACGCGCGTTACGGCATCACGGCGAACAACATCCTTCCCGGGCCGATTGACACCCCGCTTTTGCAGCGCGCCGTCCAGGAAGGCGGGGACAAGCTGCTGCGTGCAATGGAGGACGCGACGCTTCTGCGCCGTCTGGGCAAACCGGAAGAAGTCGCTTCGGCTGTGGCTTTCATCGCCTCGCGCGAAGCGGGCTATATCACAGGTGAGACATTGGGCGTGTCCGGCGGCATGGGGATTTCACAAGCCTGAGGGCATGAGATCATGCAATCTTCTCGCCCAGGAAAGCCCCGATTTCTGCGATCGAGGCGCGGGCTTCGTTCAATTCCGGGAAAACCTGGAAATGGTGAATCATTTCATCCCAGATCTTAACTTTTGCCGAGACGCCGGCGTTCCGTGCTGTTCTCGCCAACATCTCGGTGTCGCCCAGCACAGTCTCATTCCGGCCGACGTGGATCAGCATCGGCGGCAGGCCAGACATGTCGCCGTTGATGGGTGAAGCCAAAGGGTTCTTCGGGTCTCCCTGCCGTCCGATGTAAGCACGCGCCATCGCCAGGACCTTGTCCTTCTGCGTCAGCGGATCGACCCTGGCGTTTGTAAGGAATGTGTCGCTCTGAGCTTCGAGATCGACCCAGGGCGACAGGAAGACCGCGGCGGCAGGCAAGGGAAGGCCTCGATCCCGAGCGGCAATAAGAGTGGCGAGCGCGAGGCCGCAGCCGGCGCTGTCTCCCCCAATCGCGATTGCCGAGGGATTGATGCCCTGGTCCAGAAGCCAGCAATAAGCGGTGAGGCTATCGTCCAGTGCAGCCGGAAACTTGTGTTCCGGCGCGAGCCGATAATCGAAGCCAAAGGCGCGAATACCGGCGGCGCCCGCCAGATCCGCCATCAGCGGCCCGTGAGAAGCGATGGACCCCATCTGATAGCCGCCGCCATGACAGTAAAACAAAACGCCTTCGCCCCGCCCGAACCAAGCGGCCGGAACACCGTTGGCATCGATCAGTTCGAAATCAGCTGTGCGTCCTGCCGAAATCAGATCCGCAAAACCGGCCCGCATCTCAGCGAGTGTCGTCTCGCGTCCCCAGGTGCCGAAAATCGCAGTAATGCGACCGCGTACGGCGTCCATCTGCGTCCTGGTCACGTCAAATCGCGTCCTGTCACGAGGGTTCTGCGAGAAAACCGTTGAGGAAGACATCGATCACCTGATCAGCATAGTTTTCAGCACTGACCGGACCGTTAGGATCGAACCAGGCGTAGGTGTAGTTCAGGGACCCCAGCAACGACATCACGTAGGCTGACGCATGTCGCGGTGTCAAACGGTGCTGAATATCGAGACGAGAAAGGATGTCGCGGATAATCGCGACAATCCGGCGCTGCATTCCTGCGATTTCGATCTGCGCTTTTTCATCAAGCTGGTTCCAGTCGTTCAACAGTACAACCTGCTCCGCCTTGTTGTCCGCGTTCAGCTGCATGATGGTCCGGGCGACGAGCCGCAGGTGTTCTTTGGGCTCAAGCTTCTGATCGCCGGTTTGAACAAGTCTCGACAGCATCGTCGACACATGTTCCTCGATGATGGTCTTTAAGATGACTTCTTTGGACGGGAAGTAATGATAAAGCGCTCCGCGGGAAGAATTGCAGGCTTCCGCAAGGTCGAAAATCGTCGTAGTGGAAAAGCCTTTCTCCGCAAAGAGCTTTGACGCGGATCGTAAGATACTCATCCGGATTTCAGGATATAGCTTCGATTGGGTGCGCGCCATTGATATACATACCGTTCGTTCGATCAATTGCAAATTTACTAACATTTGCGGAGCGAACCGGCAAGCGATTGGCAAACGTCATGGCAACATTAACTGGCAGACTGTGTTCAAACCGGGTCGGAATCCGCAGGATCAATCCTTGAACGTATTGACCGCTTTATTCAACTGCAGACGCGCATCTGTCATGATGCGCGAGACCAGTGCTTCGCAGGTCGGAAGGTCGTGAATAAGCCCCATCACCTGACTGCCCCATATGATTCCGCCATTCACTTCTCCCGAGACAAGAGCCTCGCGCCCGCGCGTGCCCGCGACGAGGTCTGAAACATCTTGGAATGTGGCCTCCGGATCGGCAAGCCGGGCGACGACTTCGTCCGAGATCGAATTCTGCACAACCCGTGCCGTGTTCATGATGCTGCGGAAAATGAGATTCGTGCCGCGCTCGTCTTTTTGCAGGAAAAGGTTTTTGATCGCGGGATGTGCGGTTGCTTCCACTGTCGCACAGAACCGCGTCCCCATGTTGATGCCATCGGCGCCGAGCGCCAATGCGGCCGCTAGACCGCGCCCGTCCCCGAAACCGCCGGATGCGATGACCGGGATCGAGACCTTGTCGACCGTCGCCGGGATCAGAACGAGGCCACCAATGTCGTCTTCGCCGGGATGGCCCGCGCATTCGAAACCGTCGATGGATATCACATCCACTCCCATGCGTTCGGCCGAAAGAGCGTGCCGCACAGCCGCGCATTTGTGGATCACTTTCACGCCCCTGGCCTTGAAGTCAGGCAAGTGATCCGAAGGGTTGCTTCCCGCCGTTTCGACCACGCGAATACCGCCTTCAATGATCGCGCTCCGGTATTCATCATATGGAACCGGAGTGATTGTCGGCAGAAGCGTCAGGTTCACTCCAAATGGCCTATCGGTCATGTCGCGGCAGCGCGCAATTTCTTTCGACAGGTTTTCGGGCGATCCGGCTGTCAATGCTGTCAACATCCCCAGCCCGCCCGCGTTCGAAACTGCGGATGCCAGTTCTGCTACGCCGTAAAAGGTAAGCCCGCCCATGATGATCGGAGCTTTTATTCCCAGTAGCTCGGTAATCCGCGTTGGCATGTACAGGCCTCAGGTTGTCGGTCTATGCGGGTTGATAAAGCCGAACAGTCGGCTTATTAATAACATCGAATGGCATATCGACAAGAGCGCGCGATGAAACAGACCAAAACAATCGACCTCGATCTGCTCAAGAGCTGGGTTGGACGGGAAGCGTCTGTCGTGGATTCGCTCGAGATCGGTGCGGTGCGCAGAGTGGCAGCATTCTTTGACCGCCCAACAGACATAGATGTCGGCGATCCCTTGGAGGAAACCTGGCATTGGTGCTTTTTCCATCCCGCGCTTGGCCATGATGCACTGGGTCACGACGGACACCCGCGTACAGGCGGCTTTCTTCCACCCTTAGATCTGCCGCGGCGCATGTGGGGCGGAAGCAAGCTGGAATTTCACGCGCCGTTGCGGGCAGGAAGGAATGCCGAGAAAATTTCGCGCGTCCTAGCGGTGGACGTGAAACAAGGTAGGACGGGCACCCTCGGTCTGGTCAAGATAGAGCACCGGATCTCCCAAGAAGGAGTTTTGTGCCGCGCCGAGGAGCAGGACATAGTTTATCGCGAAGCGGCCAAGCCGTCCGACAACCCCGCTTCTGCACCAGAATGTCCAGACGGGGCTGAATATAACGGGCAGGTGCATCCTGACCCTGTCATGCTGTTCCGTTATTCGGCTTTGACTTACAATTCACACAGAATTCATTACGACCGTGCGTATGCAAAATCCGAAGAGGGATACGAGGATCTAGTTGTCCACGGGCCACTGACGGCCAGTTTGCTGGCCCGGTTTGCACGGGAGAGCAGAGGCAATACCCCGCTTTCCCGTTTTGCGTTTCGAGGAACCAGCCCACTGTTCGTCGGGGCGCCTTTCGATTTGAGCGCCCGGAACCAGAACGCATGCCTTCAGCTCTGGGCGACCCGCCCGGTCGGAGGCATGGCCATGAGTGCCACCGCAGTATTCTGACTTAAAGCTGCTTGTAAGAACTGAAGGGGTAGGTAAACACAGGTCCATGATATAATTGACCGACTGAATGGATTATTATAGAATTGGAAGATCGAGACGACCTTAGGGCAATTGTATCGCACTGACCTACGCTTCGGCTTGTTTGGTTTTGAATAGGGCGACAGCGCAAGCGCATTCGACCGCGCCGATCTTTCGTCACACATGTCGCATCCTGAAGCCAACAGAGAGCGCTTTCGCGATCTGTACCGCTTAGTGGTGGCCCGAAAAGACGGATCCAAACCGATAGGGAGAACAAGCTTGGCGGACGAGAAAAAAGTGGATGCCTTGGTGATTGGCGCCGGGGCCGGAGGCTGTCACGCCGCTGCGAGGCTTGCCGCTGCTGGAAAATCCGTATTGATGATCGACGAAAAAAGCTGGCTCGGCGGTCGCGCGGGCACCGAGGAGATAGACGGCCACAAAGTGAACATGGGCGCTATCGCTCTTGAGCCCAGCGGCGTTTTCGAAGAAACCTTCGAGCTGGTTGGCATCCCGTTGGGCATCCGTGAACCGAAACCTGCCACGGTCTTTTTCCTCGACCGCAAAGTTGTCGATGTGTCCAAGGGTGGGTTGGGCCTATTGCTTGGCGGCCTAACGAAACAGGCTACACGAGTGGTCGATCAGTTCGCCGCAGCCCGCACCGGCACGATGCCGGATGGCCGCGAGTCCACCGAAGACTGGCTCATGAGATACACGAAGAACAAAACCGTCCACGCAATCTTTCGGAACCTGTGCGCTGCAATATTTGCGATGAATGCAAGTGAGGTGCCGGCCAAAGCGTTTCTCACCTATTTCACCAGCAAAGGCGCCTTCAAGCGTTTCGGCTTTCATCCCGAAGGCACTGTTGGGGTGTGGGAAAGACTTGCCCAAAGTGTGACCGACCGTGGCGGCGAGGTCTGGCTGTCATCGCCGGCGACGCGGATCATTGTCGAAAATGGAGGCGTGGTCGGTGCGGACGTGTGCCGCAAGGGCGTTAAGCTTCGCGTTTTTGCCAAGAACGTCATTTCGAACGCCGGCCCTAAGGCGACCGTTGCGCTTGCGGGTGCAGATGCATTTCCTGCAGAATACGTGCGCCAAACCGAAGAGACCCTGAAGCCGGCGGCCAACATCGTCTACAACTTCGCCGCGCGCGAGGATATCATGCCGCAAGCGCCTGGCATTATGACGTTCGGCAAAACCCGCCGTCTGTGCAACATGGCCAATCTGACCGCGACTTGTCCTGAAATCGCACCGGAAGGCTGGCATCAATATGTTGCCTATGCTGTGCCGATCCCAGCCCTTGGCGACTTCGACAGCGATGCGGAAATCGAAGAGGGGCTCAAGGATCTCCGCGAACAGTTCCCGGACTTCGACGCAAAGGTCAAAATTCTTTCGATCCGCGTCATGCGCGACGACTGGCCGGCTCAACGTTCGGGCGCAGGGTTCGACATGGATCAGGCCACCGGCATCGAGGGCCTTTGGTGTGTGGGCGATGCGGTCAAGACTTATGGAAACGGCGGCACCCAAGCTTGCGCTGAAACCGCCAAGATCGTCGTGGGTCGTATTCTGGCAGGCGAAAAGCAACTGGCTTGACGCACCCGCAACGAATCGCGGGCTCGGCATGCATCGTCTATGACTCTTTTTCCCGGTGCGGTAGGCGTCGCGCAATGAAACGTTTACAGTCGCCGGGCGACCAGGCCATTATCATGAGCAGTGCGTGCCAGGTCTTCGCGCAGATCGGGATGTGCGATCTCAATCATCAATCTACAACGTTCATCAAGGCTTCGCCCCCGCAGGTCTGCAAAGCCGTATTCGGTGACTATGATTCCGGCATCCGCACGTGAAATTGAAATCGGTCCGGACAGTTTCGTCACCAGCGTTGACACCAGTTCTCCATCTTGCGTTTTGCGGGCCGACGGCAGCGCACAAATCGGCAATCCACCCGGTGCCATCGCCGCACCTCGCGCGAAATCTGGGCCACCGCCAACAGCCCCCACATAAGTGCTTCCCGCCATTTCAGCGTTGATCTGGCCTGTCAGATCGACTTCGATTGCGGAATTGACCGACGTGAACCTACTGAGGCGTGCAAGGTTCGACAGCGCATGGGTGTGAGACGTGGGGGCAAGTCGGATTAGGTTGGTGTGTTGACACACATCCAGCGTTTTGGCTGAGCCTGCAATCAGTCCCGCGACGGAGTACCCCGTGTCCAGTTCCTTGCGCGAATTGTCGATCGCACCAGCCTCAATCAGGTCTGTAAATCCGTCTACAAACAGGCCGGTATGGACGCCAAGATGGCTGTGGTCGGATAGTGCGCGGAGTATGGCTGAAGGGATTGCGCCTAGGCCCACCTGAAGCGTCGCACCATCGGGGACAAGACCTGCAATGATCTGGGCGATGGCGTTGTGCGTTTCTGTCGCTTCCGTATCGGGCGGTGCCAAAAGCGCACGATCGCTGTGCACGATGATGTCAATGTCGTCCTCCGAAATCTCCACCAACCCCGGCGTCGAGGGCACCTGGTCGTTGACCTCGGCCACGACCAACCGCGCCGATCGGACCAGAGTAAAGAGGTATTCGCAGGCAACTCCGAAGCTGTAACTGCCAGGCGTGCGTCCAGGGCCAAGTCCAAGAAACAAAACATCCACACGACCAGGCAGATAGGTGTCGAACTGTCCGTAGTGTATAGGCAAAATGTCCAGCGTCCCCGCCTTGTGCAGCAGACGGTTTCGCCCTGTACCACAATAGGATGAAAACTGGATGGCATCGGCGTGTTCGGGATGGGTGGTTTCGTTCCAGCCGATTCCGGTAAACGCGTTGATACCACCAAGTGTATGCCGTTGCGCCATCAGCGCCTCGGTCAGTGTGAGGGGTTCGCTAGAAGCCTGACCCCAGCAGACGGTCTCGCCGGGGCGGATGATTTTGGCGAACTCTAAGGAGTCGGCTCTGATCGTTCTTGCCATCAGGCTTGTTCAAAGATGGCAGCCATCCCCTGGCCGCCGCCGATGCACATCGTTTCAAGGCCATAGCGAGCGTTTCGTCGCGGCATTTCATGTAGAAGTGTCGTCATGATCCGCGACCCCGTGGCACCGATGGGATGCCCCAGCGAAATTCCTGATCCGTTGACATTCAGACGTGGATCATCCGCGCCGATGCCCCATTCGCGCAGTACCGAAAGAACCTGGCAGGCGAAAGCCTCGTTCACTTCAATCAGGTCCATCTCGTCGAGTGCAAGGCCCGCGCGTTCAAGCACCTTGGCTGTCGAAGGCACCGGCCCTATCCCCATATGCGAAGGCTCGCATCCGGCGGCGGCCCAACCGACCAGAAAAGCGGACGGGGCAAGGCCGAGTGCCTCGAGCTTGTCTTCGGCCACGATCAGGCAGGCAGCGGCCGCGTCGTTTTGCTGGCTGGCATTGCCCGCAGTAACGACACCGTCCTTCATGACGGTGCGAAGCTTGCCCAAAGAGGCAGGGGTGGAATCCGGGCGAATTCCTTCGTCTTCTGACACGATCACGGGGTCGCCTTTCTGTGCTGGGACGCTGACAGGCACCACCTCTTCTGCAAATCGTCCATCCGACCAGGCCGCGGCGGCGCGGCGATGGCTTTCGGCGGCGAAGACGTCAGCAGCTTCGCGGCTGATCTTGTAGTCCCGAGCAAGGTTCTCGGCCGTTTCGACCATGCCGGAGATATAGCCGAACCGATCCGTTGGTTGCGACCGTTCGCGTCCCCGGTCGAGCCGGTCATAGAACGCTGCGGTTCCTGCGCGTTTGCCCCACCGCATATCGCTTGTGTAATATTCGATCCGGCTCATGCTCTCGACACCGCCCGCGAGCACCACATCGCAGGCGCCGGTTTCCACCATCATCGCCGCTGTCGCGATGGACTGAAGGCCCCCGCCGCAGCGACGATCAAGCTGGAGACCCGGCACTTCGACCGGAAGGCCCGCCGAAAGGGCCAACCAGCGCCCGATGCACGGAGTTTCGGAATTAGCATAGGATTGGGCAAACACCATGTCTTCGATCAGCATCGGATCAATCCCGGCTTTTTCTACGACCGCATTCACAACGGTCGAACCGAGATCCTCTATCGGCAAATCGCGAAAGGCTCCTCCGAAACGACCTATCGGAGTGCGCAGAGGTGCAACGATCGCAGCGCGGCGTGTCATGGGATCTCCTCTAATAGCTGCGCGGCAGGCCCAGAACGTGCTCTGCTACATAAGACAAGATCAGATTAGTCGAGATCGGGGCGACCTGATAAAGGCGCGTTTCGCGGAACTTGCGCTCCACATCGTATTCCTCGGCAAAGCCGAAACCACCATGTGTCTGAATGCAGGCGTTCGCCGCCTCCCAACTCGCATCGGCGGCCAGCATCTTCGCCATATTGGCCTCGGCCCCGCAGTTTTCGCCCGCCTCGTATTTTGCTAGACCATCCTGCACCATCAGCTCCGCCGCTCGCATTGCGGCGTAGGACTTAGCAATCGGGAACTGAATGCCTTGGTTCTGGCCAATTGCCCGCCCAAAGACCGAGCGTTCTGTTGCATAATCGACTGCCCGCTTGATGAACCACTTGGCATCGCCCACGCATTCGGCGGCAATCAACAGGCGCTCCGCGTTCATGCCTGTAAGGATGTATTTGAAGCCTTTGTCTTCTTCACCGATCAGCGCGTCGGCAGGGATACGCATGTTCTCAAAGAATATCTCGGTCGAGTTGTGATTCATCATCGTTCGGATCGGCCGGATCTTCATCTCGCTGTCCGGAATCTTCCGCATGTCCACGATGAAGGTGGAAATCCCATCTGTCTTCTTGGCCACATCTGTCTTTTTGGAGGTGCGGGCGAGAAGGATCATGAGGTCGGAATGTTCCGCGCGGCTCGTCCACACTTTCTGGCCGTTGACGATGTATTCGTCCCCAACCCGCTCGGCAAAAGTGCGTATGGAGGTCGTGTCGGTTCCGCTGGTGGGTTCGGTCACACCAAAAGCCTGAAGCCTCAGATCGCCCGCGGCAATGCCAGGCAGAAAGGTCTCTTTCTGCGCATCCGACCCGTGCCGAAGGATCGTTCCCATGACGTAAAGCTGCGCATGACAGGCTGCTCCGTTGCAGCCCATCTCTTGCACTGTCTCGAGGATTGCGGCTGCAGCCGACAAGCCGAGACCAGTGCCGCCATAATCTTCGGGGATCAGCACTGACAGATATCCGGCCTGTGTCAGCGCATCCACGAAATCCGAAGGGTATGCGCGATCCAGGTCCAGTTTGCGCCAATACTCGTCTGGGTATCTCGCACAGAGTTTCCGGACCTCGTCACGGATCATGTCATATTCGTCGTTCATTTTTTCTCTCGCAGTCTGCGCGGTTCAAACGGGATCCCAGGTAAATACGTGCTCTGATCTTTCGAGCGGCGTGTAATTCGCGGCGACGGTCGGCAGTGCGTGCTCGATGACGCTTTCCGGTGTCCAGCCTTCGCTGCGATGGACCGCGCGCACCGGGCGCGGCTGGCTCATCAGCATGATTTCGTTGTTGCGCACGCAAAAAATCTGACCGGTCGGGACGCGGTCATGGTCCGACAAGAGCGAAATGGCCAACGGGGCGATCTTTGCTGGCACCATCTGCTTGAATTTTTCGACGCGGGCGATCTGCTCCGGGGTTTCGGTCGGCAGAGAGCTGGTCATCCGGCTCCACGCGAAGGGCGCGATACAATTCGACTTCACGCCAAACCGTTCCATGTCCAATGCGATGGAACGCGACAGAGCCGCGACGCCCATTTTGGCAGCCATGTAATTGGCCTGGCCGAAGTTTCCGATCAGCGCGGAGGTCGAAGTCATGTGGACGAACCGGCCGAAACCCTGCTCCTTGAAGATCGGCGCGCAGGCGTGGCTGACGTTGAACGTGCCGTAGAGATGCACCTTGAGAACGGAATCGAAATTCTCATGGCTCATCTTGTGAAAGAACGCATCCCGCAAGATGCCCGCATTGTTGATGAGTCCGTCGAGGTGGCCAAAGCTGTCGATCGCGGTCCGTACGATCCGTGCGGCATCGCCGGGATCCGACACGCTGTGCGTCGAAGCGACGGCGCAGCCCCCAAGCTCTGTGATCTCGTTCACAACTGTCTGTGCGGCACCTTCGTCATCAGCATCGCCCGAAAGCGAGACCCCGATATCGTTGATCACCACGGAGGCCCCGGCACGTGCGCATTCCACAGCCAACGCCTTTCCGATACCGCCCCCGGCTCCGGTAACGATCACAACTTTTCCATCAAGCACGACAACCTCCCTGTTCGCGGATTGATTAATAAACCGAACGGATGGTTTTTGCAACATGGTATGGTTTGACGCCTATCCAATTATTGTAAGCGCACAGAATGGTTGAGCCCATCTCCTGCCTCAGGCTCCGGAAGATAGTCTAAGTAATTGAAATAGTTTCGCAATATATCTTGAAATTAAGAGGGCTTCCTGTGCGAATTCAACTTTTGCGGTTCAGGGGTAGTTTGAAAAAACTAGCGTTACACTAAAATAGTCTATATGTTCGAATTTATCGAAGGCACCGGGAGATGAAGGGTGGCAGATGAAAAGAAGGAACTCTGGACATACGAGAAGTTTGAGCCAGGCGAAGTTTTCGGCACGATCGACGTTCATATGGACGACAAGAAACGAGCCGATTGGCAGCGGGTTTTCGGCTCCGCGGGCGAAAACCTACCGCGTGGCATGATGGTCACGACCATGATGGAAGCCTACATCCGAGCAATCCAGCCACGCCCTGATGGAAACGTGCATTCGTCACAAGAACTGGCGTTCACCGGATCGCCCGCGCGCTGGGGCGACACGGTGCAGGTGACGGTCAGTCTTGATGACAAGGAAATCCGCAAGGACCGTTTCTGGGTCCGCTTCGGAATAGTCGCTAAAATCAAAACCGAAACCGTGATGACCGGGACGATCCGGTCCATCTGGGCTGCATGAGGCTGAGATTGGCATGAACGATCAGATCCACGACAGGTCCATGCAGACCAGCGCAGAGACAACCGAGGCCTACGCCGCGCTTTCGAACGACTACAATCCGCTCCATGTAGATGCGGATTTCGCGGCGACCACCGCGTTCGGGGCACCCGTTGCACACGGTGCGATGGCATTGGATCTGCTTCTGAACGCGCTCGACGATACCTTCGGACCCGAGATCGCTTTCGAAATGAATGTCCGCTTTACGGCCCCGATAAAGGTTGGCGAGCGCATCACGGCAGGTGGACAGGCTAACGGCGCATGCTTCGATGTCTGGGTGCGCAAGGATGATGGTGTTGATGTCATCAAAGGGACCGTCACCGTCGGCCAATCCGGATGATGGGGATGCGCTACGATCTCCCGCTCTTCGTTCCCGCGACGAAGCCCGAACGCATCCCCAAGGCGCTTTCGACCCCTGCCGACGCGATCGTCATCGACCTCGAAGACGCGGTATCTGCGCCCGACAAGGCGCAGGCAAGAGACGCGCTCGCCAACCAAAGCACCCTTCTGGACAGAGCGGAAAAACCCGTGTTCGTCCGTGTGAACGCCCGTGCAACGGATTGGTATGCGGAAGACGTGAGGCTTTGCGCCGATCTCCCGCTGGCCGGTGTCATCCTGCCAAAGGCGGAAACGAATGACGACCTCGTGGCACTTCGTGACGCGCTGGGATCGGAGCGCCCCCGCCTCGCCCTGATCGAAACTGTCGCCGGTCTCGCCGCAATACGACAGATCGCGCAAGCAGCGAGCCGACTGGTATTCGGGTCCATCGACTTTTGTGCCGACCTGGGATGCGATCATGACCGGACAATTCTGCTTCCCATTCGGCAGGAGCTTGTCTTGTCATCCCGTTTGGCGGCTCTTCCGGCTCCCATCGACGGGGTGACGACGTCAATCTCAGATGCCGACTGCATCCGCGACGATACCCAGCACTCCGTCGCTCTGGGGTTTGGTGGCAAGCTGCTGATCCATCCGGCGCAGATCCAGCCGGCTCGTGCGGGCATGGCTCCGACCACCAACCAGGTTGCCTGGGCCCAAAGAGTGCTTGATGCATCACGCGGCGAAGCGGTCGCGCTTGACGGCGAAATGATCGACGCCCCGGTTCTTGCTCGTGCCAAATCTATCCTTGCGCGGAACTATACTTAGGAAAGGCGCAGACATGCCAATTCTCGAAAAATCTCTTGATCCCGAAGGCATCCTCCTGCTGGGCCTAAACCTGCCGGAGAAGAAAAATGCCCTTTCAGACGACCTGCGGACGATGCTCCGTGATGCTGTGGCAAAAGCGCAGACCGACGAAACGGTACGTGCAATCGTCCTATACGGTACCGGAGGCGCCTTTTCCTCCGGCGGCGACATCAGCCAGATGACCGGCGACCCGGAAGTCGCACGACGTCGTATGACTATCCTGCATGAGGTGGTGCGCCACCTGTTGGCCGGAACAAGGCCGGTGGTGGCTGCCGTGCAGGGGGCGGCCTTCGGGGCAGGGTTCTCGCTCGCGCTGGCCTGTGATCAGGTGATCGCCGATACCACAGCGCGATTCAGCGCATCTTTCGGACGCGTCGGCCTGCCGCCGGATCTGGCCTTGTCATGCACGCTGCCGCGTCGTGTTGGCGATGCTTGGGCGCGGCGAATTCTTTTGTCCGCACGGATTGTAGAAGCTGAAGAGGCGCTACATCTCGGTATTGTCGATACACTCGTTTCGCCGTCGGAGCTGCTGGAAGCAGCGCGCGCGTGCGCACTCGAAATGGCGGCGTTCACCCAGGAACAGAAAGGACACGTGAAGGCGCTTGTGACAGCTTCGGGCGCAGATCTTGACGCAATGTTGGAGCGCGAAATGACATCCTATATCACGCTTCTGAACTCGGAAGAGCACAAGAAGGCGCGAGAAGCGTTCATGGCGAAACCCAGGAAGAGTTGAGCTTTCGCCGTTTATAGGTCAGGTAATATTTGTTTGAGAGCGCAGAAAATTCGCGCCGGTCTGAAGTGCGGGCGCGACATTCGCTACTTCAGTGTTGGCTTGTAGGTAAAGGATTTGCTGCGGGTGTGGGCGAATTCAAAAATCCCCGATCCGTCGATGGTTCTTCCATCACCTTCGCGGCACCTAAAACTGACCAGCCGGTCAGTCAGCGGGGTATCGAGTGTACTGCAGTTGAACCGATCGGACGGAATTGGCCAATCGCAAACCGACTGGAAGCCATTCCCCTGAGCCCTTCCATGGTACCCGCCATATCCACCGCCGGACAAATACCCACCGCCACATGCGGATCCGTCGACATCAAGTTCATACTGTTGACCGCACACGGTCCGGATACGCAGTTTAGCCGCCTTGAGTTCCAGCTTTTCATCAAAAGACATGGCGTGCTCAGAGGAAACAATTTCATCCACGGTGCCATCTTCATGCAGAACCGCACCATCCAGCAGAAGCTGTTCATTATCGCGACCCACGTCTTGAATGAACCCGACGCAATAGTCTGAAAACTGCGCCTGGACCCACATATGCGCGCCCTGACCGGGCGAAACCGGTCGGGTACCGGTGGATCGGTCGCGCTGTCCGATCCAGCCTGAGATATCTATGCTTTCACCGTCGATCTGTAAAGTGCCGTCATAACGGCCTGATTGGTAGAAATGCGCAAAGCGAGATTTCTGCCCGCCGCGTTTGTCCTGCACTTCGATCGGATCGCAGAGCCACCGCGGCGCGCGCGCGGTCCAGGTCAGATCGAATTCGATTCCATAGGGATTGGGGGCCATTTTCATACGCCAAACGCGGTCCTCTTCGACCGTTTCCCATGAAAACGGGCCGACTGCGGTGGGAATTGCGGGACCATCATACACATCGGAAAAGCGGACACTCCGCTGGCGGTCTTCCGTGACCACAATGACGTATCCATCTATAACATTTCGCCCGGGATAAACGCCCGCACCCATCAGTACATAAGGCGCACGGGCCGTGTCGTGAATATTGAAGTAGAACCGGTCAAACCAACCCTCAGGCAGATCATTTTGGACTGTGTCGATCAAAGCGTCCTGCACCGGGAGATCGTTGTTCATGGTGGGTCCTTTCGAGGTGATTTTGCTGGTTCACGCCGTTGCCGTAAAATCCGAAAAGGCGGTGAGTTTGCGTTCTTCGGCCTGCGCTGCCTGTATCGTGTTTCGGAGGGTCATCTGAAGGTCACGGCGGTCGTCGGCAGACAGATCACCGCAGTGATCGAAGAGCCAATCGGTCAGAGCCACGATGTCCCGGTTAAGAAGTGACACCGCATTGTCCAGATCGTCCATCGACGTCAACGCAGGTATGTTCGGAGCAGCCGGTGGTGTCAGTTTAAGCGCGGTCGCTTTCTGCCTGAAATCCGCACTTCCCGAAGACAGCCTTTCGATCTTGTCGCGCAAGAGGTCCGAGGACCAGTCAGCGAGCCTCGAAATCTTTTCGAGCACGTCCATCACGGCCGCAGTCTGGGTCAGGGCGTGATCGCTGCTGAGGTCCGGCATGACTTCTTTACGCAACACGCCGCGAAGCGACGACAAAACAGCCGAAAATTTGACGTTCATATTGTAGCTTTCAGTATTCCGAGCATTCCCATCAGGGTCGATGGCATTTGCAGGCTGGAGGACACGAGACGAGCATCATGTACTTGTCCCGTGCGGGTTCGTTGGCGCGCACACTCCACGACGATCGCGCATTTGTAGAGCGACAGGACATCGTAGTAGGCAAGGCGTTCCCAATCCAAAATCACGCCGGTTGCCGCGCTGTACCGGTCGAGGACGATCTGGCGGTCAAACAGACCTCCAATGATTTCGTCCGTGCCACCAAAGATACGCAAGCACATCCAGGAAATGTCCTCCAGCGGGTCACCGAGGTGTACAAGTTCCCAATCGAGGATCGCTGTGATTTCGCTGTCCTGCGCAAGAAAGTTGCCAACGCGATAATCCCCGTGAACAAGCCGCAAATCGCAGCTTTTGGGCATGTTGGCGCGCAACCAGCGTTCGGTCAGATGCAACGCTGGTATCGCAGGCTCGCCCATCCGATGCGCGCGTGTCGACCAACGGTCGAGCTCCCGCTCGATCGCATTCTGAGGCGTGACCTCCGGATCGAGCGTGGCGAGGCCGGAGGCTTGCCAGTCGAAGTTGTGAATTGCCGCAATAGCATCGGCAAAGTCACCCTCCATCGCGAGCATATCCGGCGTGCGACTCAGAGTGGTTTGCCGGCCCCATGGTGGCGACGGCGTGTCGCCCTCGATCCATGTGGCAATAAGGAACGGCGCACCAATGATGGATGGATCATCACTCGACCACAATGCCCGCGGGATCGGCAGGCGATCAATTCCTTCGAGCGCCCGCAGGGCTTCGAACTCCGGACGCGCCGAGTAGGGGGCCAGCAGGCCATTTGGATCGCCGATCCGCAGGATAACGTTCATGGTTTCGTGTGAGGCGTCACCTCGCCCCGCGAGATCAATCGTCAGCCGCATCGTAACCCAGGACAGGCCGACGGTGTAACGTTGCAGATCTGATATGGAGGCAGCGCGGCCGGTTCGCTCGGCGATGAAGGCTTCAAGGCGGCTCACAAGGGCATCGGTGCGCCAGATTTCCTGTCTTGCGTTTCCCGTATCATGATTTGTCATCTAAACAGCACCTCTGGCAGAAACAGGGCGAGGGCAGGGAATGCGATGACTGCCAGAACACGCAGAATGTCGGCCCCGATGAAGGGGAGAACGCCCCGAATGATCGTGCTCATGCTGATATCCGGATAAACCGCACGGATGATGAAGAGGTTTACACCGATCGGTGGAGTGATCAGGCCGATTTCGACCACCAGCACCACAAGAATGCCGAACCAGACCGGGTCGTAGCCAAGCGCGACGACGACAGGAAAAAAGATCGGGATTGTAAGAAGGATAATGGACAATCCTTCCAGCACACAGCCAAGCAGGACATAGATCAGGACCATGGTAAGAATGACAAAGGTGGGCGAGACTGCACCGTCACTCAGAAGTGCCCGCAAAGCGCGATGAATCCCGGTCAGGTTTATGAACTCGCCAAAAATCGCCGCGCCCAGAATAATAGCGAAAAGGGAGCATGTGATTTCGACCGTCTCAAGAATGACTTTCCAGAAAACCTGTAGTGGAAGCGCGCGTTTGAGCAGTGCGAAAAAGATGCCGCCGATTGCTCCGACGCCTGCGGCCTCGGTCGCGGTGAAGAAACCCGAGTAGATGCCGCCCATCACCAGCCCGAACAAACCGATGACCGGCCATAGGCGCCAAAGCTGTTTGCCAAGGCTTTCGGCTGCGAATTTGGTCATGTCCGCGAGAGGTGCTTTTGAGGGATCGCGGTAAACCGTCCAGATCACGGCAAGGGAATAGCCTAAAATACCGACGAGGCCTGGAATGAGGCCAGCTGCGAACAGCTCGCCGATGTGGGTCTGCGTTGCAACTCCGTAGATGACGAGGATGACGCTGGGCGGGATGAGGATGCCGAGCGTTCCACCGGCGGCGACCGTAGCTGCCGCAAGCGAGTCGGCATATCCTTGTTCGCGCATTGCAGGGATGGCGACGCGTCCCATGGTTGCAGCTGTGGCCGTGGACGACCCTGAAATCGCTGCAAACCCTCCGCAAGAAACCACCGTCGCAACGCCAAGCGCGCCGCGCTTGCGCCCCACCAAACGATTGGCCACGTTGTAGAGATCGGACGAAATGCCTGCACCTGCCAAGACGTTTCCCATAAGGACAAACAGCGGAATGACCGTCAGCGAATAGGTCAACGTGTTTGCCTCGGTGACAGTTGCCAACATTCCGAGCATCGGTTGGAACCCGGTCAGGACGGCGAACCCGATCGCACCCACCAGGCCAAGTGCAAGCGCGATGGGGATCTGAAGGAAGATCAGAAAGAACGCAGCCAGAAAGCCGATTGCTGTAGTAATCATTTGCTGGAGAGTTTCTCTTCGGCAGGACCAGGACGGCCCGTGAGTGAATGGTAAATCATGATCAGAAACTGCCCCGCAGTCGCCCACGCCAGGATCGACAAGACACCGAGGACGGCCCAAGACGGGATTTGCAGCATGGGTGAACGATCGCCGTATCCGGCGACGCGTTCAGCTTGCTCCCAGACACGCCATCCAATTGCCCCAAAGAGCAGGGCACCGATCACACCGGTGGCGACCCGCCGAATTCGTGTCATTTTCGCGCCAAGGGCGAGGAGGTCGACGCGAATGTGTCGTTCCCGCAGCGCGAGCGCCGGATAACCAAAAAAGATCATTGCGGCCAACACGATTTCGGACAACTCTGTGATGCCCCGTAACGGGGACGCGAAGAACTCGCGTCCCACCACGTCGATCACAACGATGGTCATCAGTACCAGAAGGGCCAATCCCGACACGAAGCGAAGCGCCACAATCAGGTGGTCGTTTATGATGCGCATAGCTCAAGTCCCAACGATCCGATCAATCGGCGCCAGCACCAGCCTCGTTGATGTCCTCGCGCAGAGCGTTAATCAACGCGACAGGATCCTCGACCCCGCGCTCTTTTGCTGCCGCGACCCATTCTTCTTCGACAGGCCGCAGTGTTTCCTTGATCTCGGCAAGAAACTCCGGCGATGCCACAGTAAAGGTTGTCAGTTCGCGTTCTTCCATAGATTTCTGTGCTGCGGCCGAGCCATTGAGATAAACCTCGCCAGCTTTACGACCAAACGCCACGCCTGA
The DNA here is from genome assembly GCA_964447345.1 of uncultured Sulfitobacter sp. Lineage (GTDB taxonomy): Bacteria > Pseudomonadota > Alphaproteobacteria > Rhodobacterales > Rhodobacteraceae > Sulfitobacter. Next base: position 3,557 of record CAYUSM010000017.1, on the reverse strand, counting down.
GATTTCTTCGATCGCGGCCTGATCCGCAGGCGATATCTCCGCCCATGTTCTCTCGTTCACGCCCAGAACGAGGACAGTGTTGTAAAGGCCGCCCGGAATCTGGAGGGCATAGGGAAGAAGCTCGTCCAATTTAAAGGCCGGCACGGATTCCGTGACAAGAACCGTACCGTCGACGATCCCAGCGGACAACAATTCATACATCTCCGAAATCGGCTTTTGCACAGGTGTAGCTCCGAGCAGCTCCAGGCTGGTCGAGACATTCTTCTGCGGCGAACGCAGTTGAAGACCTGAAAAATCATCCAACGATGTGATCTCACGCTCGGTATTGTAGACGTCGCCAGCACCCGGCGAAAACAGCGCCAGCACGTGTACACCCTCGAACTCATTGTACTGCTCAAGGTGCTCATTAAAAAACTCGTACATGATGCCGTTATAGATGTCCGTCTTTGCGCTCAAGAAAGGCAGTTCGAATAGATCGGTCACGACGAAACGGCCCGGTGTATAGCCGTTAACCCAGATGCCCGAGTCAGCCTGCCCGTCGCGCACGATATCGAACTGCGCAGGCACCGAACCGATGACTTTCGGGGCCATATCGACGACCACACGTCCTTCGGTTACCTCTGCGATGCTTTCGGCCCAAGGTTCGATCACCTGTGCGCGCAGGGCTTGACCTTCAGGAAACCAATTTGAATGCCGAATGACGACATCTTGTGCATTCGCGGATGTGGCCAGCGCCGTCATGATGGCCGCCGAAGCGAGAATTTTCGATCTTACGTTCATGATCTTCCTCCCATGATCTGCTGCGGCTTTCTGATAGCTGCCGCTAGCTACTTGAACACACACCGGCTATCATAGTCCGACGGGTCAGTCTACTAATTTTAAAAATATGCATATGCCCCAACTCTAAAAGTTTAGTGTTTAAAAACAACATACTATATGAAATTTAGGCGTGCAAATCTGGCAAAGCAACAGATTTGACCGAATGCGCATGTTCTCTAAGAGAGTGAAATTGCGAAGCTTGGTTGCGATTCGTTTGGCAGGTGCGTAGTGCGCGCACCTGCCGGCCTACACCCTTCGGTCTGAAAGAGGCGCGTTTCTTCGCGGGGCAAGGAAGTGCTATTTATGGGTATGCTGAATGGCTCTGCTACGCTTGCTATCCTGCACCTTTGGCCTATGCGGCTTTTGGCTCTGGAGTTGTGGGATTTGCTGCAAGACAGGTGCCGATGTACAAGGTGGCAGAAAGCGCGGCAGATAGACCAACCGCTCAATTACCGTCGGCCGGAATTCCTCGGCGCTGATGAAAAGGAAAATTAGTCTCATGCCGCGCGTTCGATCAAGCGACTACGATGAAAAAGCCCGCGCTGTGGTTGAGGCGGCAGCTGAATTGTTTGCGCAGCACGGCTATCCGGCCGTTCGGATGTCTCAGATCGCCGATGCCTGCGGCGTGTCGAAGTCAATGATTTACTATTACTACGCAACCAAAGAAGACATCTTATTTTTCATCATCAATGAGTTTTTGCAGGAACTGATTGATGCGCTTGAGGCATATGATGGCGATGATCAGCGCGAACCTGCGGATGCCATAGAAGACTTCGTCGCCACTTTTGCTGCAAGATCGACGCGGTCTAGGCAGCGCAATCTCGTTTCCACCAACGATGTGAAGTATCTCCCGGATGACAAGCGTGAAGCGGTCTTGCAACTCGAGCGCAAAATAATCGACCAAACGGCGAGGCTTGTCGGTACACTGCGGCCGGACCTTTCTAAGGATATGTATCGCCCAATTGCTTTCATCCTAATGGGCATTTTGACTTGGACTGACCGCTGGTACCACCCGGCCGGACGGATGACGCAGTCAGAACTCGCACAACTTATTTCTCAAGTCTTTCTTAATGGGGTCAACAGCCTGGAATGAAGTCGACAAGCCTCTCGCTACAGGAATTCGCCCGTGGTCTAAACTGAAAGTCGGAACTTCTATGTTCCAGATTAGATGACCTCATACCTATTTCCTTCTCCGACGTGAGATGGAGTTGATCCCGGCAAAGGAAACGTAAACAACAATGAGCCAAATTTTTCTTCAGCTGAAGATGAGAGCCAAATTACTCAACATAAGATCGACTCTCGGATTTCGGGCTGTACGTTCATTTATTTAACATAAACTTCATTACCGGCGATGAGTCTGGATTTGGGGGCGCATTCAAACTCTGGAGCGGTATTTCTTTACCGCTTCCCGCTCGAACGCGTATAGCCCCGCCGAAACGATTAGGCCGATGCCAAGTATTGTCATCACGTCTACCTGCTCACCAAAAACGATGGCTCCAGCCAGAATTGCAAATAGGATCCGGCTATATCTGAAAGGCGCAACCACGGATGCTTCTCCCAAGCGCATACCATGGACGATGCAGTAGTATCCGATGGCCCCAAACACTACGCCGCAGAGCGTTAGAACCAGATGGAAGAGGGAAACTGGCTCAATCACCTCGCCCGTCGCGAAATGCCACAACAAACCTGTCGGTATCAAAATCACGAAGCCCTGAAATGAAATGAGCGTTGACGGCAGGTTTGCCTGAATTCGGCGCGTTACCAAGTCTCTCCCAGCTACAAAGAGCATAGATAGCACGGCCCAAAGAGAATTCGGATCGAACCCGGCAAAGCCTGGGCGAGTTATCACCATGACCCCAATGAACCCAACCAAGACTGCGAACCATCTGCGCCATCCCACGGTTTCATTCAGGAAGACAAAAGCCCCGAGAACGATCACCAATGGAACGGCCTGATAGATAGCAGCTACCAGTGTCAGATCGGTTTTCGAAAGGGCCAGATAAAATGTTAACGCCGCTCCAGCTTCACACAGTGTACGCGTCAGTGGAATCTTTCCCCAGGCGCCGGGATAATTGAACCGAATTCCTTTGATCCACATTATGGCTGCAAAGAGGGAGGCCGTTCCAATCCCGAACATGCAGAGCATCTGGCCGACCGGAAGATAGGCCGACAACAGCTTTATGAACATGTCTTCGAACGTGAAGGCAGCCATAGAGAGTATGACGAACGCGATGCCTCGGTTGTTGTTCATGACTTGCGACGGCGCGCCACCTACGCCTCCACACTGTGATGCAACGCAGAACTGTTGCTGGACCAAAAGCTGGCTCCGACGGCGATGATGATCGATGCGGACAGTAAGAGCGTGAATCCTACAAACTGACCGAGCAGGGCAAAATTCAAACTCAAGATGCCGATAGTGCAAAGCTGTCTGAGCAACGTGTCATGACATAACCGCCAGAGCAGTTTCCTCTCCTCGCCCACTGAAAGTCTGGTGCTTAGCCTTGGCGTTTGTGATGTCCGCACTGCGGATCGCACTTTGGCCGTGCATACGCCGAACAAAGCAACATGGAGGAGCAGGAGGATAGAACTCGTGAGAGATGATACGGAAGATTGGTCGAGAAACTTCCACTCTGTGGGTTGCCAACCCAGGCCCGCTACAAAATCAGCGGCCAACCAGCCCAGACTCGTTGCTCCGTCCGACTTCAAGTAGATTGCGTTCAGCTGGATTGCAGTCGCGG
>CAYUSM010000016.1:0-33561 GCA_964447345.1 uncultured Sulfitobacter sp. | reverse complement strand
ATCTGCTCGATTTCCTGGAAACCGCCCTGACCGATGGTCTTGTTCGCCGCCTGTGGCGTGACGAGCAGCAGTGGCGTGTGGTTCCAGTAGGCTGTTTTGACGGGCGTCACGAAGTTGGTGATGCCGGGGCCGTTCTGCGCGATCATCATGGACATCTTGCCCGATGCGCGGGTGTAGCCATCCGCGATCATGCCGCCGGATGTTTCGTGGGCGCAGTCCCAGAACTTGATCCCGGCAGCCGGGAACAGGTCGGAGATCGGCATCATGGCAGAGCCGATGATCCCGAAGGCGTTGTCGATACCGTGCATTTGGAGGACTTTTACAAAAGCCTCTTCGGTGGTCATTTTCATGGCAGAAAATCCTTCATAATTCGAGGAGAGGTCGATTCTTGGGCGCAATGTAAAGTGCAGGCAGATTCGGAGTTAGGGCCAGAGTTGATGGTGGAATAAGGCCAAATCATGCGATGCAGGCCATTTCGTCAGCGAGGATGTCGAGACCCTCTTTGATCCGGGTGCCGGGGATCGAAGAATAGGCCAGGCGGTAGTAGTTGGACGGCTGATGCTCGCCCGCAAAGAACGCCCGTCCGGGTTCGATCAACACCCCCTTGGATTGCAGGCTGCGGGCGAGATCGTCAGTGTTAATTTGGTCAGGCGCGCGCATCCAGAAAGACGAGCCGCCATAGTATCCCCGCCCGGAGATCGTAAGGTTATGCGCGGCGATGGCTTCTTCCATGATCTTGCGCCGCTCTTGCAATGCGCCGCCCATGCGCCGGATCAGGGCATCGTAATGACCCAGGGAAAGAAAGTAGGCGGCGGTGCGCTGAATATGTCCCGGCGGGTGGCGCAGAACGGAAGCGCGCAAGGCGCGCGCCTCGCGGATAAAGGGCTCAGAGCCGACAAGGTAGCCAAGGCGCAGACCGGGGAACAGCGATTTTGAGAAGCTGCCGACATAGATCACCCGACCGTCAGCATCCAGAGACTTGAGTGCCGGAGAGGGGGACTTGAGGAACGACATCTCGAACTCATAGTCATCCTCGACGATCAGCGCGTCCATCTCCCGCGCGCGCTCCAGAAGGGCGCGGCGACGGTCCATGGGCATGGTCGCATTTGTCGGGCATTGATGGCTCGGTGTGGTGAAAATCACGTCCGTGTCGGGCGGGATCGCATCGGGCGGCAGGCCGTCATGATCCACGCGCACAGGTGTTACGTGGCACCGCGATTGCGAGAGAATGCCCCTCAGCGCGGGATAGCAGGGGTCTTCCAATGCGGCGCGGCGGCGTTGAGTCAAAAGGACCTGCGTTGTCAGCCACAGCGCGTTTTGCGCGCCAAGCGTGATGAGGATTTGTTCTGGGCGTGCCGTGATGCCCCGGCGCGGCAGCGTGTGGCGGGCGATGAACTCGATAAGCTGTGGGTCGTCCTGATCATAGTAATCCGTCGTGAGCGACGTGAAGTCCCTCTGGCCAAGCGCCTGGAGCGCACAGAGCCGCCAGTTGGCATGATCGAACAGTGTTGGATCGGCCTGGCCGTATATGAAGGGGTAGCGGAACTTGGTCCAATCCTGAGGTTTGAGGATGGTGGACCCGCCACTGAACTTCTGCCCAATTGCCCGGTTCCAGTCCACCGCATCCTGCCCTTCGGGCGCTGCCGTGAAGGACGGCGGGGCAGGGGCGTTTTCCGAGACGTAGTAGCCTGAGCGGCCCTTTGAGACGAGGTAATCGTTTGCGAGCAATTCGGTGTAAGCGATGGTAACCGTGATCCGGCTGACGCCCAGATGAGCCGCAAGTTTGCGGGTCGAGGGCAGCTTTTCCCCTTGTTGAAACCGACCTGACAGGATGCCCTGCGCGATCATTTGCTGGATCTGCTGCTGGAGCGTGCCCTGGGCCTCCGGGTGGAGGAAGAAGGTTTCAACGGGAAGGGTCATGTGCCCTTTCTATTCTGGATATAATCCGAAATCAATCTGGCGTTATCGAGTCGCGAATTAAGCTTTGGGTGACAAATAGCATACAGACAAGTTAACGATAGGTAAACAATTAATGAGACTATCGGTTTCAAAAATGCAGAAAATGGACCGCCTGCGAAGGATTGGCGCGTAGAGATCAGTGCGGCAACCTCAACCACAGGCGCGAGCCAACATGCTGTTTCAAGCCTGTAAAGGGATTGGCGTTGCTGCGGGCCATCTGACCTTGAGCTATTGGCGAAAGCGTTGCTGTTGCTTGCCGTCTGAGACGTTACGGGTGGCTATAGCCCTCGTTCAGCCAGAAACTCACGCAGACATAGGGGTGCTGACCCGAAAAAGGCCCGCAACTTTGCCCTGATTTGCCTCAATCTGCACATTATTCAGTGTTCGTTTACCTTTTGTAGAGGAGTTCCTCTGTACCAGTAAAAGATCGGAAAATGAGGGTGTCATGGCTTTCCTGATTATCACAACCTGTGTGTACGCCGTGATTATGGTCTGCGCGATGGCACTGACCTTGAACGAGTATCTTTCGTCCAAGGACAGCACTTTGGCATATTTCGCACTTGGCTTGATCGCATGTGCGGCCTGGCCGATCACGCTGATCGCGGTGGTGATCGCAGCTCAGTTCAAACCGGTCCCGGTATATCGCGAAGCGGTCTGAGACTTACACGTAGGTGTCGATATAGAGCGACACGCCAACAACGTTGTCGTTTCCTGCTCCCTCGCCACCGGATTGCACAAGCCCACCAGCGTCGGACAAATTGTCGTCAATCACCGTCTCAGGTGTGCCGTCGAGCGTGATGTCAAAGCGGTCAATCACACTTTCGAAATTCTGTTTCCCCCAAGGGTTGCCGAATACCAAATCATGACGGCCGACGGAGGCAAGTCCGGATGACATGGCCGCCGCCCCTTGAAGTGCGCCGTCAATCCAGAGTTCAAGGGTCGCGTCATCGTATCGGATCGACACATCGTGCTCTTCAAGATCGGCCAGGTCGACGCCATCGCTGGTCAGCTTGATCCGCTCACCATCCGCCCCCCAGGCTCTGAGCACAAAGTCCCCGTCCCGATCAACTTGGGTGAGAATGCTGCTGTGCAAACGGAAGACGTCCCCGGTGGCCTCCAGATGGGTCGCATCGAGGGACAGGTTGATGCTGAATTCTGGAGCCCCAAGAATGTCGGTCACATGTTCCCGCTCAACACTGGCGCTGACGCCGCGATCCTCAAGCACGACACTGCCCACTGGCTCTTCCTCATCGAGGAAGATCATGTCGCTGCCGTCGAAAGCAATGAAACCAAACTCCGGATCGAGTGTCAGCACGCTCTCGGCGTCGACGGTGACGGTTGTGGATTGGGAAGCCGTCTCCATACCCGGAGATGACACTGCGAGGTGGACTTCAAAATCTCCGGTCTCTTCGAAGCTATGGCTGACCTCAGTGCCAGAAGCCGTGGTGCCGTCACCAAAGGACCATTGGAAATGCGTCAGAACAGTCAGTGCGGCAGGGTCAAAAGCTGCCGCGAAGTGGTAGAGAGACAAATCATTCGCATCTTGGGTAATGCTGAAGTGGCCAAAGAGATCCTCACCGGATGTGCGCACGCCTGCAGCCCCAGCGCTGAGCGTGTTGATCACGCCACCCGGCGTGGCGATGAAATGGTGACCGTCCACCCCCAAGGAAAGGGAGCTGGGCAGAAACACGTCCTCATAGTAGCCCGCTGCCTGTCGATTCTGGTCCTGAACAAAGGCGTTGTTTTCAATTGTCCAAGCGTTTGACGTCTCATTCGTATGAATCGCGCTGGTGATGTTCTGCACAATCGTGACATTTCGAGAGGGCCCTGCCACGTCAATGCGCGGAATCTCGACAGAAGCGTCCGCGCCGTCCTGCGCCGCCCCATCCGCATGCACCACGGTGTTGCGCTCAATCTGAAGGCCATCGGTTTCGCCAACATAGATGCCGTGCAGATGGGCATTCACAATGGTGTTCTCTTCGATCAGCACATCGCGGTAGAACATCTCATCCCCCGCGAGCCCGCGGTCCACCAGATCATTGCGCATGAAGATGGCATGGGTCGCAATGCCGTCCCCAATGTCGAGCTGATTGTCGCGGATCGTGATGCCGGTTGAAGGGTTTTCCGTATTCCGGGTCCAGAACTGGATCATGTCAGAGTGATCGCCCGCGTCAGTCGGTCCGCGGAAATCATGTATGTGGTTGCCCTCGATCAGGACATTCTGAACCTCTGAGAAATTCAATCCGTCGAGCCGGATGTCGTGAATGTCGTTTCCAAGGATCGAGACATCACTGCTGTCCGAGATGGTTGCAGCGCGGTAGAAGGTGAAGAAGCTGTTGCCTTCGACCACGACATCGCTGGTGTCTCGGAAAGACAGGCCGATGGCGTAGCCGTATCCATCTGCAGCTTGTGAAACGTCTTGTGCGACGTCGCCGTCGAAGACGGAATTCAGAATACTGATGCCTGTGCTGTCGGAAACCGAAAAGGGCCGGTAGTAATTCTGCTGACCCGCTTCAAAGGTGTAGTCAAACAGCAGCCCGTCAAAGGTGATGTTGGAGGCCTCTCTGAGATCCAGTTTGGTGATGCGGGCTGGATCGTTCGGGTCAGCCGATTTCAAAGTAACTGTTTCGGCAAAGGCAAGGTTTGGTGCCCTGTTGCCGAGCATTTCAACATCGCCGTAGTCTCCTGGTGCCAGGAGTATGGTTTCCCCACCTGTTGCCGCGGCAAGCGCTGCAGACAGCTCTTGCGTGGTTGTCACTGTGATCGTCGACATGGTCAGTCACCCTGCTATGCACCCCCCCGCCATAGCAAAGCCACCTTTTGGTCACATTAACAGGGACTTGTTTGCAAAAAATGCGCCGTTTGTTGAGAAGGCGTGCTTAGTGCGGGGGACTGAACGCTCTTTGTCGCGCATCTTCAGACAACCGCGCACGCACGTTTTTGGGTGGTGGTCGGTTGAAGGTTCCGGCCAGCAGGGCGCGGGCTTCGTCAAAATAGCCTTTCAGAAGCAGTTGAGCGGCCTTTGCGAGGCTGTAAAGGATCGCTGTTCCCACGCTGCTTTTGAGCCAACGCCGCGCGAACATCAGTCGGCTGCGATGTTTGAAATATTGCGAAAACGCGGACGCCGGGCGGCCCAAGGTCGGTGAACCGATGGACGTACCAGCCTTATGATAGACGATTGCCTCCGGGCAATAGGCCAACGGCAGGTCACCGCGTCTGAGCGCCCAGTCCACTTCCTCGTAATAGAGAAAATAGTCTTCCGCCATGGGGCCAACAGCCTCGTAGAATTTCCGGGATACCACCATGCTGGCACCTGTTATGAACGCAAGGTCGTCTGGGTTGGGTGGCGGTGTGTCTTCGCTTCTTTGTCCCAGCCCGCTGTTGCCCGTCACCCCGGTGCGCCGGTTCAGAAGGCCGCCGTCAATTTGGATGATGTCCGGCGTATCATAGTAGAGGACCCGTCCCCCCATGAGCGAGAAACCCTGTGATGGTGCAGGGCAGGTCGCGAAGGCACGAGCGGTTTGGGGGGGTACAACGCTGTCAGGGTTGAGAATCCAGAACCGATCAATCCCTGCGTTTTGGGCAAGGGTTGCAAGGCCCACATTTACACCAAAGGCGAAACCGCCATTCACACCCGTCCTGGTCAAGGTGATCCGATGACCTGAGGGCAGGGGGCTGCCGTCCAGTGCCACAGGTTTGTCGCAGACTGCGCATGCGAACGGGAGGTCAGCGCTCAGTTCAACATCCCGCGTACCCGCCGCCCAGTCGGTCAGAGTGGCGACGGTGTCGTCCGTCGACGCGTTATCAACGACCTGAACATCAAGCGCGACGCCTTCGCTTGCGAGCAAACTCTCAAGACAGTCGAGGATGACATCGGCAGAGTTGAAGGCCACGATAATCACGCCAAGTCGGGGATGTTGCATGGAGGGGCCTTTAAGTGACGTTGGCGAATTGGTGTGGTTTTACAAAGAGTGGCGCGGTTTACTGATGGTATTGGCGAAGCGCGTGTAGGGTGATCGTTTTGCATTCTTCTCATCCGTCGTAGATGGCACGCTCCTGGCACCGCCGTCAGATGAGGATGAGACAGTGATCATCCACATCCCGGCACCGAAAACGAAGAACACGAACGAGTAGATGTTCGTCCAGATGTGCACGGTCGATAGTGTGAAAGTCAGACCGAGGAACGTGAAAACCCATGCTTTGCGCAGCAGGCTGAGCACATCATTGTCAGAAAAATCCCGCCGCATGACGCGGAAGATGCCCAGGACATAACCGATGGCAAGAAACAAGAAGCCCGGGATGCCATAGCGCACCGCATTGACCAGCCAGAAATTGTCCATGCTGCCGGAATGCATGAAATCCGGGCGCTCCCAATCGTTCAGGCCGATGCCAAGGAGGGGATGGCCCCAGACGCTTTTCATGCCCCACTCAAAAATGATCCCGCGCCAATAGGCGTTATGCGCAGAGAAGGTCGCGTAACTCATAAAGACACGGATCGGTGTTCTGTTGGAAAAGATGTCGATGACGACGTAGGCGAGGACGAAAATCCCGATAAGCAACCACCAGCGCCACTGGATCGACGCAAATGCGCGTGACCAGCAGATCAGGGCGATCTGCAAGATGATGGCAAGCATCGCGCCACTGGACAACGCCAGAAAGCCGCTGAAAGCAATGATGGCACTGGAGACATACCGCCAAGTGGTGCCGGTTACATCCCGCAGCGCGATAAAGCTCATCGTGAAGGCAACGGAGCAGAAAAGACCATAGTGGATCGGGTGTGCAAAGACGGCCTGCACCCGTTCAAGGCCCATGCGGCGCTCAATATCAACAATCGCAACTGATGTGAGGCCAGGCAATTTCCGCAGTGTCTCAATGATCAAGGGCCGCCCCGTGACCGTCTCCACCAGTGCGAAAGGCAAGGTGGCGACGGCCAGAATGCCGATCCATTTGCACAGTGCGATGAAATCCGTTGATCCGCGGATATATGCCCGTCCGACAATGTAGCCGCCAAGGAACTCGATCCCTGAAGAGCCCACGTTCTGGACCACCTTGTCCGGGTTGTTTGAGGCAAGCGACACGAAGGTCCAGCCAATAAAGAGGACAAACATGATGTCGGTGACAAGGATGCGGCCATAGTGTCCAAGCACCAGCCGCATCATCAGAGGAATGATCATGATCAGCATGAACAGCCGCAGCGTTGTCATGGCAAGCGGACCGGCCTGAAAACCAATCGGCAGGACAACACACAAGAGGTAAATCAGCACCGGCAAGGGAATGCGGCTTTCGGAGAGGCCCGCCTGTCCGATCTGATTTTGGGCGATCATGGCCTGCATCGCGGCTCGATTGCTCAGCTTGGTGCAAATCTTTCGACGTTGGCGCGCAGATAAAACTGCTCAAGTTCGCCATCGAAAGATTTGCTGTTGTTGAATGGGTTGCCCAACTCTATGCCCCAATGGTCCACGGCGCGGATCGGACCGGTTGTTGTCCCGCTCGCAACAAGGATGTCGTCTACGAAAATTTCTGCCGTTTCTCGCGCAGATGAATAGACGATGCGGATGTCATGCCAGTTCCCATCGGTCAGCCCGACTGCCGGAGTGCGCAGTTTCAGGCGGTCGGAGTCTGCGGTGGACAGTTCCATCCTGAGCGTGCCGCGTCCTGTGACTTCCAGCAGAAGGGACCGATGGACGCGCAGGAGCTCACCTGCGGATTTATAGGTGTCGGAGGCGCGCAGCCGCATGCCCAATTCAAAATCACTGGAAGAAAAGAAGGGCAGAAGGTCTTCCCGGTCGATCGTGATGCGCGCCCTTCCGTCATTGAGCACGGCAGGTCCGGCTTTGCTGGGTGTACCTAGGGCTCGGGTCGAGTTGGCTCCAACCCAGGCGCGGAACACGCCTTCAGCAGCGTCAAAGGTAATGACATCGGGGTTAGGCACGTCGACTGTCAGGGAGGTCGTTCTTGGCTGACCAACCGGAGGTGTCACCGTCAGCTCCACGGCATAGCTGCCCGGTTCTGTGAACGTATGGGTAAAGCTGATGCCGTCATGTTGCGTGCCATCCGCCAAACGCCATTCATAGCGGGTGTCTTCATTGACCAGATCAATGGGGCCGACTGTTCCGGAACCATCAAAGACGAAACGGTTCAGGTAGGCGCCTTCGGGTACCACGCTCGCGGCAGGGACGAGGCTCTGATCTGTCTCCACCGGGACAAGTTGCGACGCGCCGACAGAGCGACCGTCAATACCGCTTTGGGGCAGGTAGCTGAAGGATGCCAGATTGCTGGGATCACCTGTGCGGGCGGCGGCGAAATAGCTGTCATAGTAATTGGGCAGGCTGGGGTCCCTGTCTTGCACAAAGAGGTTGTCACTGACTTCCCAGTTGCTTTGACCTTCATGTCCGCCAATTGCGCTGACGACGTTGGATGTAATTGAAACGTCTTCCGACGTCGGGGCCACGCGGATCTGTGGCAGCCAGAGGCCTGGGTCGGATTTGTCACCGTCCGATGATGCGTTGTGCAGCACCGTGTTGTTGCGGATGATCAGGCCGTTCGTCTCTCCCACTGTGATGCCGTTAAGGTGGGCGTTGATCACAACGTTGTTTTCGATTTTGACGTTGCGATAGAACATCTCCTTCCCAGCGTACCCCAGATCGACGGCTTCGTTGCGCATAAATATGGACTGCGTGAAGTATCCGTCACCGGAGTTCAGAACGTTATCCCGAATGACGATGTCGCTGCTGGGGATGTCGGTCTTGTTGGTCCAGAACTGGATCATGTCCGCATGATCATCGGACGCAAGGGACCGCTTGAAGTTTCCGATGCGGTTGCCTTCGATCAGTACCGATTGCACCTGGGCAAAGTTCATGCCGTCCATACGAATGGCATGGATGTCATTGTTGCGCACAGTGACACCGCCACTGCGCGCAGCGAGAAAGCCACGGTAGAAGCGGCGTATCTTGTTGTTTGCGATGAGTGTATCGGCAGACCCATAGATGGACAGGCCAAATGCAGTAGGAAAGCCATCCGACTCTGGTGAGGTCTGGCGGGCCAGATCTCCGTCAAAGAGGCTGTTGATGATGTGGATGCCCCGGCTGTTGTTGATTTGGAAGGGCCGCAGGTTCAATGGGTCGCCCGGCGCAAATTCGTAGTCGAAGGTGAGCCCATCGAGGCTGATAAATGCGCTGTTCCGAAGGTCGAGGCTTGAAAAGCGGACTGTGCCGGGTTCGGCCCTGATCGTGATCCAGTCATTTTGAGCGCCCTTTACGCCCTGGATGTAGAGAGGGCCATAATCCCCTTCCGCCAGTTGCAAAATGGCACCGGGTTCTGCCTGACGGAGCAATCGCGTCAGTGCATCCTCGTCTGAAACATGGGTGATACGCTGGGCAAATGCGGGCATTGCCGACAGGTAGAACAACAGCAAGATGGCCAGCCAGACACAGAGTCGGCCAGTCCGATGAAAGTCTTTCGTCATGGGCATTCCCATACTGCTCACACCAACTTGCCGGGTTCTGGATTATTGGATAGCGTTGCCCGGCCTAGCGTTTTGGCGCTGAGACTATGACAAAAAAGGCCACCATGCCAGAAAAAGCCTCAACCATGAAGAAAGCCAAGCGCCGGGGGCTTAATCGGTTACGTGGACTGCGCAACCTGCTGGTCACACTCCGCAGGCTTTACTATGTCCGGCTTTGGGGGATGGACATTCATCCGACCTCGCAATGTTCATTGAGCGCCAAGTTTGATCGTACCTTTCCTCCGGGCGTGCATATCGGGGCGCGGAGCTATGTGGCCTTTGAGGCACGTATCCTGACACACGACATGACGCGCGGTCTCTACCTGCACACGCGGATCGGGGAGAACTGCTTTATCGGTGGGCGCAGCCTGATCCTGCCCGGGGTGGAGATTGGCGATAATAGCGTGGTCGGGGCCGGATCGGTTGTCACCAAGTCTGTGCCACCGCGGTCCTTGGTGGCTGGAAATCCAGCGCGCGTGCTGCGGTCCGACATTGAGGTTGGTCAGTACGGGCGCTTCGTGGAAGCGGATGCCATGGAAAGCGCCCTGGCCGAAGCTGGATTGGCCTGATCAGAATGGGGCGTCCCATCCTGTGGGTTGCAACTGCATTGGTCATATTCCTTGGCGTGGTGCTGGCCCTAAGGCAGGAAGGCCCGTCCACGCCAGCAGATCGTCTTGTCGAAATCAACCTGCCGGATGACAGGCCGCTTCGGATTGTGGTGATGGGGAGCAGCCTGACGGCAAACTACGATTGGCCATCGGTGCTGGAGCAAGGTCTCGCGTGTCTCCCCATTGGCGCTTCCATCGTGACGGTTGCCAAAGCGGGCGCGGGCATCCGGTGGGGCGGGGAGCAAGTTGACTCCGTGGCTGAGCACGACCCTGACCTGGTCTTTATTGAATTTGCTATCAACGATGCTGACCTGATTGATGGTGTTTCGCTCACTGACGCTGAGAGGCTTCATGATGAGCTGATTTCCGATTTGCAGGCGATGGAGACCCCACCGGAGATCACGTTGATGACGATGAGCCCCGCCGAGGGTCCAAGGGGATGGGTTCGGTACTGGCTTGCGGATCACTATGAGCAATACCGGGCAATCGCTGAGGAGCAAGAGATTGGTCTGCTGGACCTTTATCCCCGATGGTTGGAACGTAGCGACAGAGGGCTGGCGGCTGACGGCCTGCATCCCGACCCGCAGATAGCGGCGGAGGTGATCATCCCGGCGATGGTGGGCTACATTGCCCGCACCCTTAGTGTCAGCTGTACAACGACAGATCGACGGACGGGTGGATGATTTTCGCGAGCTCTGCGTTGCTTTGCGCGTAGTAGCCATCAAAGCGATCTTTGACGACCTTGGAGACGGGGTGGTGGTTCTTAAGCAGAGTCGACAGCGGCATTCGGCGCAAGACGTATCCGGCAAGGCGATAAAGACCCTCTGGCGTCTCTCCGACGCTGATGATCGGATTGGGGTTCAGCGTGCTGCGCTGGACGTGGTTGATGCGCCGAAGGACGGGCACGCCGTATTCAGGATAGCTTGGCGCATAGGGTCTTTTGGCATCATCCGACAGCTTGTTGAAATGGGATGCTTCCGCAAACTTCGCAATTCCCTGCGCTGCCGCTTGCATGTCCTTCACGATGCTTTCCTGCGTGACGACGTAGACGTTTTCGCGTCCAAAAAGCGCCTGATAATGTCCGATCAGATCGGCATATTCGAAGTGTTTTGGTGTGAAGCCAAAATATCCGGGGCGGTTGGTCCCTTCATAGAACTGCTGAGGTGTCATCGTTCCGCCGCGCAGCAGGTATTGCATGTAAACCGATGGCAGAATGCGCATTTGCGCCCTTATGGAGATCAGGATACGTGCCGTCGGCGCAATCTCATGCAGGCGTTCTGCATAGATGTCGCTTTCGCGTCCTCCCAAGAACGGGTGGCCGGACAGGATCTCGGATGAGATGACCGGTGCCAGGCCGTCAGCGAGATTGCCCATGCGCTCGGCAATCAACTCCCGAAACGGTTCAGGATCGAAATGGAAGCGGTTCGGTTGCAGGATGTGGCGAAAGACCTCTGCGTGATCCGCGATCTGAGCGAAGCCATGGTCCCTGGTGAACAGCCGTTGCTGCATCCAACTGGTGGCGGTCTTGTGATACCCGACATGCAGAAGGAGCGGTGGCCATGAGGAGGGGGACAAGGTCATGGCGACAGTCAAACCACGCCTGAGCGTCTGACGTAAAGACGCAGATCCGCCATGCTCCACACCAGTATCCCGGATGCCACGAAGAGCGCTATCAGGAAAAGGGTTGGTGACAGACTGGCGCCGAAATAGGCGGAACCCGCTGCAATGCCCAAGACGAAGAGCGTGCATGCGAATGACGCGGCGGTGCCTGACAGGCCTACGTTGAGACGCCACTGCAGTAGCAACAAGGACACGGCAAATCCGGCAATCTCCCCCAGTGTCGCGATCCATATCACAGTCAGCAGGTCCCCGCCCTTGACCAATGCGTACCATGCGACGGGCAGGGCCAAGACCCGCATCAAGTTGGCAATCGTTGCGTTTGACGTTTGCCCCCGCGCCAAGGCCACGATCGAAGAGCCGCTTTTGAAGACCCGGAAAGCCTGAAGAATGGCGAGCCAAGTCAGGAGTGGCAGAAGTGCTGCATATTTCTCTCCCAGCAGAAAGGAGACAAGGGGGGGACCCAGAAGAGACACTCCCAAGACGAGGAGAACGCCGTTGAGCAAGCCAACCTGAATGACCGTGCGGGCGAGGTGGTCGAACGGTGCGTCCATTGCAGTCCCGTTGCGATGCGCGTCGGAGAGCTGCGGCAAGAAGAAGTTCTGCGCGGATTTTGCAATCAGCAACGTAGGGGTCAAAGTCAGCGTGTAGCCCATGGCAAAGATGGCGAGCGTTGCCATCCCCAGCTCTCGCCCAACGATCAGCTTGTCACCTTGGAAGACGATGAAAAGCAGTATGCCATTCACCAGCAGCGGCCAGCCAAAAGAAAAGCTCTGCTTTATGATCTCGGTATCAAGGGACACACGGTAAGGGCGGCGGGCGGTCAGATGGGACGTCGCCACTGCAAGCACGCTTTGTATGAGGATTGAATAGAGCATGATCCGGTAGTCGCCGAACCAGACGCTGAGGGGCCAGAGCGCCACAACAGCCAGCAAGGGCGGTACAGTGCCGGTCAGGATCAGGGGCCAGAAATGCATCTGTCGGGTCATGCGGTGGATGTCGAAATGCACACAGGCATTCAGGATCGGTACCAGGGCCATTGCCTGAAAGGCCCAAGTTACGCCCTCGATGTTCAGAAATGCTGTGAGAGGTGCCGCCAGAAGGAACAAGCCGACGCCTGCAAGGAGGCCGCGCAGGACAGAAAATCCTTGGACCCCGGCCTGAAACCGGGTGTCGTCACCGGTGCGGGCCTGAACGATTTGCTGCTGCAGCCCGAGGTTTGACATCATTTCCGCAACGGACACCGCAATCGCAAAGGTCGCGGCGATGCCGTAGTGTTCTGCCGAGATCATCCGCGCCACGATCAGGTTGCGCGCCAAGGTGAGAAGGGCGCTTGCGGCGTTGCCGGTCAGGATCAGCAGCGCGGATCGCAGCATTGCAGAGTGCTCACTTATTCTCTAATCAAAGACCTGATGTGCGATGGTTGTTTCGCTTTGTCTTGCCCCGGTCAAGGGTCAAAGTCCCGGCCTTGCCACCGAACTGGAAGGCCCGTTTTGTCAATTTCCTTTCATCGCGCGTGACATGAACACCTTACCGGATAGTCCCAGCCTTGCCCGTGTGGCGCGCGGCAACCTTTGTGCAGGATGCGGCGCTTGCGCTGGGATCGC
Source organism: uncultured Sulfitobacter sp. (assembly GCA_964447345.1). GTDB lineage: Bacteria > Pseudomonadota > Alphaproteobacteria > Rhodobacterales > Rhodobacteraceae > Sulfitobacter. Next base: position 20,266 of record CAYUSM010000016.1, on the reverse strand, counting down.
GCCGGATGCAGTTTCTATGGTCTCGGCACCTCCGGGCTTTCTGCGCCCGCATCAGACGGCGCCTCTGTCTGAAGATGCCGAAGCAACCATTGCAGCGGTTTGTCCGGGTTTGGGCCAGGAAGTGAAGGGTGACGGGCGCGAAGATCATGTGCTTTGGGGTCCTTACCTGTCGATGGAAACAGGATGGGCGACAGATGACGCTTTGCGGTACGCCGGATCATCCGGTGGTGCCCTGTCGATGCTTTTAGTGCATCTTTTGGAAAGTGGCACCGTCGACGCCGTCATTCAGACGGCTGCCAGTCCGGAACTGGCCATCGCGAATGCCACGGTGATCAGTGCGGATGCGGAGGATATTTTGAACGCCGCGGGGTCGCGGTATGCGCCTTCGGCCCCTTTGGCGGCGCTTCATGAGCAGGTAAAGTCGGGCAAGACGTTCGCCTTCGTTGGCAAGCCCTGCGATGTGGCTGCGATGCGTGCCCTTCAGTCGCTTGATGCTGAGGTTGCTCGGACCTTTCCTGTCCTGATATCTTTCTTTTGCGCGGGCGTGCCGAGCCATGCCGGAGGCGAAGCCGTGCTGAAAGCGCTTGGCCTTGCGCCGGAGGAGGCCGTGTCTTTCCGCTATCGGGGCCATGGATGGCCGGGCAAGGCAACGGCAACGCTAAAAGACGGCACTACCCGCGAGATGAGCTATCACGACAGCTGGGGGCACATCCTGTCAAAGCACGTACAGCACCGGTGCAAGATATGTGCGGATGGCACCGGCGTTGCGGCTGATCTGGTCTGCGCGGACGCCTGGGAAAGCGATGAGAAGGGTTATCCGATCTTTGAGGAAGCAGACGGGATCAGCCTGATTGTTGCGCGCACGCAAAAGGGTGCGGCCATTCTGAAGGATGCAAAGGCTGCCAATCGGCTGGAGACGCGCCCCTTTGACGTCTCTGTGCTCGCCGATATTCAGCCGGGTCAGCGTGAGCGTCGCCGTGCCTTGCTCGCGCGCCTTTCCGCGCTTCGGATCGCGGGCCGTCCCGTCCCGACTTATCGGGGATTGCATATTGGGGCCGTCGCGCGGCAGAATCCCATTGGCCGAAACCTGAAGAATTTCTTGGGGATGCTGCGCCGCACGCTCACCAACCGATAAGCGCCAACCAGGATCAATATCACCCATGGCCCCGCACCCCATCCGCATCTGTCTGATCATGCATTCCACCCGTTCCTTCAACCTGGGCGTTGGGGCGCTGACCGTCGCCGAGGTGGAGATCTTGCGAGATATTGCAAAGCGCCTCGAACGGCCACTGGAGGTGACCATCCTCGACTGGCGGGACGCCCGCGAGCCATATCTTTTGGGGGATGATATCCGCATTCTACCGCTGGACACCAAGTTCCTTCTGAACCCCGCCGGGCTATTTCGGCAGATGCGCAGGGCGCATTTGGTGATCGACATTGGCGCTGGCGACAGCTTTACCGACATCTACGGCGGCAAACGGTTGCGCTGGATTTTTGCGATGAAGCTTTTGGCGTGGATCGCGCGGCGCCCCATGGTGATGGCCCCTCAAACGGTGGGCCCCTTCACCAAAGCAGCATCAACGCGGCTCGCGCGTTTCGTGATGAACCGTACAGCGTTGTTGGCGACGCGGGACAAGCTGTCCACTGCCTGTGTCGAAGAGATGGGGGTGAAGCGCCCCGTCGTTGAGGCCTCGGACGTTGCGCTCAGGTTGCCGTTTGACGCTGCTGAGAAAAAGGCGGATGGGCCACCGAAGATCGGCATCAACATTTCCGGTCTTCTGATGTCAGGGGGGTATACGGGCAAGAATGAGCTGGGGATTGCATTGGACTATCCCGCGCTCATTCAGAAGATCATCACGCATTTTCAGACCCACCCGGACCAATGCGAAGTGCATCTGGTGTCGCATGTCATCACTGACCCCAATGCGCAAACCGGGGATACGGAGGATGACTACTTTGCCGCCCGCAAGCTGGCAGAGGCCTTTCCGGGCTGCGTTCTGGCTCCGGCTTTTGACACGCCCTCACAGGCCAAAACCTATATCTCCGGCCTTGATTTCTTTATGGGCGCAAGGATGCATGCCTGTATTGCGGCCTTCTCCTCGGGCGTGCCGGTCATTCCGATGGCTTACAGCCGCAAGTTTGAGGGGCTGTTTGGCAGCATCGGATATCCACATACGGTCGATTGCACGAAAGAGAGTGCTGATGTGGTCTTTGCCAAGATCACGGACGGTTACGAAGACCGCACCAGCCTTCTGGAAGAGCAGAATGCTGCGTTGGCATTGGGACGGGAAAAGCTCGGCAAATATGAGGCTGCCCTTGAAGCGCTGATCCGTGGGGCTTCCTGACGCAGGGTAGAGCCAGTGTCGCTGGCCTGCTGCAAGCGCAACTGATCGGGTGGCCTGTGTTCAGCTTTCCATGAATTCGATGCGCCATTGCCACAGATGGTGCGGGAAGTGGCATGGTCCGCGAGGTAACGTGGCTCAAACACTGGACCTGAACCAAGGCCATTTGGCAGTTCATGATTAACCATTGGTTAAAGGATAAACCGGCCAGTGGCTGTGGAGCAGGACCACCCGAATGACATTCGACACACCACGCCGCGTTCTGATCGTGGTCGAGAACCTTCCAGTACCGCTTGACCGTCGGGTCTGGCTGGAAGCCACGACGCTTGTTGCAGCTGGATATGAGGTATCGGTCATCTGTCCCAAGGGCCGTGGTTGGGACAAGAGTTACGAGGTGATCGACGGGGTTCACATCTATCGACACGAAGAGCCGCCAGAAGCGCACGCCGGTGTCCTGAATTATGCGCGCGAGTACCTGTTTGCGATCCGCCATTGGTTCCGCCTTGCCCGCAAAGTGCGCAGGGAGAGGGGGTTCTCTGTCATTCAAGGCTGCAACCCGCCTGATCTGATCTTTCTGCTGGCATGGTGGTATCGTTTGCGCGGCGTGCACTATCTTTTTGATCATCACGATGTCTGTCCGGAGCTTCTGGAGGCGAAGTTTGGCAAGCGCGGACTGCTGTATCGGCTGATGCTCCTGCTTGAGCGGATCACTTTCGCGACGGCAAGCGTTTCAATGGCGACGAATGAGAGCTTTCGCAGCATCGCGGTTAACCGTGGAAAGATGCCGCCCGAAGATGTTTTCGTTGTGCGGTCGGCCCCGCGCATCGAGAGTTTCTTGCCAGGCCCCGGCGCGTCCGAGTGGCAAGAGAAGGCTAACACGTTGATGGGGTATGTCGGGGTGATTGGCCAGCAGGAGGGCATGGACCTGCTTGTGCTGGCGGCACGGCATCTGATCTTTGATCTGGGCCACAAGGACGTCCATTTTACCATTGTCGGCTTTGGCCCCGAGCTGGATATCGTCAAGGCGGATGTCGAGACCAAGGGGCTGAGTTCCTATTTCACATTCACAGGTCCGCTCTTTGGGCCGGAACTGCTGGATGTGTTGAATGCAATCGACATCGGGGTAAGCCCCGATCCGAAAAATACGATGAATGACATCTCCACCATGAACAAGGTCATGGAGTATATGACGCTGGAAAAGCCTCTGGTGCAGTTCGATCTGACCGAAGGCCGTGCGTCTGCTAGGGATGCAGCGCTTTATGCGGAGGCGAATGATCCGGAAGACTTTGCCCGGCAGATCGCAGCTTTGATCGATGCACCGGAAATGCGCGTTGAGATGGGGAAGCGTGGGCGTCAACGCGTGCTGAGCGAACTGTCGTGGGAGCATTCAAGCAAACCGCTTCTCAATGCTTATGATCGCATTTTCAGCAAAATGGGTCGATCAGACCGTCCCTGAGCCATTCAGAGCCCAAGGCAAGAACTCGTGGCCTCCGGCGCGATTTCCACATTTACGCCACGATTGGACCACCTTTAACGAATATTTAGTAAAATTGACGCAATAGAGGTAAGCATTATGCAAAAGATCTATCTTGCCGCAGCCCTGTCAGTTCTTACAACCACACCTGTGGTGGCCAACGGTTTTGATCCTGATCCGCAGGACAAATACGAGGTTCTTTCAGGCATCGGCACACAACCCATTGCGCAACAGAAAGCAACGTTTGACGATATCCTGTCAGGGGGCGACACCTGCGCGCCGCAAGTCTATCTGGATCAGAAAGAGGCTGGGTTCATTCATGTCTCTCTTTTTGCAAACTGCCACACTCTGACTGATGTTACGCTATTGCATCACGGGAAGTCTCAGGCCGTCACCCTGTCCCAGAGCGGGGCGGCATTGACCAAGGTTCAGAGCGCGTCAGGCACCGGGCGTGTCACAGCTGCCTTTGGCGACGGCACGGTCATCGCAAGAGAGATCGACGGCCCGAACAGAACGTCAGCCGAACTGATCAAGAAGTAACGATCAGCGCCGCGTGCCGGAACGGCGCGCAACCAAAACCTTACTCTGGAATGTATCTTGGAAGCTTGGGCAGCACGTCTGCCATGAAGCGCTGGAGCCTTGCGTCGGCATCGGCTTCACTTTCCCCACGTGCGATACCTGTCACGACCCGCACCAGCGCGCCGTCGCTGCGCCCACGTGTCAGGCTGTCATAGACCACGTCAATCTTGGCCATATAGTCGTTCGTCATGCGCTTGCCGCGCTGTTCGAACCAGTAGTAGACCAGCTGCTTGTTGAAGCCCTTCTGAATGACTGCGCGGTTCACGTCGAAGGTGCCGTAGGTCGTATCAGGAAACGATACCTCGGCGGGTTTGATCGAGGACACTTCCCAACCGCCAACCGGCAGACACACCTCCGGAGAGTGGATACCGGACCCTTCCGTTTGCTGACCGTACCACGCTGAGAAGAAGCTGACCGGTGCCGCTTCGGTTGGGCTGACGTAAAGTGCGTTGATATAGTCATCAGCTGCCAGAACATCTTCTGTTGCGGGCTGCAGCGGGACCATTTCCGCTTCCCAGTTTTCAACCTGGTGCGGGAAGAGGGCAAAGCTGTCCCGTTCAACCGTCACATGTTCTGGCCGTGGCAGCACAAGAAATGCCGTACCGATGATTAGCGCAAGGGCGGCTGCCGCATGCAGACCTGTTGACGCAGCAAGGGATGTAATTTTCTTCGCCTCGTCAGCGAAGCCTTCGAAATCAAGGTCAATGGTTTCCGACAGGGGCAACGGGTTTGGCGAGAACCGCTGCAGCGCAACGGCCACGGCAAACAGGACACCGATACAGGCCCCAAAGATGACCCAGCCCTCAAAAAGGTGCAGGAACCCTTCTGCAGCACCAATGCCATGGCTGTTCACCAGTACGCCGATCATGCCAATTCGAAAGGAGTTCATCAGGACTGAAAGGGGAGCAGCCAAAAGCAGGAGCGTCGCCTTGTGCCAGATCGGTCCGCGATAAAGGATTGCGAAGAGGTAGGAAAAGGAGAGGATCGGAAAAAGGTATCTCAAGCCTGAACAGGCTTCGGCAACCTGCAGTTGGTAGACGCCGAGATCGATGACATTGCCGTCAAGAAAAACCGGGATGCGCGCAAGCTCGATCAGCCAGACACCGATTTCAGAGGAGACCCCCTGAAGCAAGACCGTCAGCTTCCAATAGACGAAGAGTGGAAGCGGCAGCATGAAAATCAGATGCAAGACCGGAGCCCAGTGGCGTTTGCCTTGTTCCCAGCCCAGACCGATCAGGACCAGCGCGCCAACCCAGAAGATCAGCGCATAGGTGACCAGATCGGGGATCCGGGCCATGTTTCCAAACACCGCAAACCCCAGCGCGAACAGCAAGAGCGCAATGCCTGGCGTCGTATTTCTGCGCGTATCTGGTCGGGCAGTCGGTGCCGCACGGCGCTCGCGCAGAAACAGATAGAGGGAGATCAGAGGTATCAGGGGACCGTGGCTGTATTCTGGCGTCATCCAGGCCGAACCGAGTGACTGAAAGGCCGACCAGAAGATCGGGACGCTCGCAGCAACAAGCACGGCCAGCCATATCAGGCCGGTCGACGTGCTGTTTTTTGCAGGATAGATGTTCTCAACAACGGTCATATGCGTTCGGTCTAGGCCGCAAAAATGGTTATCTGCGGGCAACACTGGGTCAAATCGGGAAAATACAGTGGCATTTTTCGCGCTCGACTGTCCAAATCGCGTCTATCGTGCAGCTGTGTACTGGCAGATCCAGCTAAGACCGGGTTCGCCGCGTAAGGACGTATACTTTCAATGACCTACCGGGCGGCAATCATCATCCCGCACTACAACGATTTGGACCGTCTGATGACCTGTCTGTCGGCGCTGATGCCGCTGCCTGCGGATGTGCAATGTGTCGTCGTGGACAACGGGTCTGACATGGACCTCACCCTGGTGTGTCAGACATATCCCGAGGTGCAACTGATTGTCGAAACACAACGCGGCGCGGCAATGGCGCGGAACCGCGGAGTGGAAGAGACAACTGCCCCCCTTCTGTTCTTTCTGGACAGTGATTGCGTCCCCTCCCCCGATTGGACAAAGACCGCGCTGGCCGTATCAGAGCGGGCTGATCTGGTCGGGGGTGCCGTATCGGTTTTTGACGAAACACCGCCCCCGCGCACAGGCGCGCAAGCTTTTGAGGCGGTGTTTGCCTTTGATAATGAAGCATATGTCCGGGACAAAGGTTTCTCCGTCACGGCGAACCTGCTGACCCGCCGTGCGGTGTTTGAGGCAACAGGACCTTTTCATCCGGGTGTTTCTGAGGACATGGACTGGTGCCATCGGGCCCGGAAGGCGGGATACGCTTTGGCCTACGCCCCGGAGTTGAAGGTGGTGCATCCGTCCAGAGGTGACTGGCAAAGCCTCAAGCGCAAATGGCGCAGACTGACCGTGGAGCTTTGTGGGGTGAATGGAAATGGTGCGATTGCGCGACTGAAATGGGCGCTGCGGGCAGGATTGATGCCGTTGAGCGCGCTAGCGCACGCGCCAAGGGTGCTGCTCAGTCCAAAGCTTAGTGGCACGACGGAGCGTTTTGCGGCGCTGGGGACATTGTGCAGGCTGCGATTGATCCGCGCATGGTGGATGCTGCGTCAATCCTTGGGATTTGAAATCTAGGACCGTTGCCTGATCACCTTCGCCGGGTTGCCTGCCACGATGGCGCCTGCGGGGACATCCCTCGTTACAATTGACCCCGCGCCCACAACGCACCCCGCACCAAGCGTGACACCGGCCGTGATCACGGACTTTGTGCCAATCCAGCAGTCTTCTTCGATGATGACATCCTTTTCGACCATCGGCTGGTCGGTGATCCGTTGGTCTGCTGCCAACCCGTAGTCAGCGGAGGTGACAAAACAGCTGGGCCCGAATGTTGTGCGTGCCCCCACCCTGATCCAGGACGTCTGACCTCCGGCCCAAAGCGCGCAATACTCTCCAATCTGTACCTGGTCACCCAAGGCTATGCGTTCGCCATTGCGGAAAGAGCTGTTGGGGGCGAGCCGGACATCCCGACCCAGCTGCATCTTTGCACGCTGCAAGGCATGGCTATAGCCATAGTAGTGGAGCATTCGGATTTGATGGATCAGCACCTGAGGCGAAAGGAAGGACCTCACCAATCGCCCAACACGTTGGGCGATCCCTCGCTTTTTGACTGCCATACGCTGTCCCGCTCTTGCCGTTTTACATTCTGTCTAGGGATTTCAGGCCGAGCGGTCCACATTCTCGGGACGCCCTAGACAGATTAGAGAGCAGGTGAGGTATCCGACGCACTTAACGCACCGTTGATCGGCACGTTGCCTCCAGTGCCCAGGTTGGTCCAGGCGGGGCCGTCACCGTCGTAGTAGTAATGTGGTGTACTACCCAAAGGCAGCTCGCCGGTCGCGCCAAGATCAACAGGTAAGTCGTTGCTCAGGAACTTGCTCAGATTCGCTGGATCGGACAGATCCATTGACTGGTTGAGATCAAGCCAGAAATGCCCGATATCGCCGATGACCTGATTGGCTGTCGATACATTTCCACCAATACCAATGCGCGTGAGATTTGCACCGGCCATTTGAACATCACCATCCCCCCAATCATAGGCGCCGGTGTCGAGCATAAATCCATCGACACAAAGCTGAAAACGCGCCGCAACCTGGTCCCAGGACCACGCCACGTGGTGCCATTTGTTCAGTGCGAAAGTATCGGCAGGAGGCGTAAAGGTATCATCGCCTGATCCGGTCTGGTTCAACTGGAATGTCATACGTCCGGAACTTGTCACGCGGATTTCCAGAACAATCTGGCTTGCCACCCTGAACTGACAGATGCGAGTACTGGTCTTGGCGTTCCACGCGCTGTCGCGGTTGCGAAACCAGAACGACATCAAGCCGCTGTTGCCTGCTGGCTGATTGATCGACGCAGACGCGTAGTTCGTGGCCCCGTCAAAATGCGCCGCCCGCGCTTGGAAGGTTGAAGGCAGGATAATCGCTGGGGTTTCGGCATGGGGCTTGACCGGTATGCCCCGCAATGGATGATCGGACGTCGCATCGTAAAGCGTCGGCACATTTTCCAACAGCATATTCAAATGAAGCTGCGCGTCGACATCCCGGGGTTTCAGCAGATTGGCGGCGGCTTGACCCAGAAGATAGCTGATTTGGTCACCCGTCCCAAACGGTTCTTCGGGCGTGATGCGTAGCTTGGCCTTTCGGGGCTCCCCGGACCCCTGATCGGCAATGGTGACTGTACCCCGATGCGCGCTAGGATATTCTGTCGCAGACAGCTTGAACACAGGCCGACGCTGTCCGCCCGCTCGGGTGATCTCAAATCCGACCACCTCCTGATAATGTGGCGGCTCAACCTGCGGGTCGGGAAGTGCATCCATGATCCGCAGGGTTGTCAGAACACCACCGTTTGGCAGGTCAATCACCACATCTGCAAAGGTGCCATCAGTCGCCACTTCAATTGCCTCAATTGAGGGCTCCCCCACGGACTGGCCTATCCAGTTGAGAACGGGCGGCGTGTGGGAGAGCGCGAATTGAGCGGAGCCATAAGGATCCGACGGTGCTGGATGGATGGAGCCATCAAAGTTGCACAAATGGGTAGACGGCCCGTAGCCGACACAAAACGTTTGGACCCTTGGATCTGTTGTAAAGGCGTCGATGACCGCGCGCGCGGGTTCGATCAAACGGGTGCCTGCGCCGGTGTAATTCTCCCACTCTGACGCCGGTTCCTCCGGGGTGTCGTGAAACGGCATCGGCCCGACCATGGCAAGTTTGGTGCGATCGCGTGCAAAAACACCTCTGCCAAGTTGATCTGCAGGCGCTTCGATATCCCAAAGGCAGTGATCATAGGTCAGTGTGGGTTCAATCCCATTGTCCGGGTTTGTACTGCCCAGCGCAAAGGTCTCCCCATTCCAGCGCTGACCGAAGTACCATGGTGCAAAGATTGGTCCGATATTGGGAATTGCTGCGGCATCGGCATTGTACCAATTCTCAACCACCAGTCCCACGTCGGACCCACCACTCCTAACCACCGCAAGAAGATCGGTGAGGTGGCTGAACTGACGTTCAGTGTCACTGTCATCCATCAGTTCGCCGCGCGATGTGCCGGGCTGGTTGAGGTCAATGACCATGAACTTGCGTGCAGCACCTGCATGATACAACGCGTTTGCCATGGCCACCAACCCCATGTTGACCGTTGTTTTGTCCGCCGTGGTTACGCGCGTTGAGGTGACAAAGCCTGTGTCATCGGCCTGCAGCAAGACGGTCAGGTTCTCATCAGAAAGGGGCGGATAAGGCAGAGGATTGTAAGTGTCACCAAGCGCGTGGAAATAGGTCAACTCGGACTGCCCCAGAAAACCCAGGACTGTACCGCAACCAAAGCTGGCGGTTCCTTGCGCCACTTGCCCGCCCGCGCCGTATCGGGCTTGAGGGGTATGCCACCTTGACCAAGTGCTTTGGTCCATTTCCAGAACCACTGACCAGTCCCCATTTGCATCGGCAGTTACCGGTGTCCAGGCGGTTGATCTCCCAGCCGATGCAGCGCGCACTTCCAGATCACGGTTTGCGTCGCCAGTGCCGCTCAGCGGGACCGACACACTGCTATTCTGCCCGGCGTCAAAAACATAGCCGTCAAAGGGCAGCTCAGTCAGGCCAGGAACACCTTCGGGTACCTCCGCCCCTTCGGTTGCCGCCAGCCCGGTTCCCGCCAATACCACACCAAATCCCAACATCAGGAAAGACCCACAAGTCCGTCTGCGGTTGTTCCCGTGGCCAGTACATGGGTCACACGCAAAGGATAAACCATCCCGGCGATCATGCTGCTCAGGGTCACTTCGTCACCAGAAACAAGCCGTACCGAAAGGTCGCCTGCCGTCCCGACGTAGATGGCGCGCGTGCTGCGCAATAGGGCAGCGCTGTCCGATGGTGTGATTGCAGCGCCATGTGAAGCAGGCGCGGTAAGACCGCCCCGATAAGAGGAAAACTCGTCAGCCATATCCAAATCCCTTGATGAACCGGCAGGGGGTGCAGCACCGCCCTGAAATCACCGGGATTTATTTGACCAATTGATTAAGATATTTCCGGGCAAAGCACGTTAGCGCCGCAACGCGACCTTTTGGGTCTAGCTGTAGTAACCATATCCGTAGGTGGGGCCCATGTGGCGACATTTGTTCAGTACCACGCCCATCATATTCGCGTGCTGTGACAGCTCACGCTCGCAAATATCTACTTCCTTTACCTTTGTCGTTTCCGCGGCTGCCACCAGAAGTACACAGTCGACCTTATTCATGAACGCAATCGTATCGTCACTAACCAACATGGGGGGCATATCGATGATCATGATATCTGGCGCATAAGTGGCCTCGATCTCGTTTAGTGCTTCCGTTGCCTTGCTTCCTTGAAGCAGCTCTGCCGGGCGCTGTGACGGGCTTCTGTTGGTCGCCAAAATCAGGTTGTCACCATAGCGAAGCGCGTGATCTGCAAGTGGCTCCTTACCGTCCAGAACCCGGGCGAACTTGTGACCATTGTCGAGCCCCAGGACGCGTGCGAGGGACGGTCGGCGCAGATCCATCTCCAGCAGGATGGTGCGCACGTCAGATTGACGTGAAAGAGAAAAGGCAAGGTTCAACGCAACAGTCGTCTTACCGCAGGCTGGCGTTGGAGAGGTGATCGCCAATCTACGCCAGTTGTTGGCGCGCATCTGCTGCAACACCCTTGTGCGCATCATGTCAAATTCCGCACCTGGGGCACCGTCTTGCAGCGCCACGATCCGGTTCTGCTCGATCAGTTTTGGTTCAACCGCCAACTCATCTAGTGCGCGCCATGCATCCAGATCAGTCTGAGGGCTGAGCCGTGACGGTTCTGATGCAACCTCTGATGTCTTCTGCTCGGTCGGCGGGGGTGTTTCAGCCGCTGTCGCAGCAGACTTTAATGCTTCGCGTTCCGCGCGGGCCTTGGCTAAAGCACTTTGTATTTTATCCATGTGCACTCTCCAAGGGTTAGGCGAAAACGGACGCAGTCGCCAGTGCTGCCCCTCGCATGTTTTGCAGCACTGAGTTTATGAGCTGATCCAGCGGCATGTAGAAAAAATGCACGCCCAACAGGATCGCAGGCACAAGAACAATGAAAACACCCAAAATGAACAGGATCTTAAAGCGGCGTAGCCAGACTTCACGACGTGTGGGCAGATAGGGCAACGTGGCAATCGGAGTGATGCCCAGTCTGGCTGTCAGATCGGCAGGGCGGCGGATACCTGAATTGAAGAATTCCAAGAGAAAAACAAAGGCCAGGCCCGCCACGATTCCACCACCCACGCCCCCTGCGGCCAATAATGGCCGGTTGGGCTGCTCGGGTGCCCGAGGAGCGACGGCCTGTTCAATCACCGATATGCGCTCGCCTTTTGAAAGCGCTTCGATCATGTCACCGGTTTCAGCGCGCGCCTTGTTCGCGACGGCTTGATCGTACTGCACACGCACGTTTGCGTAGTCACGTTCCAGCGTATCCAGCGTGATCGCGTTGCTGGGCGTTGCGATGATCGATTGCTCTAGAACTTCAAGCTCGTTTCCGATTTCGGTTCTTTGTTCTTGGACCTGATCAAGCTGATCGGCGATCTCAATCAGTTGCATTTCAAAGGCGTTGCGGGGGGCAGTTGGCCTTTGTCTCGCCACTGCAATCTCAAGTGCTTCGATTTCGGCGTCCAATTCCTTGGCGCGTGGGCTGTCTGAGGATAGGTTACGCCGTTCTTCCAGCAATACTTCCAGCTGTTGCTTTTCCGGTATGCCCGCCTCTTGGGCGATGGCCGCCGAAGGTGTATCGTTCACACTCTCATGCACCCGGATTGCGCGCTTGCGCTGCTCAACAAGGTCTGTCTCCAATTCGCCAAGCGTGATCAGGCGCTCCTGAAGGATAGAGCGCTGTTCACGGCGGAAATCCAGGCTGTCGGGCAAGCTGCGCTGGTTCTCCTCCTTAAACTCCAAAATGACCTGACTCCGCTTGGCCAACTCTTGGTCAAGCCGGGCAACCTCTTGCTCAAAGAAGTCGAGCGTCTGCCGCGCAACACCGGTACGCATCTCGATGTCTTCCCGCAGAATGAGCGTAACCAATTCATTTGCCACAGTAGATGCCAGCATTGCGTCAGGTGCCGCAAAACTGACCGACATCAAGGTCGCCTGAACGGGGCCGCGTCCGCGCGGACCCGCACCGCCAGACGTGACGATCTCGATCCGGCGGCGCATGTCAGCAACTATCCCATCAGCAGAAAGCGCCTCTTGTCCGGGCTGTTGGCCATAGACATCCAGCCTGTTCGCCATATCGATGAGGGTCGCGCGGGTCAGGATGCGCTGCTGAATGATCTGCAGCTGCTCCGTCGTTTCCGTTTGTACGGTAGAGGCCGCAAGTTCACCGGGAATTTGCTCAGACTCGACCAGCAGCCGTGCCCGTGCAACGTATGTCGTTGGCCAAACCTGCGCCAGTGTGACTCCAACACCGGTGCCGATGACCACGAACAGCAGGAACCAATGCACCCGGCGCCAAAAGAGCGAAAGGTAAAATCGCAGGTCCATCCTGCTACTCCGCCTTCTTTGGCGGGACCGCACGCAAGACAGGTTGCGCTGACGTCGCCGCCGAAGTCCCGGCAAAGAACACACCATCGTGCAGAACGGCCTGGATGATCTGACCGGTCACATTCGGCGACTCTTTCGAATAGGCGTAGACCATTGCCAGATCACAGAGTTGATTGATCAACCTCGGCACCCCTTTTGTTTCAAGGAATACCCTATCCATGGCAGCACGGGTGAAAATCTCAGGATCACCTCCGGCTTTCGTCAACCGGTGCGCGATATAGGCCCTCACGCCTGCGCCGTCCATCGCCGGGAGGTGAAAACCAGCAGAGACCCTTTGGGCAAACTGCGTGAGATCGGGCTGACGGACAAGGTCGCGCAGCTCTGGCTGGCCGACAAGGATGAGCTGAATAAGCTCGTCTTTACCGCTGCTGATGTTGGTGAGCATGCGAAGCTCTTCCAATGCGGCGCGATCGAGCGTTTGCGCTTCATCGATGATAAGGACGACCCGCCGCCCTGCAGCGTATTCTGCGATCAGAAACTTCTGAAACTGTTCCAAAAGTTCAATGTAGTTTAGGTCCTTCTCAACCTTCTGATCGAAGCTGGAAAGAACCCAATGCAGCAGTTCTCCCCGCGTGCTGTTCGCATTGGAGAGCAGCGCAACGCTGAGTTCCTCGCCAGCGGACTGAAGCAGTTTATGAATGAGTGTTGTCTTGCCCGCGCCGACGTCACCCGTGATCAAGGTGATTGGCGCGCGGGTGACCAGTCCATACTCCAGCATGGAGTACGCCTGCCGATGCGCCGGAGACCAATAGATGAAATCCGGGTCGGGCATCAGCGCGAACGGTCGGTCCGTCAATTTGAAAAATGACGTGTAAATATCAAGCGTGCTGTCCATCACCACTCTGGCCCGCTGCTCACAAGACGAAGCCAATCTACCCTTTACACTAGGTTTGCCTGCTGATCGGAACCGGTTTTCGCCCAGTTTCCGCTTTCTTGCCTTAGTTGATACTCAAAAGTCCGACTCACAACAAGCAAACAGAAGTATGCGGGCTCTTGAGCTTCCAAACAGGCACGAGCTGTGGGGTATTTGCGCCAGATCATGTCCATTCTGTGTCTAACCACAGGTTGTGTCCCAAATCTGCTCGAACATTGCCTCATTTGCGCAATGCAATCGGACAATTGCCGCCCTATCTCCTTAAATCGAGCAAAAACCTCTGCGAAATGATTGCCCAAGCCGCCATTGGACCGTCCCAAGACGACTTCAAAACAGGACCAGTTCGCGTGGGGGCTTGTTGCGTAACGGTGCGGTGCAGGATTCATGGCAGGTTCTTCGACCATAAATCTTTTGTTCATGAATTGGGGCTAGGTAAAATTTATGTCAATTCACGAACCATACTTTGGCGAAGAGCCCCGACTGCGTACGACGGAGTACGTCAGCCCATCAGCAACATCTCGCACGCGCCAAATATATCGCCATGGCCCAAAACGCCTCTTCGATCTTTGCGCAGTCGTGATGTCCGCGCCTTTCTGGCTTCCGTTGATCGCACTCCTTGCACTTTGGGTGTGGACGACAGGTGGCAACCCTTTCTATCGTCAGGCAAGGGTGGGTCAGAACGGGCGCATCTTCCAGATATTGAAACTACGGACAATGGTCCGTGACGCGGATGCTCAGCTTGAGGCCTATCTTCGGATCAACCCGGCGGCCCGCCTGGAATGGGATCTCAATCAAAAACTGCAGAACGATCCGCGCATCACCAAGGTGGGTCACATCCTGCGCAAGACCTCTCTGGATGAGCTACCACAGCTGTGGAACGTGCTTCGGGGCGATATGAGCCTTGTTGGTCCACGGCCGATGATGCCTGAACAGCGCGCGCTCTATCCCGGAACCGCCTATTTTGACATGCGTCCTGGTATGACCGGCAGTTGGCAGGTGTCTGCCCGCAACGCGTCAACCTTCGCCGATCGTGCGCTTTATGACACGAGCTATGCCAAGAACCTGACACTCATGAGCGATCTGGGCATACTCGCCGCAACAGTCCATGTGGTGATGAACCCGACCGGATGCTGAGCTTGTCGTAGACCCTGAGTCCACAGTGTCACAGGTCCAGATGTTTTTTTGCTGTGCTTGAAGTAGCGGCAGGGGGACATGTAACCATTTCAACATGGCCCATTCAGTCCGATACAGAACAGCGCTATTCGTGTTGATCGCTACCATTGGATTGGCAGGCTGTGAAAGTGATGAAGAAAAAGCCGAGCGTCACTATCAGTCCGGCCTCGCCTTGCTGCAAGCGGGTGACACAGATCGCGCCTTTATCGAACTTCGAAATGTCTTTGAGCACAATGGCTTCCACCGGGAGGCACGCGAGGTTTACGCCGCCGCTCTGATGAACAAAGGGGAGGTCGGACAGGCGATCAGCCAGTACTTGCGTCTGGTCGAGTTATACCCCGACGCAATCGACGCGCGCGTCATCCTTGCGGAGACCGCCATTCTGAGCGCGGACTGGGACGAGGCAAAGCGGCATGCGGATGCCGCGCAAGAACTGGCCCCCGATGCCCCCGGCGTAGAAGCGGTCAATCTGGCGCTGAAGTACCGTTCAAGTGTGCTCGACAGTGAAGAGGCCGAGCGTACGGCAGCTGCAGCCCGAGCACGTGGGCTGCTTGATGATGGGGAAGAAAATCTCCTACTAACTCTGATTGCTGTTGATTTCTTGTTGGAAAGCGAGCGCCCAAAAGACGCGTTGCCCTATATCGATGCCGCACTGACAAGGGACCGTGACCAGTATGATCTGCACCTGCGCAAACTTCGACTGTTTTCGGATCAGGGCGATGCGGAGCGGACTGGAGATCAGCTGCGGGTTATGTCGGAGGTGTTTCCGGATAGCATCGAGGTGCGTCAGCAACTCATAGCTTGGTATATCAATCAAAACGACCTTACGGGCGCCGAAGATTTCCTTCGCGCTTTGGCGGAGGCGGAAGAAGCTGGCACAGCCGAACGTATAAACCTCGTCCAATTCATGCTCAGTCGCCGGGGACCCGAGGCCGCAGTTGCGGAACTGGATGCGCTCGTTACCCAAAGTGATGAAGCTGAGGCCCGAAATCTGTACACACGGCTCTATGCCAGCATAGACTACGAGCGTGGCCAGATTGAGGATGCTGTTGCGCGCCTGCAAGGCGTCCTCAACGATGAGAGTGTCAGCCCCACCGACAAAGTCGAAACCCAGGTCCTACTGGCCCGCATTCATGACAACCAAGGGGCACTTGAAACAGCACAATCCTTGGTGGCTGAGGTGCTTGAAGCCGACCCAGGCAACACCGATGCGCTACAGATGCGCGCGAATTGGCTGATCAAGGACGGTGATATACGGTCCGCGATTGTCAACTTGCGCGCCG
Organism: uncultured Sulfitobacter sp.; assembly: GCA_964447345.1. Classification (GTDB taxonomy): domain Bacteria; phylum Pseudomonadota; class Alphaproteobacteria; order Rhodobacterales; family Rhodobacteraceae; genus Sulfitobacter. The sequence continues at coordinate 3,938 of CAYUSM010000016.1, read as the reverse complement.
CCCTGAACGAAAACCCCAGAGACCCGCAGACGCTTACACTCATGGCTTTGGCGCATGAGCGCGACGGGGACATGGACCTGGCAGCTGAGCGGTTGGCGCTGGCGGTCGAAGTGTCCGGAGAAGCCCCAGCGCAGTCTCTTCGCTATGCGGCTTTCCTTATGGATCGGGGCCGCCCCGGCGTGGCGGGAACCGTTCTGCGCGCCGCAGCTCGGAAAAACCCGCGAAGCACGGGTGTTCTGAACGCGCTGGCCAATCTGTATCTGGGGGAGCAAGACTGGGCACGGGCGCAAGACATCGCCGACCAATTGCGCTCTCTTGACGATCCCGACGCGCAGCGCGATGCGCAATTCCTGCAGGCAGCGATCCTCTCAGGTCAGAACCGGATTGAGGAAAGTCTGTCGTTTCTGCAAAACCAGATTGCTTCTGGCACTGACGGCTCGGGGACATACGGACAAACGGTGTTGATTGTCCAGAACCTGATCCGAAGTGGCAAACTGGACAGTGCGCGGTCGTTTGTCACCGAACAAACCGCAGAAAAACCGGACAGCCTGGAACTCCAGCTTCTTCAGGCGAACTTGTTCGCGTTAAGTGGTGATTTGTCTGCGGCTGAAGATGGCTATCGTGCGGTGATGGATGCGGCTCCGCAGGCACCGCTGCCGGTGCGTCTGCTGCTGACTCTGTTGTTTGCCTCTGATCGCAACGCAGAGGCCAGAACCGTCCTCGACACTGGTTTGCAGCGCATACCAAACAGCATGGACCTTAACTGGATCAAGGCGAGCCTTCTTGAAAAAGAGGGCGACCTTGCAGCCGCAATTGAAATCTACGAAACCCTATACCGTTTGGACGGCTCCAACATTGTCGTTGCCAACAATTTGGCCAGCCTCATGGTCGCGGTGAGCAATGATCCAGACACGGTCGAGCGTGCATTCAGCATCGCGCGTCGTTTGCGTGACGAGCCTGTGCCGCAGTTTCAGGATACCTATGGGTGGCTGCTGCACCTGCGCGGAGAAAGTGCCGAAGGTTTGGCCCACCTACAAAAGGCAATTGCAGAACTTCCGGATCATCCGCAGGTCAACTACCATCTTGGCGTTACCTACGCGGCGCTTGGACGGAATGAAGACGCCCGTCACCATCTCACCCGCGCTGTTGAACTGTCTGATGAGGCATCATCACAGATTGCCATGGACGCACGGACGAAATTGGAAAGACTGGACTAAGCCAAGCGGCGAAATGGCAACTTGCAGCTCCGGAAGTTGGGGTGGTGAAATGACGCACCGTTGGTTTGATTGACAAAAACGTCAGTGCACCTCCCGTGTCCTTTCTGCTATCAAGCGCGCATTAAAAGATTGAAGGCATTAAGCGTGAAACATGAAATCCCGGAGCGCCGCGATCCTTTTCGGATGCTGGATCGCGCTTTGGCGGAAGGATGGCACGGCATTGAGACTATTCCGCTGAAGGGTGAAGGACACTTCTTGGTCCTGACCATTTCAGGCCTTGTGCGGCTGTCGCGGAACCGCAAGCACTACCGAAAGCATCGAGAGGCCGATGGCTATGGCCCGCAGCGGACAACTGTTTGCGCGGTCGATACCGGCAACTACCTTGGCGCAATTGCGTGGAAGTGGCCTGACGCATAGCGCAGTCGAAAATAAGGCCCTCACCTTAGATGAGGGCCTTGTCGATCTAAGCCAACAGTGGCCGAGAGTTTATGGGCAAGCGGCTGTGTAGCGGCTGCCATCGGGGCGCTGATAAACACACGCGCCGCTTTGGGTGCGACCAAGGTAACTACCCGCAGCTGCACCGGCTGCACCACCAACCAGCGCACCAACAACCTTGTCGTCGTCACCAGATACAGCGGCACCTGCAGCAGCGCCAAGGGCTGCGCCAGCGAGCGTGTTGGTTTGTTGATCGGCGGGCGCACAAGCCGCGATTGCGGCCATCAGCGGCAGGGAAAGCATCAGCTTCTTCATGTCATTCTCCAAACTATTGCGATGCATTAACACCTGGGGGGCGCGGGTGTTCCATCACATTTGTCAAAAGCGGCGGGCTTTGGCCGAATGGCATCATTCAGACAGAGAAAAACCGCCGAGGCACCCGGCGGCTTTATGACTTTTTAGCTGTGAAGCGCCTCAGCCGAAGACGCGGCCCAGTGCTTCATCTACGGAAGACACGATCTGGTTGATGTCGTCTTTGGTGGCGATCAACGCAGGCGAGAAGCAAAGTGTGTTGTTCTTGCCCGGTAGCGAGCGATTGGTTGCCCCAATCACAGTACCCTGCGCCATACAGTCGGCCACAACCTTGCCCACCAGCGCTTCGGCCACCGGCTCACGCGTGTCGCGGTCGGCGACCAGTTCCGCGCCAAGGAACAGGCCCTTGCCACGCACCTGACCGATCACCGCGTGTTTGTCGGTGAGCGCGTTCAACTGGTCCATCATATAGTGACCCATATCGATGGTGTTCTGCAGAAGGTTCTCTTCTTCGATAATGCGCATGTTCTCGATCCCGGCCGCCGGGCCTGCGGTGCAGCCGCCGAAGGTAGAGATGTCACGGAAGTAGTTCATCGGATCAGCCGCGTCATCTTTGAACAAGTCAAAGACGTCTTCGGTTGTGACCAGACAGGAGATCGCTGCGTAACCCGAGGCGACGCCTTTCGCCATGGTCACCATGTCAGGCTTGATGCCGTACTGCTGATAGCCAAACCAAGTGCCGGTGCGGCCTACGCCGCAAACGACCTCGTCGATGTGCAGCAGGATGTCGTATTTCTTGCAGATCTCCTGCACGCGGTCCCAATAACCTTCCGGCGGGGTGATCACACCGCCACCTGCGGTGACCGGCTCAAGGCAAAGCGCGCCCACTGTGTCCGGACCTTCGCGCAGAATGACCGCTTCAATCTGATCCGCTGCCCAGACGCCATAGTTTTCATCTGGTGCGCCATCCTGCTCGTGCTTACGATACTCAAGGCAGTGCGGCACGCGGATGAATCCTTCGGGGAAGGGGCCGTACTGTGCGTTGCGCTCGTCCTGACCGCCTGCGGCCATCGTGCCGATGGTGCCGCCGTGGTAGTCACGGTCGCGGTAAAGGATTTTGTGCTTCTTGCCACCATAACGCTTGTGCGCGATCTGACGAACCATCTTGAAGGCTTTCTCGTTCGCCTCAGAACCTGATGACGCGTAGTATACGCGGGTCATGCCAGGCATCTTGTCAATCAGCATCTCAGCAAAATTGGAGCCCGGGATGGAACCGGCAGACCCTGCAAAGAAGTTCAATTTGACCAACTGGTCACGTACCGCATCGGCGATACGCTCGCGACCGTAGCCTACGTTCACAGTCCAGACACCGCCAGAAACCGCGTCGATGTGTTCCTTGCCCTTCTGATCCCAGACACGCATGCCGCGGCCTTCGACGATGATACGGGGGTCAATAGTCTCATAGGGTTTGTGCTGGCTGAGGTGGTGCCAGATATGCGCGCGGTCGGCCTCGACGACGCGAGAGATGTCATTTTCGTTGAAATTGCCGTCCATGGTGTCAGACCTTTCCGTGTCGGGTGAATGCGTGAAATCAGGGCACATCTTGGCCCTCTATCTCTACTCTTTGCTGACAAAACACAGAATCAAGTAGGGCCAGAGGTTCCCGAAGGTTAGCGCCAGTTCCACAGGCTGTCTAACCCGTTTGGTGGCGCATCAGCCCTCTGTTCCACAACTAAACCCCGCTTTGGGTGGCGCATGAAAATCTTGCAATGACGCAAAGACTAAACTTAAGCTTCCCCTACGTCGCTTATTTCAGCGATCTGCCGTGGCTGGATGGCTGCATTCTCTGCCTCTGGCTTTGGCGTAAACCGATTGAATCAAGACCTTTTTTACAAAGGTTCATTTCTGGGGGAAATGATCAATGGCATCATCCATAACCGCGTCCGTGGGGCGCAAGGGCAAGAACAAGCCCGA
>CAYUSM010000015.1:21587-33899 GCA_964447345.1 uncultured Sulfitobacter sp. | reverse complement strand
AGGGATCAGCTTTCCCCGCATGCGCGGGCTGAACCATCAGGTTGCGTTTAACCGTGGAGGCGGTGAGCGCATTGCCAGTAGCGTTGCGGTGTCGACCTGCGGCGTGGCGCCACTGTTTAAGGAGCAGGTGACAGTACGCCTGCACAATGCCAAGGACACATCGCAGTGGTTCCTAGTGTGATCCGGCTTATGCGGGGTCTTTGTCCGTGCCTAAGCTTTCCCAGTGCTCACCAAAGGCCACAATGCAGGAAGTGCCGTTGCTGTAGCTTTGCACGATGGTCCAGTCGCCACCGTCGCGCGCTACCCAGACCTCGAGCACCGTTTCGGGATCACGAAGCCCCATGCTGCGCCGCTCCGCTCCAAGAACTGATTCCAAGGTACGGGCCATGCGTTTGCTGTCGTCACAGTCGACGTCGACCATGCGTGCATGTGCCGGGCCGGAAAGGCAGGCGAGCGCTGTGGAAAATATGAGCCAACTCAAACGCATAGACCAAGAATAGGCCGGAATGCACGATTCTGTAACAAATTTATGACGCCTTGCGATTAAAAGATATGGGCACACTCTTTTTTGCCACCCGCTGAAGTCGGCCCTCAGCGATCGGGGCGCACGCACGACCTCCGCGTTGTCACATATCTTTAACCTTTCTGTAGCAAATCAGACTCAAAACCGTCGCATTTCTGTATTTTCTGACGATTAGACCGCCCCCAAACCACGGGGGCAAAATGCTGCAAATCGAGAAGCTGACGAAGCGCTTCGGAGCCAACACGGCTGTGGACGCGGCGACAATTGATGTCACAGAACCATCCATGATTGGGATCATCGGGCGCTCTGGCGCGGGGAAGTCGACGCTCCTGCGTATGCTGAACCGGCTGAGCGACGCAACAGAAGGTTCCATCACCTTCGAAGGCGAAGAGATCACGTCACTCAGGGGGGCGGCCAAGCGGAACTGGCAGTCGCGCTGCGCGATGATTTTTCAGCAGTTTAACCTCGTGCCGCGCATGGATGTCGTCTCGAATGTACTGCACGGGACGCTGAACAAACGCTCCGCTGTCGCGACGCTGTTCAATCTTTATCCGCAATCCGACATTCACCGGGCCATTGAAATCCTTGACCGGTTGGGGATCGCAGAACAGGCCCCGAAACGGGCCGAAGCGCTGTCTGGTGGCCAACAGCAACGTGTCGCCATCGCCCGCGCATTGATGCAGGACCCGAAAATCATCCTCGCCGATGAACCGATCGCCAGCCTTGATCCGATGAACGCGCAGGTCGTAATGCAGGCGCTCCGCACCATTCACGAAGAAGACGGCCGCATGGTCATCGCGAACCTGCACACACTCGACACCGCGCGGCGGTATTGTGACCGGGTGATCGGCATGCGCGACGGGCGGATCGTCTTCGATGGCACACCTGCGCAACTGACCACGGGTGTCGCCCGCGACATCTACGGGGCGGATGCCGGATTTTCCGAAGCCGCCACTTCGACCGAAATCGAAACACTGGACAGGGAAGAGGTCCGCACAGCGGAAGCCTACGTCTGAGCCAGTTGACCACCGCACCCGCGGTTCCCTTACCCTTTCATCGACGGAGAGAGAGATGAAGAAGACACTTGCACTTGCCCTTGCAGCAACAACGGCCCTGAGCACCGGCACCCTAGCAGAAGAGATCACCGAATTCCGTATTGGCATCCTGGGTGGCGAAAACGCGCAGGACCGGCTGAACAGCTATTCCTGTCTGCAGGAATACACCGAAGAACTGCTGGGCGTTGAAACCAAGCTTTTTGCCCCTGCTGACTACAACGGCGTAATCCAGGGCCTGCTGGGTGGCACCCTGGATATGGCTTGGCTTGGCGCGTCTTCCTATGCCGCCACTTATCTGCAGGATCCCGAAGCGGTCGAGCCTGTGTTGGTCAAGGTCAACATGGATGGCTCCATCGGCTATCATTCGATCGGTTTTGCCCGCAAAGACAGCGGCATTGCTTCCATCGACGACATGGAAGGCAAGGTTTTTGGCTTTGGCGATCCGAACTCGACCTCCGGCTACCTGATCCCCTCCATCGAGATCCCGCAGTACAAGGACGGCATCACCATGGAGAGTGGTGAGTACTTTGGTGAAGTAAAGTTCACCGGCGGTCATGAGCAGACCATCGTCGCCGTGAACAACGGTGACATCGATGGTGGCGTGACATGGGCCGACGGTCAGGGCAACTGGGAAGACGGCTACAACTCCGGCGCGCTGCGCAAGGCCGTGGATGCAGGCCTTGTTGACATGAACGACATGGTGCAAATCTGGAAATCCAACGTCATCCCCGAGGGTCCCGTAGTGCTGCGCAAGGCGCTTCCGGGGGACGTCAAGGAACAGATGACCGCGCTGGTTGATGGCCTGCACGAGAAAGATCAAGAGTGCGCTTACGGCGTGGCCGCAGGTGAGACACTGGGCTTCCAGCCCGTCGACCATGCCACCTACGAATCCGTTATCGCGGCGCGCAAGGCCAAGATCGGCGGCTAAGCCATTTCAATGACGTGTCCGGTGGCCCTTCGGGGCTGCCGGTATTTTGTGGGGATTGGCATGGCTGACGCGGCACTGGCGGGCACGCCTCAAGATGTGAACAGCATACAGCACAGCTACATGGTGCAAGTGCAGCGCCGCCGTCTTTATGGTGGGCTTCTGTTGCTGGTGTTCGTGGTGCTGATGGTATCCGGCTTCAACGTTGCTGATGAACGTAATGCTGGTGGCTTTTGGGACGGGCTGAGCCAAATTGGTGACTACCCCGCCGATGTGCTGTCGGAGGCCTGGGAAAAGCGGGCGGACCTGCCAGGTCTGATAGTCAAATACTTCCCGGCATTGGTCGAAACCATCAACATTGCGGCAGTCTCAACGCTGATCGGCGCCTTCGGCGGGTTGCTGCTCTCGCTGCTCGGAACGCGCGGCCTTGCCAGATGGCCCCGCCTCATCCCGCTTTTTCGCCGCATATCCGACATCATGCGCGCCGTGCCAGAGATTGTGATCGCACTTGTCCTCATCTTCGTGCTAGGCGGTGGGCCGGTGCCCGCGATGATCGCCATTGCCATCCACACAGCCGGTGCGCTTGGCAAAATGTTCTCCGAAGTCGCCGAAAATGCTGACCTCAAGCCTGTCGAGGGGCTGGCCTCCACCGGGGCGACGTGGTCCCAGCGGATGCTGCTGGGGGTCATCCCGCAGGTTGCGCCGAACTACCTCAGTTACGCGCTCCTGCGCTTTGAGATCAACATTCGCGCCTCCGCCATCCTCGGTTTCGTAGGGGCAGGCGGGCTGGGCTATGAGCTGCGCAACGCGATGGCCTGGGGGCCGGGTCGTTTTGACGAGGCGGGTGCGATCTTCATCCTCCTCTTCGGTACCATCGTCTTCTTCGATCAGGTTTCCAGCCGCTATCGCAACCGTCTGACCGAAGGGCAGGGCCAATGACCGCGACCGACATCAATCCCGTCAAGGAACAGGCGGACCAGTTGTTCCGCCGCAAACGAATGTTTGGCTTTGCCTTTCCCGCAGTGATCGCGCTCTACTTCGTTTACATCTTTTTCGCCTTCGACCTGCCGGGCCTCGCCCAGCGGGCAAACTGGGACAACGCGGTCACGCTGATGTCTGACAGTTGGTCGCACAAGGTCCATGTGACTCGCGACAACAGCACAGGCGAGGTCTCCTATGCCGTGGAAGGTGAGCGCAAGGGCCGCTACCCCGACGGCATGCGGCCCGATTGGGTCAGTGGGGACGAGGTGCTGACCATCGATCTTGGCGCCGGTCATCTGGTGAGATACCTGCCGGATGCCCGAACCGAGATTGAAATCCCTGACTTTCCACTGATCAAGGTCAAGGCCGAGGGTCGCCGCCTCACCACCAATCTGCCTGAAGACCTGCCGGACTGGATTTCCGCCTCTGACCGCCGGATTGGTATCACCACACCCGAGGGGCGCATCACGCTGACCGGCGCGCGCACCGAGGTTTTCAACTACTTCCCCGGTTGGGAGCTGTTCTGGTTCACGCTCGACAGCCCCTATCACGGGCAAGGGATCGGGGCGATCCTCTTCGGGGAGCAGATCGATCCCGGACGGAGTAATATTGCGGGCGCGGTCTCGGACTGGTGGAACAATGCGATGTGGCGGCACAAGGATGTCGCTTGGGCGATTGGCGAGACGATTCTCATGGCGTTCCTCGGCACGATGGGCGGGGCAATCATCGCTTTGCCTTTGGCCTTTCTGGCCGCCAAACGCTTCTCCCCGATCATGCTCTTGCGGGCAGCCACCCGCCGCCTGTTTGATTTTGTGCGCGGCGTGGATGCGCTGATCTGGACTGTCGTGTTGGCGCGCGCCTTTGGGCCCGGTCCGCTGACCGGTGCCCTGGCGATCCTGATCACGGACACTGGGACATTCGGCAAGATCTTCTCTGAAGCACTGGAAAACGTCGATCAAAAGCAGATCGAGGGCGTCGCCTCGACCGGGGCAAAGCCGCTGCAACGCTACCGCTTTGGTGTGATCCCGCAGGTGGTGCCGGTGCTGCTGGCGCAGATCCTCTATTTTCTTGAATCAAACACACGCTCTGCCACTATCATCGGCGCCATCACCGGCGGCGGCATCGGCTTGATGCTGACGCAGGCCATCCAGACGCAGAAGGATTGGGAAGAAGTGGCCTATTACATCGTTCTCATCATTCTGATGGTGATGCTGATGGACTGGTTGTCAGGCTGGCTGCGCGGCAAGCTGATCGGGCGTAAAGAGTGATGGCGCGGCTTACGGCTGAGAAGCCCTTCATCCATCCCGACTGCGAAATCACGGAGTGCAGCTTTGGCGCCTTCGTTGAGATCGGGCGCGGCAGCCGTGTGGCCCATTCGACCCTTGGCGATTACAGCTATTGCGACCGTTTTGCCGATATTGCCAATGCGCAGGTCGGCAAGTTTGCCAATATCGCCGCCTTCAGCCGGATCGGTGCAACGGATCACCCACTGCACACCGCTTCCTGCCACCATTTCCTCTACCGTTCGGACGACTATTGGGATGATGTGGAGCGCGACGCGGACTTCTTCGCCCACCGCAGGTCGCGCATCGCGCATATCGGCCATGATACGTGGATCGGGGCAGGTGCGATGGTCAAACCCGAGGTCACGCTGGGCGACGGGGCGGTTGTTGCGGCAGGCGCGGTCGTGACCCGCGACGTGGCCCCTTACACGATAGTCGCGGGGACACCAGCGCGGGTACTGCGCCTGCGCCAGCCACCTCAGATCGCCGAACGACTGAGCGCGCTTGCCTGGTGGGACTGGCCGCATGATGCATTGCGACGTGCGTTGGAAGACTTCCGCATTTTGGAGGCCGAAGCCTTCCTGGAGAAATACGAGGGGTGACCCGCGCCCGCTCAGCTTTCCAACGTCAGCGTCACACGATCCCCCGCAAACCACGTCCGTCCGAATTCCACCGGCACATCATTGGCATCTACGTTTATACCCGATGACCGCAGCAGCGGATCGCCCTCGGCAATCTGCAAGTGCAACGCCTGCGTTGTCGTCGCTCGCACTGCGGTCAAGCGGGTCGAGGCGCGGGTGTAATCCGCAATCCCTGTCTGCAAGAGTGCGTCCGTCACACTACTGGTCGTTTCCAGCGCTTTGGGCATGGAGGGCAGCCGCTCCAGCGGGAACAGGCTTTCAAAAAGCGCGATGGGTTGCCCGTCGGCCAGCGACAGACCGTGATAGGCGCAAACCGTATCGCCCGCCGGTATCCGCAGCAGCTCTGCCTCTCGCGCAGTTGCGGCGCGTTCCTCGATCAAGAGCACGCGCTTCTCCGGCCTCCGGCCCGCAGCGATCAGGTTTTCGTGAAACCGCACCCGTGTGCCGATGGGGTAATCTGTTGGGGTTGCCGCCACGAAAGCCCCTGCACCCCGCCGCGTCCGGATCAGCCCTTCCTCAACCAACGCTGCAATCCCGTGGCGCACCGTATGGCGGTTCACCCCAAACCGTTCTGCAAGCGCCGCCTCGGTCGGCAGCTTGTCACCGGGGGTGTACCTTCCCTCAGTCAGATCAGCGCGCAGCGCATGCGCGATGGCCTGCCAGATTGGCGTTTTTCCTGAAGTGTCACGCAACTTTCACAAATCTCCTCTGTCTTAACGACGTAGATGTGATAATATTTATCTAGTTGTATAGAAATCGGAATAGTTGTCGAGATGAAAGACAATCTGGGCCCAGAATTGGATCGCAAGACGTGGATGAGCCTCATGGCCAAGGCACCTGAAGGTCGCGTGGCCACGCTTCTCGATACCGCAATGCCGCGTCCGGCCCTACGCTGGCTTCGCGCGCCTGAGATCGGCAGCACAATGGTGCGGGGCAGGGCCGGGGGAACCGGGGCGCCGTTCAACCTTGGTGAAATGACCATCACCCGATGCGCGCTGACGCTTGAGACCGGAGAGGTCGGCCACGCCTATATCCAGGGACGAAGGAAAGCCGATGCGGAAGCTGCGGCGCTTGTCGATGCGCTCATGCAGACGGACAAGGCGGACATGCTGCGCAAAGCGGTATTGGAGCCCCTGAGCGCCGAAATCACGGCCCGCAAAGCAGCGCGCGCCAAGAAGGCCGCCGCGACGAAAGTGGAGTTCTTCACAATGGTACGAGGAGAAGACTGATGCAGGCCCAAACCCTCGCCGGTGGCTTCTCAGATCCCGCCATCCAAGCCGCCCATGCTTTTCGAGTGGTAATGGAAGCAATGGCCCGCCCCGGGACATTGCAGGACATCAATGGTGCGGAACCTCCCAAGCCTCTGTCTCCGGCGGCAGGTGCAGTGTTGCTGACGCTCAGTGATCCCGACACGCCAGTGTACCTTGCCGGTGACGCAGATTGCAGCGCGGTCCGCAGCTGGCTCGCCTTCCACACCGGTGCACCCCTTACTGGCCCCTCCCATGCGATGTTTGCCGTGGGAAGCTGGGCAGCGCTGACACCATTGTCGGCCTATCCTGTTGGCACCCCGGAGTATCCTGACCGTTCGACCACGCTTATCGTTGAGATGCCCGAACTGCGCGCCAGCGGCGCGACATTGACCGGCCCCGGCATCAAGGAGCGATCAGCCCTCTCGCTCCCTGACACGGACGCCTTTCGCGCCAACCACGCGTTGTTCCCTCTGGGGCTTGACTTCATTCTGACCTGCGGCGACCGGCTCGCCGCTTTGCCCAGATCGACGGAGGTGTCCTGATGTACGTTGCGGTCAAAGGGGGCGAGCGGGCCATCGAGAATGCCCACGCATGGCTTGCCGAAGAAAGACGCGGCGATGCGGATGTTGCTGAACTGAGTGTCGCACAGATACGCGAGCAACTCAGCCTCGCAGTCAACCGCGTCATGGCTGAAGGATCGCTTTATGATCCTGACCTTGCAGCACTTGCGATCAAACAGGCGCGCGGTGACTTGATCGAGGCTATTTTTCTGATCCGCGCCTACCGTACCACGTTGCCGCGCTTTGGCGCATCCGAGCCTGTCGATACCGGCGCCATGGCCTGCGAGCGACGTATCTCGGCCACCTTCAAGGACTTGCCGGGTGGCCAGATCCTTGGGCCGACCTTTGACTACACACACCGTCTGCTCGATTTCAAACTTGCCGCCGATGGAGAGGTTACAGAAGCACCCTGCCGCGAGGCGGAGCCGGGGGAGGTGCCCCATGTGACGGATTTCCTCAACCGCGAAGGCTTGATTGAGGAGGCGCTGCACGACGACACGCCGCCGCCGGATTTGACCAGGGAGCCGCTGGAGATGCCTGCCGACCGCGCGCTGCGTTTGCAGGCGCTGACGCGGTCTGATGAAGGCTTCACCCTGGGTCTCGCGTACTCCACCCAACGTGGCTATGCCCGCAACCATGCCTTTGTGGGTGAGTTACGCATTGGCACCGTGCCGGTGGAGATGGAAATAGCCGAGCTTGGTTTCACCATCGAGGTGGGCGAAATCACTCTTACCGAATGCGAAACCGTCAACCAGTTCAAAGGCTCCAAGACCGAGCCGCCGCAGTTCACCCGCGGGTATGGCCTTGTCTTTGGCCAGACCGAACGCAAGGCGATCTCGATGGCTCTGGTCGACCGCGCGTTGCGCTGGGAGGAGCTGGGGGAAGACAATGTCGGCGCACCGGCGCAGGACGCGGAATTTGTACTCTATCACGCGGACAACATTCAGGCGACGGGGTTCCTCGAACATATCAAGCTGCCGCATTACGTCGACTTCCAGTCCGAACTCGAACTGGTTCGTAGACTGCGGCGTGAAGCCGGGGCAAACCAGGTACCGGAGGCCGCAGAATGACTTTGCACACCGTTGTTTTTGACATCGGCGGCGTTCTGGTCGACTGGCAACCGCATCTGGCATGGTCAGACGAGATGCCAGAATCCGACGTCCGCGCTTTCATGGATCGGATTGGTTTCGACAAGATCAACTTCGCATGCGATGCCGGGGCCCGGTTTGTGGATGCCGCCGCGACACTGAGCGAACCCGCGGACGCTGCAATGCTGAACCGCTATGTCGAACGCTACGCGCGGACGGTTCCGAACAAGCTGAACGCAACGTGGGAGGTCCTGCATGCGCTAAAGGACGTGGGCATCACACTTCATGCGATCACCAACTGGTCGGCGGAGACATGGCCTGAGGGTCTGAAGGCTCATCCTGAATTGGCGGAGGTATTCGGAACAACAATCGTCTCCGGCGAGGTGGGCGTGGTCAAACCAAGCGTTGAGATTTACCGGCTTCTGTGTGACCGCGCTGAAGTGTTGCCCGAGCATTGCGTGTTCATCGACGATGGGCTCCACAATTGCGTCGGAGCCAAAGCTGCGGGGATGGATGCCATTCATTTCCGCGATGCGGATGCACTGCGGGCCGCACTTGAAGAACGGGGGCTGCTATGACCGCTGCCTGCCAGTTCTTCCAAGGTGCTTTGGTCTGTCAGCGCCCTGAAGGCCGGTCAAAAATCCCGGTCTCTTTGTGTGTATCCCTCAGCCATCCACCCGGACCGGCAAGGTCGTCGGGCAGAATTGGTGCCAACCAGCCAAGCGCTCTGGGCACCAGCCTGTCCAATGCGACCACGGCAAGAAAGAGCAAGACGAATGTCTTTAGCAGTATCGAAAACGCCATCATCCAAACCCCCGATATGCAGCGGACCATGTCGCCCGCCTTTAATCAAATGAGTGAGACAGTCTTGTGACAGCCGCAGCAGAATACAACTTTGCTTATCTTGACGAACAGACAAAGCGGATGATCCGCCGTGCAATCCTCAAGGGACTGGCGATCCCTGGCTATCAGGTGCCCTTTGCCAGCCGTGAGATGCCAATGCCCTACGGCTGGGGCACGGGCGGTGTGCAGGTCTCAGCCGCAATCATGACGCCCGAAGATCGTTTCAAGGTCATCGACCAAGGGGCCGACGACACCACCAATGCCGTCTCTATACGCAGTTTCTTTGAGAAGACCGCCAGGGTCCAGACAACGACCACAACCGCAGATGCCACCGTCATCCAGACCCGCCACCGTATCCCCGAAGAGCCACTGACCGAGGATCAGGTGCTGGTCTACCAGGTGCCGATCCCTGAACCTCTGCGCTTTCTGGAGCCTCGGGAAAGCGAAACACGGAAAATGCACAGCCTTGAGGAATACGGGCTGATGCACGTCAAACTCTATGAAGACATCTCGCGGCATGGGCAGATCGCCACCTCCTATGCCTATCCGGTCAAGGTTGAGGGCCGCTATGTCATGGACCCTTCGCCGATCCCCAAGTTCGACAACCCCAAGCTGGGCGGCATGGCGGCGATCCAGCTTTTCGGGGCGGGGCGGGAACAACGCATCTACGCGCTGCCGCCTTACACGGAGGTTGTCTCGCTCGATTTCGAGGACCATCCGTTCGAGGCCAGCAAGGCCGATCATCCTTGTGGCATGTGCGGGGCCGAAGACAGCTACCTTGATGAGGTCATCATTGATGACGCGGGCGGGCGAATGTTTGTCTGTTCCGACACTGACTACTGCGAAGCCCGCCGCGCAAACGGCCATAAGGGGAGGGATGCAGCATGACACCTTTGCTTTCGGTCAGAAACATCTCCAAGCGTTACGGTGCCCAGATCGGGTGTGCCGATGTTTCGTTCGATCTTTACCCGGGAGAGGTCATGGGGATTGTTGGCGAAAGTGGATCAGGCAAGTCAACATTGCTGAGTTGCATGGCCGGTCACCTTAAGCCGGATGCAGGCGAAGTGATCTTTGACACCCGCACTGATGGCCCACGCGACACAGTCACCATGTCAGAACCCGAACGCCGCATGCTGGGCCGCACCGATTGGGCCTTCGTCCATCAGCATGCCCGTGACGGTCTGCGCATGGGCGTGAGCGCAGGTGGCAACGTGGGGGAAAGGCTGATGGCTGTGGGCGCGCGGCACTATGGCGACATTCGTGATCGGGCGACAAACTGGTTGGAGCGCGTGGAGATCGACCCTGACCGGGTTGATGATCGGCCGACGACCTTCTCCGGCGGCATGCAGCAGCGCCTGCAGATTGCGCGCAATCTTGTCACAGGCCCGCGGCTGGTGTTCATGGACGAGCCCACCGGTGGTCTTGATGTCTCTGTCCAGGCCCGATTGTTGGATCTCATGCGCGGTCTGGTGCGTGACATGGGCCTGTCGGCCATTATCGTGACCCATGACCTGGCAGTTGTGCGCCTTCTGGCTGACCGGCTGATGGTCATGAAGTCGGGTCACGTGGTCGAAGCGGGTTTGACCGATCAGGTGCTCGACGACCCGCAGCATGCCTATAGCCAGCTTCTTGTCAGTTCCGTTTTGCAGGTGTGAGAGATGATTGAACTTGAAAATGTCTCCAAAGCCTTCACCCTCCACAATCAAGGCGCGGCGGTGATCGATGTCCTGAGCGGCGTATCCCTCAAGGTCGCCCCGGGCGAATGCGTGGCACTTACCGGGGCTTCGGGCGCTGGCAAGTCCACCTTGATGCGGATGATTTACGGCAACTACCTGACCGAGACCGGCGCAATTCGTATTGGGAACGTTGATCTGGTTCAGGCCGAGCCGCGCGAGATCATCGCGCTGCGACGGGAGGTCTTGGGATACGTCAGCCAGTTTTTACGGGTTGTGCCCCGTGTGCCCACGCTGGACGTCGTCGCCGAGCCGCTGCGGGCGGTTGGCGCGTCGGCCGATGAGGCGGAGGCGCGCGCGGCCGAGTTGCTGTCTCGCCTGAACATTCCCAAGCGGCTCTGGTCTCTCTCGCCCACAACCTTTTCGGGCGGGGAGCAACAGCGTGTGAACATCGCACGCGGGTTTGCTCATGGCTACCCAGCGATGCTGCTGGATGAGCCGACAGCAAGCCTTGATGCGGCCAATCGCGAGGTTGTTCTGTCGCTTATCGAAGACGCCAAAGCGCGGGGTGCCGCGATCATAGGGATCTTCCATGATGAGGCCGCGCGGGCGCGCGTCTGCGACCGCGAAATCGACGTGACCCACTTTACACCAGGAATGGCGGCATGAGGCACGGCAGGCTCATCGCGGTTGTCGGCCCCTCGGGCGTGGGCAAGGACAGCGTGATGGCCGGGTTGCACCAGGTGATGCCAGACCTCTTTCTGGTGCGCCGCGTGATCACCCGCGCGCCCGAACTCGGTGGCGAAGACTATGATGCTGTCACGGTGCCACAGTTTCAGGACCTTACGGCAAATGGTGCCTTTGCCGTGCATTGGGGCGCACATGGGCTGTTCTACGGCATTCCCGTTACTGTCAAATACCAGTTGACCAAAGGAACCGACTGCCTTGCCAATTTCTCCCGTCGCGCGCTGATTGAAGCTGCGGACGTGTTCCCGCATTTCGTGGTCCTCAACATCACCGCACGTCCTGAAACGCTCGCACGGCGGCTGGATGCCCGCGGACGCGAAACCGGGACAGAAATCGCTGATCGGCTGGCCCAGGCGGAGAAGCCCTTGCCAGAGGGTCTTGATGTGCTTCATCTGTCAAACGACGGGCCGCTCGCCGATACGGTCGCGCGCGCCGCAGCTCTTCTTCAGCCGGTGAGGGCGTAGCTTTGGTCCAATTCGAAAGCACCTCCCTCCAGTCCTCCACAAAGCACGATGGCGTCCACGTCAAATGGCCCGGGCAACTGGCCGAGCGGTGTCGGGATCGCAGCGCGCCATTGAGCGCTTTCATCTCTTGGCAGGGGGTTGGCAAGAGCCAGGTGAAGACGAAACTCTTCCATGACATGACGGTTGCTGGAGGAAAACAGCTGCGCCTCTGGTGCGTAGTTCATCTACGCCTTGCGGCACCGAACAAGTCCGATGTCACTCAGTTGAGCGCGGAAAGGG
>CAYUSM010000015.1:0-21487 GCA_964447345.1 uncultured Sulfitobacter sp. | reverse complement strand
CAACAGGTCGCGTCGACATCCGCCAAGACCTCGCCTGACGGCAACGATTAAATCGCATACCGAAAGCAAGCCATGAATTCTCCTTTCCCAGCCGCCTCTGTGACACCGGCCTGTGACACCGACATGTCAGGCGACCTGTGCCTCGCCAATGCCCGTCTGGTGCTTGCCGATCAGGTTATCACCGGATCGATCACAATCGAGAAGGGTACGATCACCGAGATTGCGGAGGGCACGCATGTCCCCCCGGGCGCAGAGGATTGCGTGAATGATCTGGTGATGCCCGGCCTCGTGGAATTGCACACCGACAACCTTGAACGCCATATCGAGCCCCGCCCGGAGGTTGATTGGCCACACCTGCCTGCGTTGATCGCCCATGACGCGGAATTGGCCTCGACCGGGATCACCACGGTTTTTGACGCTATGCGCGTCGGATCGATCCACAGCGGCAAGGGCCGCTACATCGACTATGCCCGCAAGCTGGCGGACGAGTTGTTGGCTGCGCGGGCAGCGGGCCTGTTCAAGATCAGCCACTTCCTGCATCTGCGTGCCGAGATTTGTTCAGAAACCCTGCTTGATGAATTGGCCGCCTTCGGACCAGAAGACCGTGTCGGGATCGTCAGCCTCATGGATCACACGCCGGGCCAGCGGCAGTTTCGCGACCTGACCGCGCTCAAGACCTACGTCGCCAAGAAGCGCGGGATGAACGACGAGGAGTTTGCGGCCCACGTCGAAAACCTGCTGAACCTGCAGCGCCGCTTCGGCACGAAACACGAGGTTGGAGCAGTGAAAGAGGCATTGCGTCTGGGCGCGGTGCTGGCCAGTCACGATGACACGAGTACAGCACATGTGGCGACCTCGGCCGGGAATGGCGTCGGTTTTGCGGAGTTTCCAACGACCTTCGAGGCCGCGCAGGCCTGTCGTGATCACGGCATCGCGGTGATGATGGGCGCACCTAACCTCATCCGGGGAGGATCGCACTCCGGCAACGTGGCCGCAGCAGAACTGGCCGAGGCGGGTCTGCTGGACATCGTTTCATCAGATTATGTCCCATCCGCGCTGCTTCTATCGGCATTCCAGCTCGCCCAGATGTGGGAGGATCTCCCCCGCGCCATCGCCACAGTCACTGCGAACCCGGCGCGGGCGGCCCGTCTGACAGATCGCGGTGCGCTTCGCGTAGGGTTGCGCGGAGACGTTCTGCGCCTGCGCGACTTCGGAAATACGCCCCTATTGCGCGGGGTGTGGAGTTTGGGCAGACGAGCAGCTTAGGCTTCTGGAATGCAAGAATGACTGGTCCATACCGTCGTTCGGTATTGTGTCTGTCAGGAAAGCTGGTCCTCTTGATCCTTATGCACAGCCCCCGGTTTGGGCGCCCTAATCCGAGACCATTTGTCGATCTGCAAGTATCACAAGGGCGGCGAACTTCAATTCGCAATTGCCCAAATATTGGGGGAATGCCAGAGCCATAGAAAATGCTCGGCCAACAACGGCACTATTCACCGCATACTCCTATGACTTCGCTTGTTGCATGGACCTCTGCCAGAGCCTCCAATCTCCATCTGTTGGTGGACAGCCTGATGCTGCGCCGCCCGCAGCATCTGTATTCAGCGCTCGCTCCGCCTCATTTGGCGACGTGGATATCCAGATGGGCCAGTACCTGCTGGAAAGCGCTGGGCGGTTCGACATCAGTGACAAGAGTGTCGCCTTCCTTCAGATCCGGTTGGCGCAAGGCGGGTTTTCTGGGTTGTGGTTGAAACTTGGAGGCATCCACAGCCATGATTGACCGTGAGGCGCTGTCCATCATGGCAAAAGCCATGTCCACCTCGCATTGCTCGTGAACCAAAAAGCCCTTTTCAGGATGCACCATGGACGCGGAAAGCACACAGTAGTCGACCTGCGCGCGTTCAATCACCTGAAAGGCAGAGCGATCAAAAGATGCGCCGTCATGATCGCGCAATTGGGTGCCGGCCATTGACACGTTGTTTCCTGGGATCATCGCTAGTGTGCTTGCGACAAATGCCGAATTGGTGACAACGGTCAGTTCACGGCGCGCGCGCAGGACCTGCGCGATGAAGGCCGAGGTTGACCCTGTGTCGATGGTGAGGCTGTCGCCGTCCTCAACCAGTTCGACCACCGCATTTGCGATGGCAACCTTGGCCTCTCGATTGAGGTTCATCCGGGACAGGAACGGCGGATCAAGTGCTGATTTGTTGGAGACGAGCGCACCATGGACCTTGCTGAGCGCCCCGCGTTCGGCAAGGGGGCGGGTGACGCGCCGGATGGTCTGATCGGACACGCCCATGATTTGCGACAACTCCTGCACACTCACGGTCCCCATCATGTCGACCCGGCGAAGGATCTCTTCGCTGTATTTCGAGGTGGGCGTTGTCATGGGCGTACCAACTCCAGCAATTCGGCGTGCAATTCCGGTGTGGCGGCAGTGAGCGTGCGACCGTCGGACGTCAGCGACAGCGGTTCACCCTGCCAGTCCGTCATCACACCACCGGCTGCTTCGATGACGGCTGCAACCGGCAGGTAATCGTAGGGCTGTAGCCCAAAGTCAACCACCGCATCCGCGTGTCCGCTGGCGACCAAGGCATGCGAATAGCAATCCGCACCACATCTGCGCAATTGGCCAGCTGAAATCAAACGGTCAAAGCACGCGGGAACCTCCGTCGCCATCTTGTCGGCTTCATTCAGGAACAGACGCGCTTCGGACAATGCCCGGCAGGAAGATACAGAGATCGGCGCGCCGTTCAATGTAGCCCCCATGCCTCGTGCACCAGCATAAAGTTCGCTTAGTCCAGGCATGTTGATCACCCCCAACTGCGGCGCGCCCCCTGACACGTACCCCAGCAACATGCCAAACAGCGGCAATCCGGCGATGAACGAACGGGTCCCGTCAATTGGATCAACGATCCACATATCGGCATGACTGCCACTTAGGCCGAATTCCTCGCCAAATATGGTTTCACCAGGAAAGCAGGTTTCGAGTGCCGTGCGCATGAACCTTTCGGTGTCTTGATCCGCGATTGTGACTGGGCTGTCATCCGATTTGGCGTTTATGCACAACGGTTTGCGGAATAGCGCCATTGGCACAGGTGATGCCTCGACGGCAATCCTTTGGGCAGTTTCAAGACGCGTGCGTAGGTCCGACATAGTCAAATGCATGTCCGTCACAGGTTCTTCAGGTTTGATCCAATTCTAGGCAAGTCTCGATGAAAAGCCACATAGATTATCATCATTTGTTGATTTTTGTTGATTTTAGCCTGAATTATTGTTGAATGTTGACACCAAGCCGGTGCGACACAGAAAAGTTCTGGAACCAAGGCGTCGGCGTCCAAAGGGAGAAAACTCATGAAACACTTGTCTGTTCTGACTGCGGCCTGCCTTGCTGCGACACCCGCGCTGGCTCAGGATTCAAGCGACCCGATCAAACTGACGCTGCATGACTGGTCCGGCCAGCTGGTCACAACAACGCTCATGGGCGAGGTGCTCAAGCAAGCGGGTAACAATGTGGAATATGTGCAAGCCGACTACATTGCGCAGTTTGCCGGGTTGAAAACCGGTGACTTGCACCTTGCCATGGAGATCTGGGAAACCACTGGCCGCGAAGCGCTGGACGAAGCTGTCGGCACCGGCAATGTCGTGAACATGGGTGAGACCGGGATGATGGCCATCGAGGAATGGTGGTACCCGGCCTATATGGAAGAGCGTTGTCCGGGGCTGCCGGACTGGAAGGCGCTGAATGATTGCGCGCAGGAATTCGCGACTGCCGAAACCTCGCCGCTGGGTCGGTACCTTGGCGGGCCGGTAACATGGGGCGGCTTTGATGACGAACGGGTTGAGGCCCTTGAGATGGACTTCGAGGTTGTCCACGCTGGCACCGATGCCGCGCTTTTTGCAGAACTTGAGGCGGCTTACCAACGTCAGGACCCGATCGTGCTTTGGGTCTATGCGCCTCATTGGGCCCCGGCGAAGTACGAAGGCAGCTTCGTGGAATTCCCGCCTTACTCGGCAGAGTGCTATAATGATCCTTCTGTCGGCATAAACCCCGATGCCGCCTATGACTGTGGCAAACCAACAGGGCCGATCTGGAAAGCCGCCTGGGCAGGCCTGCCTGAGCAGTGGCCGAACGCAGCCAAAGTCGTCGAAAACTTCAATATCTCAAACGAAGACATGGGTGCGATGGTTGCCGACGTGGACCTGAATGGCAAATCCGTTGACGAGGTCGTGGCCGCCTGGATGGCAGACAACGAGTCTACCTGGAAAGGCTGGATTGCCCAGTAGTTCGCAAGGCAAAAAGGGGCGCGGCTCATCCGTGCCCCGTTTCTAAAAAGTTTCCGACAAGTTGGGCGTGTCCGATCGTTACGATACCGGGGCCACGTAAACGCTGCGCTCGAGGTCCGCATGGATAAATCTGTCATTCTTGACTGCCGCCATCTCTGGAAACTCTACGGGGCGGGGGCCGAGGCGTTGCTTGAAGGAGGGAAAACGCCTGATGCAACAGCGTTGATGAATGCAAATGTAATCGGCGCGGTGCGCGACGCGAACTTGCAGATCCATCAGGGCGAAATCTTTGTCATTATGGGCCTGTCTGGGTCAGGCAAATCCACGCTTGTGAGGTGCCTGTCGCGGTTGGTGGAACCAACGGCGGGCGAGATTGAATTCGACGGACGCAACCTGTTGCAGGCTTCTGATGCAGAGCTGATAGAAATCAGGCGCAAGAAGATGGGCATGGTTTTTCAGCAGTTCGCCCTGATGCCGCATCTCACTGTTCTGGAAAACGTGGCATTCCCGCTTGAGATACAGGGGGTGGACCGTGCAACTCGACAGGCCAGCGCACAGAAAGTCATCGAGCTTGTCGGGTTGAAAGGGCGCGAGGAATACTATCCGCGCGAGTTGTCCGGCGGACAGCAACAGCGTGTGGGTATTGCAAGAAGCCTGGTTGTAGAACCGGACCTGTGGTTTCTTGACGAGCCGTTTTCCGCACTTGATCCGTTGATCCGTCGTGAAATGCAGGACGAGTTCATCCGTCTGCAGAACATGTTGAAAAAGACGATTGTCTTCATCACGCATGATTTCGACGAAGCTATTCGCCTGGCGGATCGGATTGCCGTCATGAAAGACGGGGTCATCGAACAGGTCGCGACGCCGGAAGAGTTGGTGCAGAACCCGGCGACGGACTATGTGGCGGATTTCACCCGCCATGTGGTGCGCGCCAAGGTGATCCGGGCCCAAAGCCGAATGCAGCCTGCAACCAGCGACAGTTTTGCCGGTGAGGTGGCGCATGATGCCACCATCGAAGACATTGCGGACAGGGTCGAGCGGGCTGATGCTCCCCTGAAAGTGATGAAAGACGGAGAAGTGATCGGCCAGATCACAGCCCGCGCAGTCATTGACGTGCTGATTGGGCGTGGCTGATGCAGGGGGTGACGCGACATATCACTCGCGCACGGCTCTTCTGGCTGGGCTTATTTGCGATCACTTGGGCGTTGTCGCAGTATTCCTTTCAGCTCTACAAAGCGTTTGATGCGCGTTGGATCATCCGCTTCCCGAAAAAATATGAACTAAACCTCGACGGCGTGATCAGCGGTTTTCTGGACTGGTTGGTCAATACAGCCAATGTCGGTCTCTTCACCTTCCGCGACCTGACCCGCGCAATCGCCTGGGTGATCGAGATACCCTATCAGTTCCTGCGCAACCTGCTGATCGAGGGCTTCCAGACCGGGTTGGGCGATACGGCGGTACAGATTGCGCCGTCGCTCAGCTGGATCGCGGTCATCGCCATTGTGATTGCCATCGGCCGCTACGCCCGCGACTGGGCGCTGGCGAGCCTTGCAGGTGCATGTTTCCTGTATCTCGCGATCTTCGGACAATGGGATAGCGCAATGGTCACGCTGGCCTCGGTCCTTGTGGCGGTGCCGATCGGTGCTGCTGGCGGGCTTGTCTTGGGCATTCTCGCCTATCGTGTGCCTTGGGTGGAAAGGCTCTTGCGCCCGATCCTTGACCTGATGCAGACCGTTCCGGTTTTCGCCTATCTCGTACCGATCCTGATCTTGTTCGGGTTCGGTCCAGTGGCCGCTCTTGTTGCAACCGTGATCTACGCAATGCCACCGATGATCCGGGTCACAATCGTGGCGCTGCGCGGGGTTCCCGAAGAACTGTTGGAAGCTGGCCGGATGATGGGGGCGACGCCGCGCCAAATGACGTGGAAGGTGCTGGTGCCTGCGGCGACACCGACACTTATGGTCGGTGTGAACCAGGTGATTATGTTGACACTGAACATGGTGATCATCGCATCCATGATCGGGGCTGGCGGGCTGGGCTTTGACGTTTTGGCCAGCCTGCGCAGACTGGATATCGGCGGCGGCATTGAAGCGGGGCTTGCCATCGTGGTCATGGCCATCGCGCTTGACCGAACCAGTCAGGCCTTCTCAGAAAGACGCGTATCGCAACAGCGCAGCGGCAATCTGATGCAGCGTCATCCCTGGAGTATGACCGTAGTTTTGGTGATCGTGGCAACCTTCGCATTGGGGTTGGTGATCCCGGCAGTGCAAAGCTATCCAGACGCGTGGAAGATCAGCACCGGCGCTTTCTGGTCGAATGCGATGGAGTGGATCAACGTCAACTTCTTCGACACGCTGGAAGTGATCAAGACGGCCCTGCTGAAGGGTGTTTTACTCCCGGTAAAGAAGTTCTTTGCCGGAATTCCTTGGCTCTGGGGCATCGTGGTCACAGGGCTGATCGCCTGGCGGGTTGCTGGCTGGAAACTGGGTGTCGCAGCGACCTTGATGATGGGCTTCATCGCCGCGTCAGGCCTATGGGGCAAGGCAATGGTGACGCTCTATCTGTGTGGGGTCTCGGTCTTCGTTGCTGTGCTGATTGGGACCCCCCTGGGCATCTGGGCCGCGCAGAAACCGAACGCAGGGAGAGTCATCCTTGGGTTGATGGACACGCTGCAGACACTGCCGTCTTTCGTGTACCTGATCCCCGTGGTGATGCTGTTCCGGGTCGGCGATTTCAGCGCGATGATCGCGGTCGTGCTTTATGCGCTCGCCCCGGCAGTAAAATATGCAGCACATGGCATTCGCGAAGTGCCGCCGCAATTGTTGGAGGCGGGCAAGATGGCGGGATGCACGCCACGGCAGTTGTTGTGGCGGGTAAAGCTTCCGCTGGCGGTGCCGCAGCTTCTACTCGGGTTGAACCAGACGATCATGTTGGCGCTTTCGATGCTGGTGATCACCGCGCTCGTGGGCACCCGTGACCTGGGGCAGGAGGTCTACATCGCGCTGACCAAGGCCAACGCCGGGCAAGGCATCGTGGCGGGGCTCTCGGTGGCCTTTATCGCGATTATCGCGGATCGCATCGTCCACGCCTTGTCAGAAAATCAAAAACGGAGGTTGGGTCTATGATCGAGGACGCCATTTCCCGCGCCGCGCAACTGCCCTGTTTTGACAGCCCTGATCAGATCCAGCCGTTGAGTGGCGGGATCACCAACATCAACCTCAGGGTAACGGATGGCGACCGCCGCTATGTTGTCCGTTTGGGCGAAGATATCCCCGAGCATGGCGTTCTGCGCTGGAACGAGCTTGCGCTCAGTAGGGCGGCTGAAGCGGCAGGTGTTTCGCCGGCTGTCCGTTATCATGAACCGGGTGCGCTGGTGCTCGAATTTATCGAGGCGCAAACTTATACCGAAGAGATGGCCCGTGATCCGGCCAATGTGCCGCGTATCGTTGACCTCTTGAAGCACATGCATCATGCGCTTGGCCCTCATCTGACCATGCCAGTACTGACCTTCTGGCCGTTCCAGGTGAACCGGACATATGCCGCCCGGCTGCGTGCCGACGATTCCCCACATATGTCGAAACTGCAGGAATTGATGACCGACTTGGAAAAGCTGGAGGAGGCGACCGGTCCGGTGACACTGGTCATTGGCCACAATGACTTGCTGGCGGCCAACATTCTTGATGATGGAAACCGCCTTTTCCTGATCGACTGGGAGTATGGCGGCTTCAATACCCCGCTCTTCGATCTGGCGGGTCTGGCGGGCAACAACGGGTTCTCCGAAGCACAGGAAAGCAGCATGCTTGAACGGTATTTTGATGTGCCCGCCGACACACATTGGCGCGCTTACCAGGCCATGAAGTGCGTCTCCCTGATGCGAGAGACCCTGTGGTCAATGACCTCCGAGATCCATTCCGAACTGGACTTCGACTACGCCGCCTACACCGCCGAGAACACGGAACGGCTCAACGCCGCTCTGCAAGATTTCCAAAACTCGTAAGGGCCCGCCATGACGCTTCCTTCCTCTGCTCAGACCCTCATCATTGGCGGCGGTATCATCGGCTGCTCAACAGCCTATCACCTTGCTCAAATGGGCGAGGAGGTACTGCTGCTTGAAAAAGCTGCACTGACGTCCGGGTCGACCTGGCATGCCGCAGGATTGGTGGGACAGCTGCGATCCAACGCCAACATCACCCAGCTGTTGGGATATTCGATCGATCTTTACAACAAGCTGGAGGAAGAAACCGGTCTTGCCACCGGGTGGAAAATGAATGGCGGTTTGCGGCTTGCTTGTAACCAGGAACGCTGGACCGAGGTGAAGCGGCAGGCGACGACAGCGCATTCCTTTGGTCTGGACATGCAATTGCTGACACCGCAGGAAGCGCAAGACCTTTGGCCGCTGATGGACATATCTGACATCGTCGGGGCGGCCTTTCTGCCCACGGATGGGCAGGCCAGCCCCTCGGACATCACGCAGGCGCTTGCGAAGGGCGCGCGGGGCAAAGGGGCAGTTCTGATGGAGAACACCCCTGTCACTGAAATCCTGACAGAGCGCGGGAAACTGGTGGGCGTGCGCACGGCGCATGGTGATGTCGCCTGTGAAAAGCTGGTTCTGTGTTGTGGTCAGTGGACGCGCGATCTGGCCAAAACCATCGGCGTGACCGTGCCGCTTGTTTCGGTAGAGCACCAATACATGGTCACCGAAGCCTTTGGTGTCCCCAAGGACCTGCCCACGTTGCGCGATCCAGACAGGCTGACCTACTACAAAGAAGAAGTCGGTGGCCTGATTATGGGCGGATATGAACCAAACGGTATTCCCTGGGCCAAGGACGGTATTCCGGACCCGTTTGATTTTCAGCTGTTGGAGTCGAATTTCGATCACTTCGAACAGCTGATGGAGTTGGCTTTGCCGCGGGTGCCGAAGCTGGACAGTGTGGGCATCAAGGAACTCATCAATGGCCCCGAAAGCTTCACCCCGGACGGCAATTTCATCCTCGGCGAGGCACCAGAGATGGCCAATGTGTTTGTCGGGGCCGGGTTCAATGCTTTCGGGATCGCATCGGGCGGCGGGGCCGGTATGGCTTTGGCGGAATGGGTGGCCAAAGGCGCGCCGCCATATGACATGTGGCCCGTCGACATCCGCCGTTTCGGGCGGCCGCACACCGATACCGATTGGGTCCGCACGCGCACGCTTGAGGCTTACGGCAAGCACTACACGATGGCCTGGCCATCCGAAGAACATGAAAGCGGCAGACCCTGTCGACGCTCGCCACTCTATCACAAGCTCGCCTCCGGCGGCGCGGTCTTTGGCGAAAAGCTGGGATGGGAACGCCCCAACTGGTTTGCTGAAGGTGGGGAGGAGCCCCGCGATATCTACACGTTTGAGCGCCCCAACTGGCACGCGCCAGTGGGGCGGGAGCATAAGGCCGCGCGCGAAGCGGCGGTTCTTTTCGACCAAAGCTCATTCGCCAAATTCATCCTGCAAGGTCCGGATGCGGAGGCCGCGCTGCAGTGGATCGCAGCCAATCGCGTGGACAAGCCCGTGGGGTCGGTCATCTACACGCAAATGCTCAACGACAAAGGCGGGATAGAATGTGACCTGACCTGCATCCGGACCGGGCATGACACGTACTACATTGTCACCGGCACGGGTTTTGCGACCCATGACTTTGATTGGATCCGTCGCAACATTCCCGACGGGATGAACGCGCAACTGGTCGATGTCACATCCTCCAACGCCGTCCTTTCGCTCTTTGGCCCCAAGGCGAGGGACATCTTGGCCGAGGTTACGCGCGCGGATGTATCGAATGACGCCCAGCCCTTTGCAACGGCACGGCAGATCGGCATCGCCGGGTGCCCGGTTCTGGCGCTGCGGATCACCTATGTGGGAGAGCTTGGGTGGGAACTTCATCTGCCCACCGAATACGCCCTGACTGTCTATGCCGCACTTCATGAAGCGGGGGCCGCGCATGGTTTGCGCAATGCCGGGTACCGCGCCATCGAA
The DNA here is from genome assembly GCA_964447345.1 of uncultured Sulfitobacter sp. Taxonomy (GTDB): domain Bacteria; phylum Pseudomonadota; class Alphaproteobacteria; order Rhodobacterales; family Rhodobacteraceae; genus Sulfitobacter. Next base: position 11,199 of record CAYUSM010000015.1, on the reverse strand, counting down.
ACGCTGAGGCTGGAGAAAGGGTACCGGGCTTGGTCATCCGATATTGGGCCGGACCACACACCGGACGAGGCCGGGTTGGGATGGGCGGTGAAAATGAAATCGAACATCCCCTTCAAGGGGAGGGAGGCCGTGGCGAGGCAGCGTGAAGCCGGGGTCAGGAAGATCCTTGCGACTTTTACCACCAACGGCGACAGCATCCTATCGGGTCGCGAGACGATTTACCGCAATGGTGAAAGATGTGGTTGGCTATCATCGGGAGGCTACGGCCACACACTCGGTTGTTCCATCGGAATGGGCTACGTGCGCGCGCCCGAGGTCATTGACCGCGACTATGTCCTGGCAGGCAACTACGAGCTGGAAGTGGCGACTGAGCGCGTCCCGGCCCAGGTCACACTTGATCCGCTCTATGATCCTCAGATGAACCGCGTGCGAGGATAGACCATGGCACAGCACTCCGCCAAACACCTGATCGTGGGGGGTGGCATCATTGGATGTTCAATCGCCTATCACCTTACCCGAATGGGCGAGAAAGACGTGGTTCTGCTGGAACGCGCCAACCTGACCGAAGGCGCGACCTGGCATGCGGCGGGCCTTGTGGGGCAACTGCGATCATCGCGCAATACCACGAGGATGCTCAAGAAGTCCGTTGAGATGTATGACCGGCTTCAAAATGAAGAGGGGATGCAATTTGACTGGAAGAAGACAGGATCGCTTCGCCTTGCAGCCACCCGCGACCGGATGCTTGAGGCCAAACGGCTGGCCACAATGGCGCGAAGCTTCGATCTTGAGATGTCCATCATCAGCCCCGCTGAGGCAAAAGAGCTCTTCCCCCTGATTGAGGAAAAGGGGCTGGAAGGCGCGGCTTTCATTCCATCCGACGGCTATGTCGATCCGGCATCGCTTTGCCAGGCCATCGCTGGCGCAGCCCGCAAACAGGGAGCCGACATCCGGCAGGGCGTTGAGGTGACCGATTTCGCCGTTTCCGGTGGCCGGATCACCCATGTAGAAACAACAGCCGGTTCGTTTGAGGCGCAGAATGTCATATTGGCCACCGGAATGTGGAGCAGAGAGATCGGCGCCAAGCTGGGTATTCGTGTTCCGGCCTGCGCGGTGGAGCATCAGTACATCGTGACTGAGTCCACCGGCAATGAAATCGGCCATTTTCCAACGCTTCGGGATCCCGAAAGGCTGGTTTATTACAAGCCGGATGTGGGTGGTCGTCTTGTGATCGGTGGGTATGAAGAGGGCACGTTGCCGTTCGGTGACCCAGCAATTCCGGGTCAATTTGTCCGCCAGTTGCTGCCAGAGAACCTTGACCGTTTCCTGCCGCTGGCAGAGCTGGCCGGACAGGTGACACCGGTGGTCAACGAGGTCGGCATCCGGCAGGTCATCAACGGCCCAATCCCCTATTCGGCAGACGGGGACTTCGTCATGGGGTGGCAGCCAGGTTTTGACAACCTCATGCTTGCCACGGGATTCCTCTATGGAATTGCGGCCGGTGGCGGGGCAGGCGAGATGATCGCGGAATGGGTTGTGGAAGGTGCGCCATCCCTTGATCTCTGGCCGCTTGATGTGCGCCGGTTTGGGCCGCATCATGGCACGCGGGCGTTTATGTACCCGCGCGCGGTGGAGCACTACGCGCATCACTACAAGATGCGCTACCCCGGTCAGGAACATGAAAGCGCCCGTCAGCTGCGCCTGTCGCCGCTCTATCAGCGCCTCAAGGATGCTGGCGCAGTCTATGGCTCCAAGAACGGTTGGGAACGTCCACTCTGGTTCGCCCCGGAGGGGGTGGCACCGGTCGACCAGCTCGACTTTCTCGATCCCGGCTGGAAGGCCTTCGTGGCGGAAGAGCACCGGGCGGTGCGCGAACGCGTGGCCCTTATTGACCAATCCTCCTTTGCCAAATTCGAAATTCTGGGACCAGGCACCTTGGCATTGTTGCAGCGGCTCTGTGTGTCCAACATGGACAAACCTGCGGGTTCGGTCATTTACACACAGATGTGTAACGACACCGGCGGAACAGAAGCGGATGTCACCTTTGTCCGGCTTGCGCCTGACAGGTTCTATATGGTCACCGGTTCCGGCTTTGGCGTACATGACAGCGATTGGATCCGCCGCAACATGCCGAGTGACGGAACGGTCCACCTCATCGACGTGACGTCCGGCAAGGCGGTTGTGAACATTGTCGGGCCCAAATCCCGTGATGTTCTGTCCGCCGCGTCGGAAAGCGACGTATCCGACGCTGCCCTGGGCTTCTCCTCAGCGCGTGAGATCGTCGTCGGGGCTGCGCCGGTTCTGGCGGCACGGATCGGATATGTCGGGGAGCGCGGCTATGAGTTGCACATCCCCACGGAATTTGCCGCACATGTCTATGATCTGCTTTGGCAAGCGGGGCAAAGTGCCGGGATTGCAAATGTGGGGTACCGCGCGATTGAAAGCCTGCGAATGGAGAAAGGCTATATCTATTGGTCGGGTGACGTGACGCCGGACTACACCCCTGTAGAGGCTGGAGTAGGCTTTCGCGTCCATCTGAAATCAAAGGGTGATTTCAAAGGGCGTGCCGTGCTTGAAGCGCAAAAGAACGGGGACCTGAGCCGCAAGCTCTGCACCTTTGTCTCGGACATGAACCTGCCACTGACGGGTGGTGAAACCATTTTGAGAGGCGGCGAGGTCGTGTCGCTCGCGACATCGGTGGGCTACGGCCACACCGTCAGGAAAACGATCGTGCGCGGCTATCTGGACAAGATGCATTGGGACGAAGAGGCTTTCACGCTTGAGGTTTTCGGAGAGCGCCACCCGATCACCCGTGTCGAAAGCCCGGTTTACGACCCAAAGAATGCGGCGTTGAAGGATTAAGGAGAACTGGTGATGACCGAACACACAGGACAGGTGATGGACGCGCTGCGAAGAGCGCCCGAGTTCCGGGCAATGACTGCAGCAGACAGCATCACACGTTTGGGCGGGCTGACCAATCTGGTGCACCGCGTCGACATTGGCGACAGGTCTGTGATTGTGCGTATTCCTGGCGAGGGGACAGAGGCTTACATCGACCGGGCGATCGAGCTGCACAACGCCCATGCCGCCGCCCGCGCGGGCGTATCACCGAAGGTGATCTATGGCGAAGCGGACAGCGGGTTAATGATTTCAGAGACGGTACCGGATATCGAAACAATGACACCGGACCTTTTCAGACGTCGCGCGGGATCGCCGGGTCGGGCGGGTGCGGCATTGGCAAGGCTCCACAATTCAGGTGAAACGTTTCAATTCCGATTTGAGCTTTTCGCGATGATTGACGACTATCTCAACGTCCTGTCCACCAAGGATGTTGCTCTGCCTGAAGGGTATCACGATGTAGTCGCTGCTGCCGCGCCGGTGAAGGAGGTTCTGGCGCAGGCTGACCTGCCGCTTGCACCATGCCACTGCGACCCGCTGTGCGAGAATTTCCTCGATGATGGCAAGATTATGTGGATCGTCGACTGGGAGTATTCGGGCATGAATGACCCGCTCTGGGATCTGGGCGATCTGTCCGTTGAAGCCGGGATGGACGCAGCCCAGGATGCGGAAATGATGGCTGCATATTTCGGGCGCTCGCCAACCGAAGCCGAGCAGGGTCGAATGGTGATCTACAAAGCGATGTGCGACTTGCTCTGGACGCTTTGGGGGCTGATCCAGCTGGCCGATGACAACCCGGCCGAGGATTTCTGGGCCTACGCCACCGGCCGTTTCGCGCGCTGCAAGGCATTGATGCAAGATGAAGGGTTCAACCACCATGTTGAGGCGGTGCGGGCGGGTTAAAGTGGCTATCGGTAGACAGTCAGCTTGGCCGAAGATTTGAAGAAGCGCTTTTTGAAAGCGATCAGCTCTTCCTGACAGCTTCTAGCAAGGACCCGTTCATTTCTTAGCTACCCAACCCTCAATGAGCGCTCGGGTCTGTCCTATTGAAAACAGGCGGCTCCTTTCGGGAAGCCGCCTGCCGTCTTACTCAGAAAACCTAGCCATTGATCCAGGATTGGACGGTCTCTTTGTTGTCCGCGATCCAGTCTTCGGCAACTTCGCGTGGGTCACGCTTGTTTTCAAACATCTCAACGATCCAGCCGTTGATTTCATCTCCGGTGAACTGCACGTTGGACAGCATCTTTGCTGCGGCAGGATTGCGCTCTTCCAAAGATGCGGAATAGGCGACGAAGATCTCGTTGGATGCGATGACGCAGTTGAATTCGGAGACTTCCAGCCAATCTTCGGCATCCAGATCAACGTCTTCACAGCCATCGGAGCGCGCAGGCTCTTCCACCGCTGTCAGGTCGTACTTCACGTGGATCGCTTCTGGCGTCCAGTAGTAGAAGAGCTGTGGTTTGCCGGAGGTATAGGCGGCTTCAAGTCCCGCTTTGAACGTGTCGGCAGAGACAATGTTCGGCTCCCACAGGCCGTCCAGCCCATAGGATTTGAACTTGATCTGCCAGCGCTTGGTAGAGGCCCAGGTCACATCACCGGCCCAGTACTCCCCCTTGCCATTGCCGTCTGTGTCGAACATCGCGGCGATCTCAGGGTTCTTGAGGTCCTCAATGGTTTTGACCTTATCGGTCATATAGGTCGGCACATAGATGTTGGAGGTGCCCTTGTATGGCTGGTTGTGCTTCACCGTGCCGTTGCCGTCGATGTATTCGTCCCAAAGGGCCTGCTGGTTGGGCATCCACATGTCAGTGAAGACGTCGATAGAACCGTCGCCCTTGTCCATACCTGCCATGATCACGGCGGCCTGGTTCATACCGGAGACGATCTCCGCGTCACCGCCCATTTCGGTTTCAATGATCGTGGACAGCACGTGGCCGATGGCCTGCGCGCCGTTCCAGCTAAGGTCCGAGAATGTCACCTTCTCTTGCGCGGATGCGCCAGCGGCGGCGAGCGCCAGTGCGCCCGTCAGCGCGGTTGTCTTCAACATGTTCATGTGGTTTCTCCCGTTGTTGTTGAATCTGGTTGTTGAGGTTAGATGCGGCTGAAAGAGTTGCGGATGCCCTTCAGGATGCGGTCGATCATCATCGCGACCAGAGCGATGGCGATGCCCGCCAGCAGACCCTTACCGGCATTCGCATCCCCCAGAGCGGATGTCACAATCGCCCCGAGACCTTCGGCGCCGATAAAGGCCGAAATCGTTGCCATCGAAAGTGCCAGCATGATCGTCTGGTTGAGGCCAGCCATGATCGAGGGGATCGACATCGGCAATTCGACCTTGCGCAACAGCTGTCGTTCGGAGGCTCCAAAGGCGAGGGCGGCTTCCTTGGTGCTTTCAGGTACCTGCAGGATGCCGAGCGCCGTCAGCTTGATCATCGGCGGCATCGCAAAGATCACCGTGGCCAGCACCGCGGGCGGCTGGGAGATGCCAAAGAAAGCGACGGCAGGCACAAGGTAGCTGAGCGATGGGATGGTTTGCATCACGTCAAGGATGGGTTCGGTGATCCACCTGAACCACTTGTTCTTGGCCATCCAGATGCCAATAGGCAGACCGACAAAGACGCAAACCGCTGTCGAGACAACCACCAATGCCATGGTCTGCATCGCGATTTGCCACAGTTCAAACAGCGCCAGGAACGCGAGTGATGCGCCCACGAAAATCGTCGTGCCCTTGCCTGCAAAGGCCCAGCTGAGGGCCAGGAACAGGAAGGCAACAACTGGCCACGGTGTTTGCATGAAGGCAACTTCGACCCGGATCAGCGACTGACGCAGCACATTTGTCATCGCGTCAAAAAAGCCCGCGTACTGCGCACGCAGCTTATTGATGCCGATGTCGATGCTTTCGGCCGAGTAGGTAAAGATGGTGACCTTGCGGCCTTCGACAGGGTCTTTGACCTGGGCAATCACCTTTGTGGCGTCTTCGTCTCCAGCGGCGATGGCTTCTTCATCCGCAACCCGGCGGTAAGTGATGTCTGCGGGTGGGTCGAGACGCGCGAGGGTCGGGAAGTCATCGATAAACGCACAATCAAACCTGTCCACAGCCGAAATGGTCTGGAAATCACTTGCCTGTTCGCGTTCGCGCTCCAGATCGCGCAGGTCGCGACGCAGTTGACTGCGCTCTGCGTTCTGCTCGTCCGTGCGGTTCTCAATCGCGTCCACCACGTCAAAGCGGGACTGCATGTCGGCAATATCGGCATCCATGGATGCAAGAAGCGTGTTTACGTCCGTTGCCTCATAGGCTGGCAAGAGCTGCTCAACCGCTTCACCGGCGCGCATCTGGTTGAAACATGCACGTTCGTCCAGGCGCAGTTGCGTGGCCCGGTAGGTGGTCAGCGGTGCAACAATGGCCACGACCACAAGGCCGACGATCAACCGCTTCATATCCACGCCGCTGGGCACCGCCTGATCAATACGCCAGCGGGAATATTGATTGAAATACCAGCGGTTTGCGCTGCTTCCCATCCATAGTCTGCCGCCAATGAAAAGGATGGCAGCGGCCCAACCATAGTTGGTCACCCAGGTTGAGTACCGCGCCACAAGTGTGCTGTTTGCGGCGGCATCAAGTTGTGCCTCCGCCAGCAGGGGAGAAAACTTGACGACCTGCATCAGGCAAACCAGCGCCAGCACGTCGATTGCCAACGACACCCAGAACAAGAGCCACACACCACGTGTCGCGGCCCAGGCCCATGGAACGATCAAGGCCCAGATGTTCTGGTGCCAGCGGGGCAGGCTGCCGCGCTGCACCTTCTCGAAGATCGGTGCGTAGTATGGCTCGCCCTGTTCGACAAAGGTCCCGATCGAGACGTCGCGGTCATCAATCTCGCGTTGTTCTGCGCCACTCATGCCTCTGCTCCCCCCTGCAAACCACGCAGCAGCGTGTCTTTGGTCACGATTCCGACGATGTTGCCGTCTGACTTGATGAGCACGGGTTTGTCGGACCCGGTGCTGAGGCCCACGAGTGTGTCCAGATCATCTTCAGGCGCTGCTTCGGGGCAGCCGCTTGCAAGGTCTGCACTACCATTCTGGGCTTTGTAGGCATCAACCTCAGTCATGATCTTTGCGGCCGAGACCAGTTTCAGGCGCGAGATTCCGGCAACAAAGTCGGCCACGTAGTCATCTGCAGGTGCTGTCACGATGTCTTCGGCCGTGCCGATCTGGACAATCTCGCCGTCTTTCATGATGCCGATGCGGTCTCCCATGCGGATGGCCTCATCCAGATCGTGGGTGATAAAGACGGTGGTTTTCTTGAGGTTTTGGCTCAGGCCAAGAAACTCGTCCTGCAGGTTCCGCCGGATCAGCGGGTCGAGGGCCGAAAACGGCTCATCCATCAACAGGATTTCAGGATCTGCCGCCAAGGCCCGGGCAAGGCCGACCCGCTGCTGCATCCCGCCGGACAATTCTGACGGCAGGCGGTCGCCGTAACCATGCAGGGATACGGTCTCAAGCGCGGCATCCGCCTTTTGCGCCCGGGTGTAGCCATCGATCCCCCGCAGCTCCAGCGCAAAGCCAATGTTGTCACGCACCGACCGGTGCGGCAGCAGCGCCATGTTTTGAAACACCATGCCGATCTTGTCCGCACGTGTGGCGCGCAGCTCTTCGGTCTTCATGGCACCGATGTCTTCGCCCATGATGCGAATGGTCCCGGCAGTGGGTTCGATCAATCTGTTGATGTGCCGCACCAGCGTGGATTTCCCGGACCCGGAGAGGCCCATGAGGCAGAAGATTTCCCCCTCATCCACGCTGAACGACGCATCCTTGACCCCGACCACAGCACCAAATCGTTCCAGAACTTCGGCCTTGCCGATCCCCTCGCTACGGATGGCGGCCATTGCGTCGGGTGCCCTTTCTCCAAAGACCTTCCAGACGTTTTCAAGTTCTACAACGCTCATGCACGCGCTCTTTCTCTTTTGGGGTCAAAGAAAGGCACGGTGACAACTGAAGCATCCAGTCGCTTCATGCGCCCGTCCAGAAGACCGACTTCAACTTCAGTGCCGGGCGACGCGTGTTCAACCGACAGGCGGGCCATTGCAATGGCATGGCCCAGCATGGGAGACTTGGTGGCAGATGTGATCTGACCGATCTGCCTTTCGCCTTTGAACACGGGCGATCCGGCGGGCGGGACGTCATCGCATTCAAAATGCAGCCCCATCAGCGTACGGCGCGGTGCCTGAGCATTGCGTCGAAGGGCCTCATGGCCCACGAAGGCCTCTTTCTTGAGGTCGACGGCAAAACCAAGGCCCGCCTCGAATGCATCATGCCCCGGGGCAAATTCGGCACCACCTGCAGCCAGTCCCGCCTCAATCCGGATGATTTCCAATGCGGCAGAGCCCATCGGCTTTAGGCCAAATTCGGCCCCCGCATCCATCAGCGCATCCCAGAGCGGTAAAGCCCCCTCACGGGAACAGAAAAGCTCGTACCCCAGCTCACCCGTGTAGCCGCTGCGGGTCAGCATGAAAGGCACACCATCGCGGTCATTGAGCCGTCCGACAGTTGCGCCAAACCATTTGAGCTGGTCCAGATTGGGCACATGCGGCTGGGTAAACAGAACTTTGCGCAGAATATCCCGTGATCTTGGCCCCTGCAGTGCCAGGTTGGGCAGGGATCCTTGCAAGTCATGGATCCGCACCTGCAGGCCGTGTTCTGCAGTCAGTTTAGTGAGCCAGCTGCCGCTTTCTTCGGACCCGCAACACCATCTGAAAAGATGATCGGAAAGGCGAAAGAGGGTGCCGTCGTCAATCACTTCGCCGCTTTCATCGCAAAGCAGCGAATAGGTCCCCCGCCAGACTGCCAATTTGCCAATGTCGCGGGTCATCGCCAACTGCAGCAGCTTCTCGGCATCTGGCCCGATCACGTCAAACTTGCGAAGCCCGCTCATGTCCTGCAGTGTCGCTGCCTGCCTGCAGGCCCAGTACTCGCCTTGGGTGCCGTGGCTTGGAAAGCAAATCGGTGCCCAAAGGTCACGGGCGGGCGCGAATTGATCCGTAAGGGGGGCCAGCCGCTCGTGAAAGGCGGAGTTCTGCGAGATTTGCATCGGCGCGTTTTCTTTCTTGCGGTAGGCAATGGCCCGCGTGATTTTGGTTTCCGGCCGGTAGATACGCACGTGCACATCCGTTGGATTCCAGCCATTTATCGGATCGATGTCATCAGGGCAGGCGGTGGAGACACAAACCAGATCATCCAAAGCCTTCATCGCAACGTAGTCCCCCGGACGCGACCAGGATTCTGCCGTCTGCAGGTGGTGATGTGGATCCACCCAAGTGTTCCAAAAGAAGTTGATCGCAGGCCAGCCCGCGCGCGGTGCCACGCCGAAGGGGGCCAGTGCATGCGAGATGTTGTCAGAGCAATTCACATGGCCGGGAAAGCCGCGCTCTTCATATCCGCGCGCCGTGCAGGCCAGACCAAAGGTATCGTGCCTGCCACAGGTGTCCTGCATGACCTGCAACAGCGGTGCCATTGCCCCATCGTAGAACTTGTCAAACAGGCCCGGTCCCGGAAAGGCGCGCCGCACCATGGAGCGCGTCGTGGTGCCATCGATCATCCATTCGGACCCTGCATCCAGCGCACTGGTCCGAAACGCCTGAAAATCAGAACACTGCTGGCCCATCACATCGATGATTTGAAGCGTTTCCCCTTTGCGCACCTCATAGGCCTGCGCCGACGCCCTATTGATCGTGAATTCGTCGCGAACATCACCAAGGGGCTCTGGCAATGGTGTTGCGCGGCTTGCGGACTGAATGCTGACCTGTAGCGCATCGACACTCTGTCCTTCGATCAAGCTATCTTGGGGCAGGGCAGAGATGATGATGGCGAAACAGTCTTGAGGCGCTTTCAGTATCAAAGGCTCGGTGAGTTCAGTGATCCAGGTCACCTCAAGCGTATCGCCTACGTCCGAGCCATTGCTCTTCAGCCAGCCTTGCAGTTCAGCACTGTCAAAATCTGCAAATGCGAGAGGGGTCGTCGCGGGCAGTCCAAATTGATCTTCAAGCCGCTGTCCTCGGCTTCCGAACATTGCCAGCGCGACTGGGCTTGTAACAGCCCTCTCACCAAGCTGCAGGATGTCTCCTTTCGACAGCGCAAATTTCCGGCAGGACCGCGGTTCTACGAAGTATCGGGAGGGCGCGCCAGGACCACTGAAACCGGCAAAGTTCCTGCCCTGAGCCTTGCTCCCCATGTTCGAGAAGCTTCGTATGACAGTCTGGTCGAGCACCCAGTCTTTCCAAGAATCGATCTGTAACTAGTTACATAGGGCATGTAACTAGTTACATCTGTCAAGAATTTACTTATTGCCTCTCTTTTGGGCAATCGGCACAGTAAGGCCATGACCCTTCACCGCTCCAAGCGACGCAGCAATATGCGAGATGTCGCCCGCCACGCGGGGGTCTCGGTTGCTACTGTGTCACGGGTGTTGAACGGAACAGGGAATGTCGCGCTCACGACCCGGCAGCGTGTCGAAGGCTCAATAGATGCGCTCAGCTTTGTTCCCAGCCCATCCGCGCGTGCCATAAACAGTGGCCGCACTTACATGGTCGGTGCTCTGGTTCCGACGCTGGACCACGCTATCTTTGCCCGCTACCTGCATGCGCTGGAAGAAGAACTTGCCGCCTGTGGCTTATCACTGGTTGTTGCGACAACCGGAGGTGATCCATCCCGGGAAGCCGATCGTGCCCAAGACCTTATGAACCTTGGAATTGAAGGTTTGACGGTGTCCGGCATCACGCACTCAGAGGCTTTTGAGAAAGGCATCCGGCAACGGGCATTGCCCGTGATCGCCACGTCCTATTTTGCCCCAGAGCATCATTTGCCAACCATAGGATATGACAACGCGGCAATCGCGGTCAGGGCACTGGATCATCTGCTCGACCTGGGGCATCGGAAGATCGCGATCCTGCATGGTCCACTCGACACCAATGACCGGACACTGGCCCGAATTGACGCCTTGCGTGCCAGAGTTCCGGCTGAAGCGATCTTTTTTGAGCGCGATATGCTCTACGACGCCGCCGCGGAATGCGCACAGAAGATCGTGCAAGAGAACATGGGGATCACAGCACTCCTATGTGTGTCTGACGTCCTGGCCCTTGGTGCCCTTTTCGGCCTTCAATCCGCGGGTGTTGCCGTACCTGCGAGCATTTCCGTAATTGGCATGGAAGATCTGCCCGCTTCGCGCACAACCTCGCCCGCGCTGACAAGCATCAGCCTGCCGCTGGACGACATGGGACGCCAGACAGCGCAGGCCTTGTTCCGCTGGAT
>CAYUSM010000014.1:0-34283 GCA_964447345.1 uncultured Sulfitobacter sp. | reverse complement strand
TCAGGTAGTCGGCCCCAGTGATCGCCGTCAACGCCGCAGCCAGCCACAAAAGCCACAGCCCAATCAGCCCGGCCCATTCCATACCCGCCAGCTTCCAGCCAAGACCCAGCACATCCTCCTCCTCGCCGTTCAGGATGGCCGAGATCATCTGCTCATCCATGCCAAAGACCGACATTCCAAGGTAGTGTTCGAACACGCCCTGACTGAAGAGCACCGCAATCGCAATCATCTGGGTCGTGGTCTTCCACTTGGCTAGCTTTGTGACCTTTAATGTGCCCGCGACGTCCCCCAGGAACTCGCGCAAACCCGACACAAACACCTCGCGGAACAAGATCACGGTGGCCGGAAGCACCAGCCAGGGCGACCAGCTTGAAAAACCGATGATCACCATCAGCGCGATCACGACCATCGCCTTGTCGGCAATCGGGTCCAGCATGGCCCCCAGCTTCGTCTCCTGCTTCCAAGCCCGCGCAAGGTAGCCGTCAAACCAATCGGTTATCGCCGCCAGAAGAAAGAGCACCAGCGCGAACCAATCCGCATAGGGCCGCGTGAAATAGAGAAACATCACCGCCACCATCGGCGCGGCCAGCAAACGCATCAGCGTCAGGACATTTGGCAGATTCCACTTCATGCGCGCACCCTATCGCGCCCGCCATCGGGCCGAAAGCACCAAGCGTGGCTCAGCCGCTTCATCTTTCCAATTTATTCCGGCGGAGTTTGAGGGGGCCGCGCCCCCTCATCAACAAAATGGAATACCCTGCGGCGCAGCCGCTCAACCGGATCATCCACGTTCGTGAAAGAAGGCATAGATCGTTTCGGCCAGCGCATCGGACACGCCATCCACCGCCTTGAGATCGCTGAGGTTCGCCCGTCCCACCGCCTTGGCCGAACCGAAGTGGGCCAGCAATGCCCGCTTGCGCGCTGCGCCCACGCCAGGCACATCGTCAAGCGGCGTGGCACCCACAGCCTTGGCGCGTTTGGCACGGTGCGTGCCGATGGCAAAGCGGTGCGCCTCATCCCGCAGGCGTTGAACGAAGTAGAGCACCGGATCGTTGTGCCGTAACGCCATCGGGCGCTCACCCGTGCGGTAGAATTCTTCCTTGCCCGCGTCCCGGTCCACCCCCTTGGCCACGCCGACCATAGGAATGTCTTCGACGCCATACTCCCGCATGATCTCGCGTACGGCACTGACCTGTCCGGCACCACCATCGATCAGCAACAGGTCCGGCCAATGGCCCTCGCTTCGGTCGGGGTCTTCCTTGATCAGCCGCTTGAAGCGCCGGGTCAGCACTTCTTTCATCATGCCGAAGTCGTCACCGGGGGTCAGCTCGTCTCCACGGATGTTGAACTTGCGGTACTGGTTTTTCATCATCCCATCGGGTCCGGCAACAATCATTGCGCCCACCGCATTGCTGCCTTGAATATGCGAGTTGTCATAGACCTCAATCCGCTCTGGCACCTTGGGCAGGTCGAAGGCCTCTGCCAGCCCCTTGAGCAGTTTGGCCTGTGTTGCCGTTTCCGCCATCTTGCGCGCAAGACTTTCGCGCGCGTTGCGCAAGGCGCCGTCCACCAGTTCGGCCTTCTCTCCGCGTTGGGGAACCAGCAACTCAACCTTCCGGCCCAGCTTGCCTGACAGGGCTTCGGCCATCAGGTCCGGGCTCTCAATTTCATTGCTGAGGATCAGCTGGCGCGGTGGCTCACGCGTGTCGTAGAACTGGCCGATAAAGGCCTCCAGCACCTCCGCCGCATCCACGTCGGCGCCGACACGCGGGTAATAGTCCTTGTTGCCCCAGTTCTGGTTCGCGCGGATAAAGAACACCTGTACGCAAGCCTGACCGCTGTCCATGTGCAAAGCGATGACATCGGCTTCGGTCACGCCTTTGGGATTGATCCCCTGCGCGGTCTGGACCTGCGTCAGCGCCTTGATCCGGTCCCGCAGGGCGGCGGCGCGCTCAAACTCCATCGCTTCCGATGCATCGTTCATCTCTTGCGCAAGTCGCGCCTGGATGTCAGTTTTCTTGCCACTCAGGAAACGCTCCGCGTCCCTAACCGTCTCCTGATAGTCAGCCGGACTGATCTTGCCCACACAAGGCGCGGAACACCGTTTGATCTGGTATTGCAGGCAAGGCCGCGTCCGCGTCTCGAACATTGAATTCGAACAATCCCGAAGCAGAAAAACCCGCTGCAACTGGTTGAGCGTCCGGTTCACCGCACCTGCTGAGGCGAAAGGACCGTAATACGCCCCGCGCTCCTTCTTGGCCCCGCGATGTTTTTTGATTTGAGGGAAGTTGTGATCTGCCGTCACGAGGATATTGGGAAAGCTTTTGTCGTCGCGCAGCAATACGTTGAACTTGGGCTTCAGTTGCTTGATCAGGTTCTGCTCCAAGAGCAGCGCCTCGGTTTCTGTCTTTGTGGTCAGAAACATCATCGATGCAGTGTTGGCGATCATTCGCGCGATGCGTGGGCTGTGTCCGGCGGGCCGCGCGTAGTTGCTGACACGGGCCCGTAGATTGCGCGCCTTGCCAACGTAGAGCACACGGCTTTCGGCATCGAGCATCCGGTAAACGCCCGGAGATGTGTCGATAGTCTTGAGGTAGCTTTGGATCACCTCATGGCCGGTCGGCTGTGTTTGAACCTTTTCTGTCATGCCTGCCCGTGATTCTTCTGCGCAACTGCAATATGCCGCGTCAGTTCACAAGAGTTAACCTGTCCACGATTGCTGTGGATAAGTCTGCGGGTAAGATCAGGCACTTTCGAATTTTCCGTTGTTTTCATGTGGGTTCCGCAATTTGCCTAATTTTTAGGCAATATATTAAAGCATTGATTTCATTTATTATTTTCTTTTGCACTAACCAAGTGCATGAAATCGCAGGCATTTTATGACGGTTTTGTGAAAGCCCGCCTAAGCAGTGCAGAACTTGCGTGCTACGGCCGTCATTCAACACCCAGCACGTCGGGTGTTTGCCATCCCAGATGCTGCCCCCCGTCAACACAAAGAAGCTGCCCGGTGACTGCAGGGGCATCCAGAAAATAGCCAAGCGCTGCAGTGATATCCGCAGGATTGGCACCGCGCCCCAGCACCGTGTTCGACCGCTGGTCTGCAAAGTGCTGGGCGCTCTGACGGCTGCCCTGCAACGTCGGCCCCGGCCCAATGGCATTGACACGGATCGCGGGGGCCAGGGCCTGCGCGGTCGTTTGCGTCATGGCCCAAAGGCCCATCTTGGCCAAGGTGTAGGTCATAAACTCCGGAGTCAGCTTGCGAACCCTCTGATCGATCATATTGACGATCAATCCAGTTGCCTGAGGTTCCCCATTGCTGTCGGTCGTGGCCTCAAGGCCCTGTTCTGCCATGGCTTGGGTCAGCACAAATGGGGCGCGCAGGTTGCTGCCCATGTGCCGGTCCCAGCTTTCACGTGTGGCGGTCCGCACGGTGTCGTACTCAAAAATCGAGGCGTTGTTGATCAAGCAAGTGATCGGGCCTCCAAGCGCATCAACCGCTTCAGCGAAAAGCCCCTCCGTCTCTGCATCATTCAACAAATCCGCCTGCAAAGCCACTGCCTTCACGCCAGCGTTCGACAGCTCCGCCACGACCTCATTGGCACCTTCCGCAGAGGATGCGTAATGCACGGCCACATCAAATCCGCGCTGACCAAGGTACCGCGCCATCGCTGCGCCAAGCCGGTGGCCTGCGCCGGTCACCAATGCACGCGCCATCGGCACCTCCTACATCAACACCACAAACAGATAGAGGGCATATAGGACGCTCAGCACAATCCCCCAGACCCGCGTGATATCCATGCGCAAAAAGACAAATGGTATCAGCAGCAGCGACGCGCCCAGCATCACCCAAAGGTCAAAGGTTAGGAAATCCGGATCGACACTGATGGGCCCGACAAGGCTGGCAATGCCGATGATGGCCAGCAGATTGAACATGTTTGAGCCAATCACATTGCCGAGCGCAACATCTGCCTGTCGCCGCAGGGCCGCCATCACAGTTGTGGCAAGCTCTGGCAGAGACGTGCCGATGGCCACCAGTGTCAGACCGATCACTGTGTCGCTTACGCCGTAGGCCCGCGCGATGACCGTCGCATTGTCCACCAGCAGGCTCGCCCCCAATGGCAATCCGATCAGGCCCAGTATAAGGAAAATCGCAATCTGCCACCCGGGCATGTTCGGGTCCGCCCCTTCGGGTTCCTCCTCGTCCTCGCCCGCCTTTCGATGCGCCAAGGCCTCTTTGAACTGATCACCCAGCACATAGGCCAACCCGCCCAGCAGGACGAGGCCCGCAATCCAGTCGAAAACACCACGAAACGCCAATGCGATGAACAATAAAGACGCAGCGATCATGAAATTGAAGGTTTTCTTGGTCTCGCATTCCGAGGTGTGCATGGTCGCGAGCAGCGCCGGAATCCCCAGAACCAAAAGGATATTCGCCGTGTTCGACCCAACCACGTTGCCCAGCGCGATCCCCGGCGCGTCGTCCAGCACCGCTTTAATCGAGATCAGCAGCTCGGGGGCAGAGGTACCGAAGGCCACAATGGTCAGACTGACAATCAGCGCAGGCACGCCCAGGCGCAGCGACAAATTTACCGCCCCTTTTACCAGCGCATCACCTGCAAGCAGCAGGATCACAAGACCCAGCGCCGACAGCAGCCATGGCATCAGCATCAGCCCTTACCTCCGCAGGCACAGGGCCCCTTGCCAATGCGGTAGCGCCCGCAGGCGCGGCACTTGGTCTGCGTCAACCTTTTGGAGCCCAGCCAGTGCATCTTGCCGAACCAGGCAAGCACACCCATAAACACCAGAAAAAGGATGACGATCTTTGCAATCATCGATCAGAGACCGAAGCGTGCATATGCCGCGCGCTCTTCGATGCCCTGCACCGTGTCTTGTACCAATTGCGTGCCAAAGCGGGACAGCAGACCGCGCTTCACACCATACTCGCGAAAGCGGACCTTGTCGCCAAAGCGCTCTTTCATCATCGGGCGCAGATGACCGATCCCATCGATCAATCCCAATTCGGTGGCCTTTTCCGCCAGCCAGACCTCCCCGGTGAAAAGGTCCTGATCCTCTGGCAGTTTGCCGTCCCGTCGTGCGGTGATGTGGTCTTTGAAATTCACGTGGATGTCTTCCAGCAACGTCTTGAGCCGCTCAACATCTTTGGGGTCTTCAGGCCGGAACGGGTCAAGCATGCTCTTGGATTTGCCGGCGGTATAGACCCGCCGCTCAATCCCATAACTCTTGATAAACTCATCAAGACCGAACGATGCCGAGATCACGCCGATGGACCCAACAACGGAGGAGCGGTCTGCATAAATCTCATCAGCTGCGGCCGCCAGCCAGTAGCCGCCCGAGGCCGCGACGTCCTCAACAAAAGCGATAACCGGGATTTCCTTTTCCTCCGCCAGCCGACGGATGCGCGCGCCGATCAGCGAGGATTGCACGGGGCTGCCGCCTGGCGAGTTGACCTCCAGCGCCACCGCAGCGGGTTTGCCTTTGGCAAAAGCTTTCTCGATCACGGACTTAAGGTTCGCGTCATTGAGCGTTGCACGACCCTGTCCCCCTATCATTCCGGCAAGGCGGATGACGGCGACAGTAGGATCAGATTTCAGGAAAGGCAGCCAGTTCTTCATGTGTCCCCATGTAGAGCGCGGGTGGTCGGCAAACAAGGCAAGGTGCCGCTTTATTCCCGGATGCGCCAGCCGGTGCGGAAAATCCACCAGATCACGGCAAGACAAACCGCCGTGAATAAGCCTATCGCCAGCAGGCTGGTGATGATCGGGACATCGGCGGTATCAAAGAACGCCCAGCGAAAGCCTGAGATCAGATAGACCACCGGATTGAACATCGAAATCGTCTGCCAGACCGGGGGCAACATCGTGATGGAGTAGAAAGACCCGCCAAGGAAAACGAGCGGCGTGACGATCAGTAGCGGCACGATCTGAAGCTGTTCAAAGTTCCCCGCCCATATCCCCAGGATGAAGCCGAAGAGCGCAAAGCTGATGGTCGTCAGCACCAGAAAGGCAACCATTGCCAGGGGATGGGCAATGGTGAAGTCTACAAAGAAGAATGCCGTTATCAGGATGATCACCCCGATGATCAGCGCCTTGGTCGCCGCTGCACCAACATAGCCGATCACAATCTCGATAAAGCTGATGGGCGCCGAGAGCAGTTCGAAAAAGGTACCAATGAACTTGGGGAAGTAGATGCCAAAGGACGCATTCGATATCGACTGCGTGATCACCGTCAGCATGATCAGGCCCGGCACAATAAACGCGCCATAGCTGACCCCCTCGACCTCATCAATGCGGCTGCCGATGGCCGCGCCGAAGACGACGAAATACAAAGAGGTCGAAAGCACGGGTGCCAGAAAGCTCTGGGCAATGGTGCGGAAAAACCGGGCCATCTCGAACACAAAGATGGAGCGGATTGCAGTCCAGTTCATGCCGCTGTCTCCTTGTCGTCATCCTCATGCACCAGATTTACGAATATCTCTTCCAGAGAAGACTGCCGCGTCACCACATCGCGCAGCACCAACCCGGCCTTGGCGACATCGCTCAAGAGTTTGGTGATCCCCGTCCGCTCTGCCCGCGTGTCGTAGGTGTAGATCAAGGCGCTTCCGTCTTCGGAAATGCGCAAGGCGTTGGACTGCAGGGCTTTCGGTATCTCGCTGATGTTCTCGGTAAGCTGCACCTCAAGCTCTTTCTGACCCATTCGGGCCATGAGCTTGTCCTTGTCTTCGACCAGCATCAGTTCGCCCTTGGCAATCACGCCCACGCGGTCTGCAATGGCCTCAGCCTCTTCGATGTAGTGGGTGGTCAAGATGATCGTCACCCCATCGGCCTTCAACCCGGCAACCACCTCCCACATGTCCTTGCGCAGTTCGACATCCACACCCGCCGTCGGCTCGTCCAGAAAGAGAACCCGGGGATCGTGGCTCAGCGCTTTGGCGATCAGCACGCGGCGCTTCATGCCGCCGGACAACTCTCTGATCTGATTGTCTCTTTTATCCCAAAGAGAAAGCTGCCTGAGCACCTTTTCGATGGCGGCATCATCGCCACTTTTGCCAAAGAGACCACGAGAAAACTTGACCGTATTGCGCACTCTTTCGAAGGGTTCCAGGTTGATCTCTTGCGGCACCAGCCCAATCATCGACCGGGCCGCGCGATACTCTCGCTGGATGTCATGACCGCCCACGGTCACAGAGCCGGAGGTCGCCGTGGTGATCCCGCAAACCGTGGAAATAAGCGTTGTTTTTCCAGCCCCGTTGGGCCCCAACAGCGCCAGGATTTCTCCTTCACGAATGTCGAGGTTCACACCTTTGAGCGCCTCAAAGCCGCCTTTGTAAGACTTCTTGAGGTCTTTGATTTCAACAATACTCTGCATGATACGCGCTCCCCCCGCGATCGGAACCTAGAACGACTTTGGGAAAGGGAACAGGGGGGTCAGTCCTTTGAGCGTCCGAACCAGCCCTTTTTGGCAGGTGCCGTTTCGTCACTTTTACCCTCAGCGCTGTCGGTTGCCGCTGGTCCCTCCAAAGACGTCTGAAGATTTTCAAAGAACTGATCGGCCATCTTCTTGGCAAATCCGTCGATGATCCGGCTGCCCAACTGCGCCAGCTTGCCGCCCACCTTGGCCTCGACGTCATAGCTCAACTCGGTGCCGCCGTCCTTTTCGGCCAATCGCACCTCGGCACCGCCCTTGGCAAAGCCCGCCGCGCCCCCTTTGCCCGAGCCATCGATCTTGAGGGAGGTGTTGGGCACCAGATCGGAGATGGTGACTTCTCCTTTGAAGGTCGCCTTTACCGGTCCAACCTTTTGCACCACCGTTGCCTCGAACCCTTCTTCAACTGAACCTGTTACTTCTTTGGCACCGGGCACACAGTTCTGCAGCATGCCGGGGTCGAGCAATGCCGCGTAAACCTCAGCCGGTGGCACGGAAATCTGGCGGGTGTCGGACATATGCATGGGGCGCGCTCCTTGAATTGGGTGACGGTCAAGATAACAGCTAACGGGCGCGCGCCAAGAGGGTGTCGTAAATGAACGTGACATGGCGCGCTGTGCTGATAGGTGAGGCGCATGACACAAATGACCCAGAACCGCGCGGGCCTCGCCATTCTGTCCATCCTCGCTGCCATGTTCGCGATCTCGATCAACGACATGTTGATCAAGCAGCTTTCCGGCGGCTACGCCCTGCATCAGATCGTTTTTGCACGCTCTGCCATCGGCATCCTGCTGAGCCTTGTTCTGGTGCATTTTGAGGGCGGTTTTCACCTGCTCAGGACGCGGCAACCCGGTCTGCATGTGATGCGCGGTATCATGATCGTCATTTCCAACATGACCTTTTTCGTGGCGCTCGCAGCCCTTCCCCTGGCCGAAGCGACGGCACTCTTTTTCGTGGCCCCGCTTGTCATCACGGTGCTGTCGATTCCGTTTCTGGGTGAGAAGGTTGGGCCACTGCGCCTCGGTGCTGTCGCAATCGGCTTTGTCGGCGTGATCATCATGCAGCGCCCCTGGGCCACGGCGGATGCGCTAAGCGCCTCTCGGCTTGTTCTGTTGCTGCCAATCGTTGCGGCGATTGCCTATGCGCTCAATCAACTCATGACCCGCAAGCTTGGCGTCACAGCCAAAGCCTCGGTGCTGTCAGTCTATATCCAAGCAACGTTTATTGTGGTGTCGGTTGGCTTCTTTGTTGTCGCGGGCGATGGTCGGTTTGTTGGTGAAGGGGCAAGCACCTCAACGACCTTTCTTTTGCGGGCCTGGGTCTGGCCCGAACGGGGCGATGAATGGGTCTTCCTGGTGCTCGGAGTGAATTCTGCTGTCATCGGCTACTGCCTCAGTCAGGCGTACCGACTGGGCGATGCGGCTACCGTGGCACCCTTTGAATACGTATTGCTGCCGATGGCCGTGTTCTGGGGGGTGGTGATCTTTGGCGAACTGCCTGTTTGGGAGGTTTGGCTTGGCATCGCGCTGATCCTCTCTGCCGGTCTCTTCGTGTTCCTCAGGGAACGTCAGAAGGCCCGCGCGATCACGCGCGGCTACGGGCTCAGACGCTAGCTTACCTGCACCACCACCTTGCCCGTGGCCTTGCGGGTGCGTAGCAAATCCAGCGCCTCATTGGCCTGTTCCAGCGGCAGGACATTGCTGACATGCGGCTTCAGCTTGCCTGCGACATACCAGTCAAAGAGCACCTTGAAGCTGTCCGTCAAAACACTTGGGTTTATCTTGGCGTACCCCCCCCAATAGAGGCCCATCACCGTGAGATTCTTCACCAGCAAGATGTTTGCCGGAATCTGCGGCACATCCCCGGAGGCAAACCCCAGCGGCAAGAGCCGCGCTTCTGGATTGCAGGCCCGCATGGCCGCCTTGAACTGATCCCCGCCAACAGGGTCATAGACCACGTCAGCCCCACCCAGCCCTTTGACGATTTCGCGAATGTCATCCGTCTCGGAATCGATCAGGTGATCCGCCCCCGCCGCGCGGCAGACCTCCAACTTTTCGGTGCCGCGCGCACAGGCGATAACTTCGGCGCCCATAACCTTGCCCAGTTCCACCGCTGTCAGCCCCACGCCGCCTGAAGCGCCCAGCACCAGCAACCGCTCGCCCGGCTGCAGACGCGCCTTGTAGTCGAGCGCGACATGACTTGTCCCATAGGCGATCAGGAAAGCTGCCGCGTCCACGGCGTTCATTTCATCCGGAATGGGCACGCACATCTTGGCAGGCAAGGTTGTGTATTCGGCCAGCCCACCGAAACCGGTGTAGGAGGCCACGCGCTGCCCCTTGCTGATCCCCGTCACATCTTCACCCACACCTTCAATCGTCCCGGCCAGTTCCATCCCGATGGTGAAGGGCAGTGGCGGCTTTTCCTGATAGGTCCCCTTGATCATCAGCGTGTCGGCAAAGTTCATGCCGCAGGTGTCGATCTTGATCAGGACCTCACCCGGCCCCGGCATCGGCATCTCCAGTTCCTGCATTTTGAGCGGCTCATCATAGGCGGTGACTTGCATGGCGCGCATGGGGGGCTCCTTGACCGACGTTTCGCGCGCCAGATGGCCCGAACCATCCATCAATGACAAGACTGCAACAGCGAATTATCCCGCGTAGATCATCAGCCGGATACCATAGGCAACCACAGCCAGCGCTGCGACGCTGGCGAGCCAGATCAGCACAAACCAACCGATACGAGACACCCAACGGCTCATCAGTGATAGCCCTCTTCAGGGTCAATCTTGCCACGAAACACCCAATAGGCATAGGCGGTGTAGGCCAGAATGATCGGCAACAAAAAGAGCGTGCCGACCAGTGCAAACTTCAGCGAACTGTCCGGTGCCGCCGCATCCACGATGGTCAAGGAAGGAGGGACCATGTGCGGGTAGAAACTGACCCCGATCCCGATGAAGCCCAGAACGAATAGCGCCAACGCGCAGAGGAATGGTTGTACGTCACGTTGCAATTGCAGGCCGTGAAAGAGCCCAAAGATCGACAGACCAACCAACGCAGGCACCAACACACTGAATGCAACAGTTGGCCAAGCAAACCAGCGATTGAAGTATTCCACATCCAGGAAGGGCGTCCATAGGCTGAAGACACCCATGAAAACCACTGTCGCAACCGCAAAGGGCCAGGCCAGGCGGCGCATATGGCTTTGAATACGCCCCTCAAGTTTCATGTTGAGCCAAGTCGCCCCAAGCATCGCATAGCCCACCGTGACCGCGACACCGGTCAGCATGGAGAACGGCGTCAACCAGTCCCACCACCCTCCGGCATAGGCGCGGCCCTCAATCTCAATCCCTTGCACCAAGGCCCCCAATGCGATGCCCTGACACATCGAGGCCGCAAGCGAGCCACCAAAGAAAGAAACATCCCACAGCCTTTTCCACCGCGTCGTGCGCCAACGGTACTCAAAAGCGACCCCGCGAAAGACCAATCCCAAAAGCATGACGATGATCGGGATGTAAAGCGCAGGCATCACAATCGCATAGGCCAGCGGGAAAACGGCAAAGAGCCCGCCGCCACCCAGCACCAGCCATGTTTCGTTCCCGTCCCAAATGGGCGCGACGGAATTCATCATCACGTCACGCTCTTTTTCATCATCCGTTAGCGGAAACAGCAGCCCGACGCCCAGGTCAAACCCATCCAGGATGACATAGACCAGCACGGCAAAAGCGATGATGCCAGCCCAGATGAAGGAAAGCTCTAGTCCAAACATCTCAAACCTCCTTCTTTGGAATTTTCTGGGTGGCAGGTGTGATCCCCGCGGTTCGGATCGGTCCCTCATCCCGCAACGGTTTGGCGGCAATCACCGCAATTGGTTTGCCCATAAGCCGCAGGATGTAGAAAGTCCCTGCCCCGAAAACGAAGAAATAGACCACAATGAATGCGGTCAGCGAGGCGGCCACAGCCGGTGCCGCGATGGGTGCCAGACTGTCCGAGGTGCGCATCAGCCCGTAGACTGTGAAGGGCTGCCGACCCACTTCAGTTGTGATCCAGCCTGCAAGGACGGCTATGAAACCCGTCGGCCCCATCAAAATCGATGCCCGATGCAACCACGACGCGTCATAGAGCGTCCCGCGATACCGGCTGATCGCGCCCCAGATGCCCAACCCCAGCATTGCAAAGCCAAGACCAACCATGATGCGGAAGGAGAAAAAGACAATCGTCACCGGCGGCTCATCCGCGTCCGGGATGGTGTCCAGGCCGTCCAACGGCGCATTCAGATCATGCTTGAGGATCAGCGAGCTCAGCTTCGGTATCTCAATGGCGTAGTCGACCGTTTTCTCTTCGGGGTTCGGAATGCCGAAGAGGATCAGCGGCGCGCCCTCCTCGTAGCTATGGTAGTGCCCTTCCATAGCCATCACCTTCGCCGGCTGATGCTTGAGCGTGTTGATCCCGTGGAAATCCCCGGCGGCAATCTGCAAAGGCGTCACAAGGATCAGCATCCACATCGCCATGGAGAACATCCGGCGGCTTGGCCCATCGCTCTTGTCGCGGAGCAGGTGGTATCCGCCCACCGCCCCCACGACCAGCGCTGTTGTGAGGAACGCCGCCAGCACCATATGCACCAGCCGGTAGGGGAAAGACGGGTTGAACACGATTTCCCACCAATTCTCCGGCACGAACTGCCCGATATCGTTGATCGAATAGCCCGCCGGGGTGTGCATCCACGAGTTGACCGACAAAATCCAGGTTGCTGAGACCAGTGTCCCAATCGCCACCATCGCGGTGGCCATCATGTGCAGGCCTTCACCAACGCGCTTGCGCCCGAACAGCATGATCCCCAGAAATCCAGCCTCAAGGAAAAAGGCAGTCAGCACCTCGTAGGCCATCAGCGGGCCAATGACCGGCCCCGCGAGGTCGGAAAACACGGACCAGTTCGTGCCGAACTGGTAGGACATCACAATGCCCGACACGACGCCCATGCCAAACGCCACCGCGAAAATCTTCTTCCAGTACTCAAAAAGCACCAGGAACGTTCGGTCCCGTGTCCAGAGCCAGCGGGCATTCAACACCGCCAGAAAGCTTGCCAGCCCAATGGAAAAAGCCGGAAAGATGATATGAAACGAAACGGTAAAGGCGAACTGAAAGCGCGCCAGCATCTCTGCAGAAAAGCCGTCCAACATCGCGAAACCCCTCTCATGCGCACCTGACCGATATCGGGTTTGGTCCAGAAGTTCACAGGCACATATCGACACATGTGCTCAGATGTCTCAGGCCCTCTTTGGCGGGCGATACACAAGTAAATCGCAACCTGTGCTTGCAAGCCTGCCTTATCAGCCGAGTTGAGGCAAGTCTGACCGACTTTGTTTGAAAACGACCGAAACGCTCAGTCCGGGATCATTGTCCTGAAGCTGCACCTGCGCAGAATGAAGTGCGGCAACGGCTTCCACAAGGCTCAGACCCAATCCGTGCCCGGGTGTGTGCCTGCTGCGGTCTAGACGGTAGAGGCGCTGCAAGACACTTTCGCGTTCCTCAGCCGGGATGCCTGGGCCGTCATCCGCCACGCTCAGGACAACAGCTTCATCTATGCGCCCCAGACTGACCGTGACGGAGGTTCCCTTGGGTGTATGCCGCAGCGCATTTTCAATCAGATTGGATACCAACTGTCCCAGCAGCGCCCGGTCGCCCAGCACTGATACCTCCAGATCGGACAGTTTCAGGGACAGGTTGTGCCCGCTGCCCGCCGCCGATGCCTCGAAGAGGTCCACAACCGTCTTGCAGATGCTGGCCAGATCAACCTCTTCAAACCTTGCCTTGGGCGAGCCCGCTTCAACCTGCGCAAGCTGGAGAAGCGACTGGAATACGCGGGTCATGTCGCGCACTTCTTCTTGCGTCTTGTCGACCAGTGCCGCGGCTTCGCTTTCTGCATCTACTTTTGCCTGCAGGTCTTCCAGATGCACGGCGACCCGTTGCAAGGGCGTTTTGAGGTCATGCGCAATGTCGGACGACACGCCCTTGAGCGCCTTCATCTGCGCCTCTTGCGCATCAGCCATCTGGTTCAGCTTGCCCCCGATACGCACCAGATCATCCGACCAGCGCGGCCCAATGACGACCCGTGCGCCCAGATCGCCACTGGTCATGCGATCCAGCGCACCGCTGACCACCTCCACATGGCGTTTGGAGCGGCGTGCAAGGATCAGGCCACCGGACAGCGCAATCAGCACCGTGGGCAGGAGGCTGATCAGAAGGATATTCACAAAAACATCGCGCAGCGCCACGATCTCGGCGCGGCTGCGCGCGATGGTGATAATCCCGCCATAGAGCTTGTCGGTAAGTGACAGGTACTCCCCTTCGTACTCAGCCCGCTCGGGGTTCAGAGAGAAAATGTGAAACCCTTCGTCGTCCTGCGCCACAGCGCCATTTCCGTAGATGCGCCCGCTGGGTGCGATATAGCTGATGATCAAGCGGTTAGGGTCAGCCTCGCGCGATTCCGCATCGACCAGTACCGCCACAGCCCGCGCGTTGGGCGCCGCGCGAAACCCTGCCAGATCCTGCCGCAAGTCCGCACGAATGGTGTTCTCGAATGAAGATTGAGTAACAGCGAGGCTCGCCACGATGCTCAGCAGCGACACCACCGCAAAAAGCGCAACCAGCAAAATCGCCAGCCGAATTGGCATGGACCGCCAAAGCTGGCGCAGCCTGTCCATCACGCCGCAATCCGGTAGCCCGCGCCACGCACGGTTTCGATCAACTCTCTGTCAAACGGTTTGTCGACCTTTGCCCTCAAGCGGCTGATGTGGGTCTCCACCACATTTGTGCCGGGGTCGAAACCGATGTCCCAAACGCTTTCCAGCAGCATGGTTCGCGTCTGCACCCGCCCTTTGCGTCGCAACAGGTGTTCCAAAAGCGCAAACTCACGGGGCAGAAGGTCAATCTCCGCACCATCCCGCGTCACTTTGCGGGTGATCAGGTTCATTTCCAGATCGCCGGTTTTCAGGACGGCCTCACTTTCAATGGCCTGGGGGCGGCGGGCCAGCGCACTGACCCGTGCCGACAGTTCTCCAAAGACAAAGGGTTTGGCCAGGTAGTCATCCGCGCCCGCGTGCAACCCTTCAATCCGGTCATCCACATCACCCAGCGCCGTCAGCAGCAAGACCGGTGTCGTATTCCCGGCACCACGCAGGGTCTTGAGCACCGTCAGCCCATCCACCTCGGGCAGCATCCGGTCCAGGATGATCACGTCATAGCTTCCCGACGTCGCAGCGATGAGGCCAGACTTGCCGTCCTCGACAAGGTCGACCACATGACCTTCCTCACGTAAGCCCCGCGCAACATAGGCTCCGGTCGTGGCATCATCTTCAACGATCAGCAGTTTCATGGCGGTTGGTCATTCTATTGATAGTCGCCTGTATATAGGTCAGGCGATCCAATCAGGACCCCATCTTACAAAATTGTATATCGCAACTCAGGCACCTGTAAGACGGGGCTGCCAAATGGGTCTCATCAAGAAATTTCTGAATGAGGCAACCCATGCGTTCACTGCTTCCCATTACTTCCCGCACCGCAACTGCAGCCCTAACCGCCGCAATGCTGTCAGCCACCGCACTCACGATGGCGCCTTCAAGCGCCCATGCGGTGCCGCCTGGCGGCTACGCTGACCTGGTTGAAGAGGTCACTCCAGCCGTTGTCTTTATCGAAGTCGAAGGTCAGGCGCGTCCGGCATCGATGCCCGAGAACATGCCGCCCCAATTGCGCAAGCGTTTCGAAGACATGATACCCGGCCAAGGACGCCCACAGCAGGGACTTGGTTCCGGTTTCATCATTTCCGAGGACGGTCAGATCGTCACAAACCACCACGTCGTCGCAGGGGCGGAGACGGTGACAGTGAAACTGGCCGACAAACGCAGTTTTGAAGCTGAGGTCGTGGGCAGTGACCCATTGACCGACATTGCGCTCTTGCAGATCACCTCTGACGTGGCCTTGCCCACGGTGGACTTCGGCACCTCATCCGACCTGCGGGTCGGTGACGAAGTGGTCGCTGTCGGCAATCCTTTCGGGCTTGGAGGGACGGTGACCTCTGGTATCGTGTCGGCGCTGTCGCGCGACATTCGCTCCGGTCCCTTTGACGATTTCATCCAGACGGATGCGGCCATCAACCGCGGAAACTCCGGCGGGCCGCTCTTTAACAATGCAGGCGATGTGGTGGGGGTGAACACGGCTATCATATCACCCGGTGGCGGGTCTGTCGGGATCGGTTTTGCCGTGCCTTCCGACCTTGTTCAGGAGGTTGTCGCGGATCTGGCCGATGATGGCACACTGACCCGTGGCTGGCTTGGCGTGAACATCCGTCCCATGACCGAAGAGGTTGCGACCGTCTTGGGCTATGACGCGCCAAAAGGTGCGGTTGTTGAAGCGGTCAGCACCGATAGCCCCGCCGCTGAAGCGGGTTTGCAGAAAGGCGACATCATCCTTTCCTTCGGTGAGACACAGATCGAGGAACTGCGTGACCTGACACGTGCTGTTGCCACCACGACACCCGAAGAATCGGCCACTGTCACCGTCTTGCGAAAAGGCGAAGAGATCACTCTCGATGTGACGGTGGGAACGCTCAAACCACAAGAGGCGTAACCGAAGAGCCCTGCCTGTCCCCCCGCTTTTCTTTGGCAGCGGCTCATTGCCCCGCACGGCATCCGTGCGGGGCTTTTTCATGCAGTCGGACAAGGGTGAGCGGCCGCACTATCGATGACAACTTCAGACGGGCATCACGCAACCTGTGACCTGGACAGTCACCTCCCCATGAAACCCGCCACATGACAAGTCTGCGCATCCATTCGCTATTCTCTGGACCCACGAAATCGGTTTGGCCATTGAACAATTGACGAACAGCCGCGAATTTCAGACGGTTTTCGGACGGTTTCCCTTGAGAAACCCTGTCATATGACACAGATATAGCCGAACGTCTCAGGCCCTAGATTTGGAGTTCGCGTGTCCCTCTTCCTTGTCGTTGCCTTGCCCTTTCTGGGCGCCTTGCTGCCCGGATTGATGAATAACGCCGGCAGGCAAGCTTGCGCGGGGGTCACCTTCACCGTAACACTTGCCGCCTTCATCGGGCTTCTGACCAACCTGCCTGCGGTTCTGGCAGGCGAAGTTGTGACAACAGGCGTGGACTGGCTGCCATCGCTGGGGATGAACGTAAACCTCATGCTGGATGGTCTGGGGTTCTTCTTTGCGATGCTCATCCTTGGCATCGGCCTTTTGATCATCACCTATGCGCGATTCTACCTGTCGCGGGATGACAACATGGGTGAGTTTTTCACCTATCTGCTGCTGTTCCAAGGCGCGATGGTGGGCATTGTCCTGTCCGATAACATTCTGCTTTTGCTGATTTTCTGGGAGCTGACCTCGCTGTCATCTTTCTTGCTGATCGGCTATTGGAAGCATCTGCCTGAAGGCCGTCAGGGCGCGCGCATGGCGCTGGCTGTGACCGGCATGGGCGGGTTGGCCCTGATCGGTGGCATGCTGATCCTTGGCAATATCGCGGGCAGTTATGACTTGAGCGTCATCCTGCAAAACCGTGAATTGATTCAGGAAAGCCCTCTCTACCTGCCTGCGCTGATCCTGATCTTGCTGGGCTGCTTCACCAAGTCCGCACAGTTCCCGTTCCACTTCTGGCTGCCGCACGCCATGGCGGCCCCAACACCGGTCTCAGCCTACCTGCACTCCGCCACAATGGTGAAGGCGGGTATCTTCCTGATGGCGCGCCTCTGGCCCGTTCTGTCAGGAACCCCGGAATGGTTCGTGATCGTCACCACTGCCGGTCTTGTGACCATGGTGCTGGGGGCTGTCATTGCGCTCTTCAAACACGATCTCAAAGCCTTGCTTGCGTTCTCGACGGTCAGCCACCTTGGCCTGATCACCATGCTCTTGGGCACCGGCACGGCCTTCGGAGCGATGGCTGCCGTCTTTCACATCATGAATCACGCAACCTTCAAGGCCGCCCTCTTTATGTCGGCGGGCATTGTAGATCACGAGGCACATACCCGCGACATCCGTCGACTGGGCGGATTGCGGGCACTGATGCCCATCACCTTTGTCATTGCGACCATCGCAGCCTTGTCGATGGCGGGCATCCCGTTCCTCAACGGTTTCCTCTCAAAGGAAATGATGCTGGAAGAGGCAAACCACACCGTCCTCTTCAACACGCCTTGGCTGGTCCCGACCCTTGCGGTCATCGGATCGCTCTTCTCTGCAGCCTATTGCTTCCGCCTCATCGGCCATACCTTCCTGGGGCCAGTCCGGGACGACTATCCCGCCAAACCGCATGATCCGGGCGTTGGCATGTGGGGGCCACCGGCGCTGCTGGTGGTGCTGGTTGTTGTCATTGGCTGCGCGCCATTCCTTGTGCAGAACTTTGTCTTCCTCGTCGCGGACGCAGTGATTGGCGATGCTGCAATACTTGAGGTGAAGTATATCAAGATCTGGCACGGTCTGGTGCCCGCGCTCTTTATGTCCATCGCGGCTGTGGTGGGCGGCTTGATCGCACTGGCGCTCTTCAAACCAATGCTCCGCGCCTGGGACGCAGCCCCGCGACCGGAGGCCAAAACGATCTTCGAAGCGATCGTCGCTGCCGCTGTCGCATTGGCCCGCGGCGTCACTCACAGTGTCCACAACGGCGCGTTCTCTCGTTACGCCGCGATCGCCGCGGTCACGATCACCGCTGCAGGGTATCACGCATGGGTAAGCGGGGCGGTTGGCCCCGCCACACGCACGCCCCAACCTGCGGGTGCCGTCGATGTCGCCGCCTGGGCCATGCTGGTCGCCGCAACCTGTGGCCTTGTCTTCCTGCACCGCAACCGTCTGTTGTCGCTGATCCTGATCGGCATCGTGGGCCTGATGGTCTCCGTCGGATTTGTCTATTTCAGCGCACCTGACCTTGCGATGACCCAGATCACCGTAGAGGTCGTGACGATCATCCTGCTGCTCCTGGCGCTGAATTTCCTGCCCAACCGCACGCCCGTCGAAAGCACCGTCCTGCGCCGCACTCGGGACGGCATCGTCGCTCTTGCGGCTGGGGGTGCGGCCTTTGCCATGGCTTACTATTTCCTTCTGCGCGAGGCAGTCACCACGCCCATATCCGAGTTCCACCTGGCCAATTCCTACAAAGGCGGCGGCGGTACCAACGTCGTAAACGTGATTCTCGTGGACTTCAGGGGCTTTGACACCTTCGGCGAGATCATTGTGCTGGGCATCGCCGCGCTCTTGATCTACGCGCTGACCGAAACTCTTCTGAACGGCCCTGTCCGCGCGCGGCTGCTCAATCGCAAACCTGACCAGCCTCGCGCGGGCGACATGCATCCGATGATGATGGTGGTCCTGACAAGGGTTCTGATGCCTGTTGTTCTGCTGGTCGGCTTCTACATCTTCCTGCGCGGTCACAATGAGCCGGGCGGCGGTTTCATCGCTGGCCTCGTCGTCTCTATCGGCATCGTGATGCAATACATGGCCAGCGGTTTCTCCTGGACCAGCGCCCGCCTGCGCTATCCCTACCACGGGATCATCGGCGCGGGTGTGCTGATCGCCTGCCTGACCGGAATCGGGTCATGGTTTGTCGACAAACCCTTCCTGACCTCGGACTTCACCTACGTCCGCATCCCGCCGTTCCAGGAGTTCGAGCTGGCCACCGCCGCCCTCTTCGACCTTGGCGTCTTCCTCGCCGTGGTGGGTGCAGTGCTGCTGTCTCTGGAAAGCCTCTCGCGTCTGGCGCGCAGAGCCCATGTGAAGGACAGCGAACACGCAATGGACATCGACCCCTCGCGCGACATGGTCGACCCCGCTGATCCAACCAACCCCAAAGCGGAGGGCGCGTAACATGGCACTTGAGCTCCTCGTCGCTTCCGCCATTGGGATCCTGACCGCTGCGGGCGTCTATCTGACACTGCGCCTGCGCACCTTCCCGGTCATTCTGGGCATCTCGCTGCTGACCTACGCCGTCAACGTGTTTCTCTTTGCTTCGGGTCGCCTCTCCGTCGGTGCGCCCCCGATCCTGACGGATGCAACAGTTTACACCGATCCGCTGCCGCAGGCGCTGGTGCTGACCGCGATTGTGATCTCCTTCGGCATGACCGCCGTGGTCGTAATGATCGCGCTTGGTGCTTATCTGGGGGCCAACAACGATGCGGTGAACGATCCCCTGGATGAAGACGCCTCGGAGGATCGGACATGATGCACTGGATCATTGCGCCCATTGTCCTGCCCGCCCTGCTGGCCCCATTTATCGTGCTGGCCGCGCGCTATCACATCGGCATCCAGCGGGTCTTTTCGGTCGCCGGTATCCTTGCCCAGATCGCGCTGGCAGCAGGGCTGGCCTGGACCACGTCTGACGGCACCGTCCTGCTCTACCAGCTTGGCGACTGGGCCGCGCCCTTTGGCATCGTTGTGGTGGGCGACAGCCTCAGCACGATGATGATCCTGCTGACCTCAGTTCTCGCCCTGTTCGTTCTGCTCTATGCTATCGGCTCCGGCTGGGATGACCGCGGGCGTCACTTCCACGCGCTCTTCCAGTTCCAGATGATGGGCATACTCGGGGCCTTCCTGACCGGTGACCTATTCAACCTCTTTGTGTTCTTCGAAGTGCTGCTGATCGCCTCCTACGGTCTGATGATCCACTCAGGCGGAGATGTGCGCCTGCGCGCAGGCGTGCAATACGTGCTCTTTAACCTCATCGGGTCGACCCTGTTTCTCTTTGCCCTTGGTGCCATCTATGCCCAAACAGGCACGCTCAACATGGCCGATCTGGCACAACGCCTGACCCTCGTTGATCCCGCAGATACCGTTGGCATCCGCCTTGCCGCCGTGCTGCTGCTCCTGGTCTTTGCCATCAAGGCAGCCCTTGTCCCGCTGCACTTCTGGCTGCCCTCAAGCTATGCCGAGGCCCCCGCCCCGGTTGCAGCCCTCTTTGCGATCATGACCAAGGTTGGTGCCTATGCGATCATCCGTGTCTACACGATGATCTTCGCCCCCGATCTTGATATCACAGCCGGCCTGCACACCACGTGGCTGATGCCCGCCGCGCTCGTGTCATTGGCCATCGGGATGGTCGGCGTACTGGCCGCCAAGAAGCTGGACCGCCTCGTTGCGTTCTCCGTCATCGGCTCCATGGGCATGGTGATGACGGCAATCTCGATGTTCACACCGGCAGGCATCTCTGCGGCACTCTACTACATCGTGCATTCCACACTGGCAGCCGCCGCCTTGTTCCTGATCACCGATCTGGTGCGGGCCGGGCGCGACAACCTTGACCTGACCGCGCAACCTTCGGTCTCGGGCGCGGTGCTGACCTCAGCCCTTTTCTTCACCGCTGCCATCGCCATGACCGGCCTGCCGCCGCTTTCGGGTTTTGTCGGCAAACTGTTGATCCTGGATGCCGGATTTGACACGCCGCTTGCCACATGGATCTGGGCCGTCATCCTGATCTCCAGCCTCATCAGTGTCGTCGGTTTTGCACGGGCAGGCTCGACCCTTTTCTGGAAAGCCAAAAGCATTGAGGTCGAGGAAGGCACCCCCATCGCCCCTGTGCCATCCGCTCTCTCTTACGTAAGCGTCGGCGGATTGATTGCCCTGCTGATCGCGCATACGGTCTTTGCTGGTCCTGCCTACCAGTATGTCGAGAACACCTCGGCGCGGCTCTTTGCGCCGGAGCCCTATATATCAACCGTGATCGACACACCCGGCAAGCTCAGCAAACCGGGCGATAAGGATGACAAGAAAGAGGAGGAGCACTGACATGAACCGAACCTTCAACTGGCTCTTCCCGCATCCGCTGCTGACCCTGCTGATCGCGGTGGTCTGGATCATCCTGCAAAACCAGTTTTCCTGGGGCATGGCCGTCTTTGGCCTGATCCTCGGCATCATCATCACCCGCATCACCGCCGTCTGGTGGCCCGAACGCCCCGGCGGCATCGCTGTGGGCAAGTTTCTGAGCTACGCGATGATCGTGCTGTGGGACATCATCGTGGCCAATATCCAGGTCGCATGGATTGTTTTGACCAAGCCCAACTCCAAGCTGAAACCGGCCTGGATCGTCGTGCCGCTCGATTTGCGTGAGCCCGAGGCGATCACCATCCTTGCCGGTACGATCACCCTGACCCCCGGCACGGTTTCGGCTGATCTGTCGGATGAAGGGCACAGCCTGCTGGTCCATGTGCTGCACACAGAAGACCCGGATGCCGAGCGAGACGGGATCAAAGACCGCTACGAACGCCGCCTGAAGGAGATATTCCTATGAGCGCCGCAACCGACTTCATGAATCTTGCCGTCATCATTGCCTTTGTCGCGGTGGCGTTTTCTCAGGTGATGTCTATGGTGCGCCTTGTGATCGGCCCCTCCGTGGGCGACCGCATCCTCGCGCTTGATACCATGGTCGTAAATGCCATCGGCCTGATCGTCCTGTTGGGCCTCGCTCAGGGCACGCGCATCTATTTCGAGGTTTCGCTGATCATCGCAATGCTGGGCTTCGTCTCAACCGTGGCCTACGCCCGGTTCATCCTGCGAGGGGACATCATCGAATGAGCATGGACATCATCGGCACCTATTTCGTGGGCATCTGCCTGATCATCGGCGCAGGCTTTGCGCTGGTCGGCACCATCGGGCTGCTCAAATTCAACGACTCCATGACCCGGCTGCATGCGCCAACCAAGGTCGGCACCATCGGTATCGGGATGTTGCTCCTGGCCTCCATGGTGCATTCCTGGGTCTTCTCAGACGGCTCCTATCATGAGGTGCTGATCATGGCGTTCCTCTTTGTGACGGCCCCCATCTCGGCCAATTTCATCGCCAAAGTGAACATCCACCGCCGTTCCTGCGACACACCGCCCTCACCACCACGGGACGACACATGGTCCACACTCAGTGTGCCGGAAGCGGACCGCAATCTGGTCGAGCCGGACAAGGTCTGATCTGAGTGACCAAAGCTGCGGAAGAGAAGGTATTGATCGTCGATGTCGAAGACGACATTGCAATCCTGACCTTCAACCGCGCGGCCAAACGCAACGCGATGAGCGATGCGCTCATCCACGCCATCGAAGACTTCTTTGCCAAACCACCAGAGACCGTGGCCGCTGTCATCCTCCAAGGCGACGGCGGACACTTCAGTGCGGGCCTTGATCTGGACGAACACCAGCACCGCTCGCCCGAGCAAACCGTTGCCCAGTCCCGCAAATGGCATCGGATCACTGACCTGATCGAACATGGTGGCCTGCCTGTCGTCGCCGTGATGGCCGGTGCCGTCATCGGCGGCGGTCTTGAAGTCGCCACCGCCGCGCATGTGAGGATCGCCGAACCCTCCGTGCGCTTCCAGCTGCCTGAAGGCCGCCGTGGCATCTTTGTCGGCGGCGGGGCCACCGTGCGCGTGGGACGGATCATCGGCGCTGACCGGATGCGGGAAATGATGCTGACCGGGCGCAGTTATGGCGCTGACGAAGGTCTGGCCTTGGGTCTCGCGCACTACAGCGTCGCCGAGGGCGAAGGCTTGCCGTTGGCCAAAGATCTGGCGCGCAAGATGGCCGACAATGCACCCTTCTCAAATTACTTGATGATCAACGCGCTCAGCCGGATTGATGACATGTCGCGCGAAGACGGCCTCTTTGTCGAAAGCCTGTCAGCCGCCATGGCGCAAAGCACCGAAGGTGCGATGGAGGGCCTGCGCGCATTTCTGGAAAAACGCCCGCCCAATTTCCGCAAATAGCACAAGATCATCCAACCGCTGGTTTCGGAGCCGCCCTTGCGTGAGACCAGGCGGACGGAGAGATGGCCGATTGCCAAGGAAAATCGCGGAGGGACCCGGCTTTGCCGGGAGACCGCTATTTTCCTTGGGAAGCGGACAGCGCTCTGTCAGACAGGTTTCGCGCAAGGGCGGGTTAAGGAACCCTGCTGGTTTTGGTGAGCCTGCAGCGCCTCTCCGGCCTGCACAATGTCCAAGACATCAAGGTCAACGCCAACGAGACGAAGACGCCCAAGGGGCGGATGAGCATCCCTAGCGGGGTGCCATCCGAATTGCCCCGTCCAGACGGATCACCTCGCCGTTCAACATCGGGTTGTCGAGGATGTGGCACACAAGTTTCCCATATTCCGCAGGATCGCCCAGACGGGAAGGAAATGGCACCTGCTGACCCAGTGACGCCTGCACATCCTGCGGGAGCCCCTGCAAAAGCGGCGTCAGAAAGAGGCCCGGCGCAATCGTGCAGACCCGCACCCCCTTGTCTGCCAGGTCACGTGCCATCGGCAGGGTCATCCCCACAACGCCCCCCTTGGAGGCAGCATAGGCCACCTGGCCGATCTGCCCTTCATAGGCCGCAACCGATGCCGTATTCACGATCACACCACGTGCCCCATCCGGAGCGATCGGCTCCTGCCCTACCATCCGGCTCGCAGCCTCTGAAGCGCAGATGAATGAGCCGATGAGGTTGATCCCGATCACCTTGGCAAACATCGCCGGATCATGAGGCTCGCCCCGTGACACGGTCTTGGAAGCGGGCCCGATGCCTGCGCAATTCACCAGCACGCGTGGCGCGCCCATACCTTCAGTCACCGCGTCCATTGCCGCCTTGACGCTCGCTGCGTCCGAGACATCCACACTGTGAAACGTACCACCCAGCTCGCCCGCCTTGGCTTTGCCGGCCTCCTCATTCAAATCAAAGATCGCGACCTTCAGCCCTGCTTTGCTGAGCGCTTCGGCACTTGCCGCGCCCAAGCCGGACGCGCCCCCAGTGACCACTGCCACGCTATCTGACCACATCTCCATGAATTGACCCTCCGTTCATTTCCTGCCCCGGTTAGACACCGAAAGCACGGCTCCACGCAAGCCGTCAGTAGATGCCGAAGTACTCCCGCTGCTCCCAGTCAGAAACAGTCAGATGATACCGATCCCATTCCACCTGTCTGATTTGGCAGAGGTAGTCGACAAATCCGTCTCCCAGCGTTTCGCGGTAAAGCTTTGACGCCCCGAATGCCCTGATGGCATCCAGCAGGGTGCCCGGCAATGGCTCTGCCATCGCGTCATAAGGGTCTTCTACTGCCGACGGCGCAGGTTGCCCTCTGTCAAGCCCCGCCATGCCACAAATGATCTGGCTGGCGAAAAACAGGTAAGGGTTCGCGGCAGGCTCTGCGATGCGGTTTTCGATGCGGCTCGCCGCATCGCCCGCTGCCGCGAGCACGCGTATCATCGCGCCCCGGTTGTCGCGCCCCCAGACGATCTTGTTGGGGGCCAATTGGTGCGGGCGGTAGCGTTTATAGCCGTTCACCGTTGGGGTGCTCAGCAGACAGCTTTCTTTCGCATGGGCGAGAAGGCCTGCTGTCCAGCGGCTGCAGCTGTCAGTCAGATCATCGCCTTCCGGTACAAACAGATTCTGACCTGTCTCGATATCTGTCAGCGATTGGTGCAAGTGCCACCCGCTCGCAGCTGCATTTTCAACGTCTGGCTTGCACATGAAGGTCGCATGCAGCCTTTCCCGTGCGCAGACATCTTTTACCGCGGTGCGCAGCATGACCATGTTGTCCGCATGGGTCATAGGATCTGCCGGATCGAAGGTGAACTCGATCTGGCTGGGGCCCATCTCCACCTCCATGGACCTGATCGGCAGACCCAGCCCCTCGCAGGTCCGCCGCAGCTGGTCCATCACCGGCTCCATCAGGTCATAATGCCGCTCGGTCAGAAACTGATAGCCCTGCGCGATGTTTCGCGTCTGCACGGGTGCCGGTGGCATGGTCCCACTGACATGGTCGAGCGCCGGATCGACCACTTGAAACACATGGAACTCAACCTCCAGCCCGACCTTGAGGGCCAGACCCTCGCCCGCCAGACGCCCCATGGCCTGGCGCAAGATACCACGTGTACAAAGCGGCATCTCACTGCCGTCTGCATAGGCCAGATCGCAGAACATCCAGGCCGAGTGCGCGGACCACGGCAGCACCCGGAAGGTTTCCGGATCAGGCACCATCAGAATATCCCCGGCCCCGCGCATGTCGCCCGCAACATGCCCCTCGGCCGACCAGACCGGAAAAGCCGTGCGGTGCGATGTGTCCTTGAGCAGCAATGTGGACGGCGCGGCCATGCCGTCCGCCAAAACAGAGGCCAGCGCATCGGCCACGATGGTCTTGCCGCGCAGGATGCCATGCTGATCGGCAAAGAGGATCCGGACTGTCTCAAGCCCGGCTTCTGACGCTCGCGCTGCCAAGGCCGCTGAACGGTCTATTCGGGCGTCGTCAATCAACCCCAGCCGCGCCAGTTTGCCCTCGGCCATTTTCGTCTTGATATCAGCCACTTGCGATGTCCAGCGATCCTGTCACACCGTAGCGTCCCAATCCACGCAGGCGGCGCGCCGGTCCCGATCACTCTGTTCTGAAACCTCGCGCCAGGCCTCCTTGTCGCCAATCGTGTCATTGGAAATCGGGCCAAAGAGCGTTGCCGGATCGGTCCCGTTGCGCATCGGCAGCGCGTCTTCCTTACCGTCCCTGAGTGCCGCAATCGCCGCGCGCAGCATGCGGCGATACTTGATGATGCCCACATCCGTCTTGCCCAGATGCTCCCTTGTGCGGTCAAATATCGGACCCGGGCTTTCAACCGCCCATTGATCGTGCACGTTGATATCCATCCCCATGCCCGTATAGGTCTCTGTCTGCTGCTCCTCAGGGTCGAACCCGTAGTTGTTGCGCTTGTTCTTCAGCGGCGCGTAGTCGGGCAGACGATGTTCCTTGAGCCTTTGTGCGCGCATCTTCTCCTTGTCCACCGGGTCCGTGAAACTGGTGAACATCGAATACCAGTAGCAATGCTCGTCATCGATCGGCACGTGCCATTGGGTGATGATCATCTCCCGGCTCATGGGGATCGAGATTGCCTCGGGGAAAATCTGATTGGTGATGCGGATATGGGTCTGGCCATTCTCCAGATGCCGCAGCGCGATCAGACGCAGACCATAGTCTGTTTCCTCTACAGTGATCTCGGGCCGCGTGTATTCCCGCAGCAGCCGCGTCATCGGGATATTGGTATCGGCAGCCGCATCACGAAACTGCTTGCCGTAGCTATCAGCCGGGTCCTCATCCTTGAGAAAACGGTGCAGGAAAGACGCGTGCGCTGGGTCGATCCCAACCTCAAGCGCCTGCAGCCAGTTGCATTCCCAAAGACCCTTGAAAGCAAACACATGACTGTCTGGCGCGCGGAAGCAATCAAAGTTCGGGAAGGGGGGCGGCTCTCCGGGACCCATGTAGGCGAAGATGATCCCGTTCTTTTCCACCACGGGGTAATTCCTGGCTCGGATGCTTTCGTGCATCCGGCTGCCCACCGGCTCTCCGGGTTGTTCCACGCATTGACCGCTGCGGTCGAAATGCCAGCCGTGAAAGGGGCAACGCAGACCGTTGTCTTCCAGCCGACCAAGGCACAAATCCGCGCCACGGTGCGGGCAATGGCGGTCAATCAGCCCCAACTCTCCGTCATTGTCACGGAACAGGACCAGACGTTCGCCCAGCAAGGTGACCGGCACCACCGGACGGTTGGTGGCCAGCTCATCTGACAATGCTGCCG
This sequence comes from uncultured Sulfitobacter sp., assembly GCA_964447345.1. Classification (GTDB taxonomy): domain Bacteria; phylum Pseudomonadota; class Alphaproteobacteria; order Rhodobacterales; family Rhodobacteraceae; genus Sulfitobacter. The sequence goes on along the minus strand of CAYUSM010000014.1, from coordinate 7,274 downwards.
GCTGCCAATAACGGCGCATCACCTCACCTGCGTCCGTGCCGGGCCCAGTTCGCGTTATGGTATCGTTGAGCTCTTGGCTGATCATCCTACGTCTCCCTCGCTGACCCAAAGAAGGGAGGGCCGCGTTGTCTGCCATCCTGCGCAGGGAAACCGCTGAAATCAATCGTTCTTGTCGGGCGGGAACCGGTCCCTTCTCAGATCATCTCCCGCAGTGCGGTCCATGTCGCAGAACGGGTGTCTTTCAGCTCGTCCAGCACGTCAAAATGATCCCGACCGGCGGCAACATCCGTGGTCAGCGTTGTCAGATGTTCCGACCACAAGACGGATAAAGCTTCCGACTGAACGCGGAACGCCTCTGGCTCATCGGCTCCAACCAGCACATGAACGGGCACATCCGTTTTCGGCAACGCACGCAAGGGTGAGAGCTGACGCACTTCCTCGTCACTCAATCCCACCAGATCATTGACATAAGAGGCGGCAACAGGTGCCAGCTCATAAACCCCGCTGATCAGAACAGCCCCTGCAACAGCATCTTCCGCACCACGATCCATCAGATCCGCAAGGACGGATGCTGCCAAATGAGCGCCCGCCGAGTGCCCGGCCAGCACAATCCGATTTGGGTCGATGCCCAGCGCTTTGGCCTCTGCCTTGACGTATCTCACCGCGTCACTGATCTGAGCGCAAATCTGTGTAAGCGTAAACTCCGGCGCCAGCGTGTACCCGACAGACACCCACGTCCACCCTTCCTGAATAAAGGTTTGCGCAGCAAAGCCTGATACGCCTTTGTCACCCTCCTGCCAAAACCCACCGTGGATAAAAACCAACGCAGGCCGGGCAATCTTTGAAGGCGTCATCGGCGCAACCACATCCAGCCGCGCCTTCGGGTGGGGACCGTAGGGAATGTCTGTTGTCAGCCGGACATCCCTATCGTCAGCCAGACGTGCAGTGGCCGTAACCATCTGGGACAAAAACCCTTCCGCATCCTTTGCGGAGCGGCTGGGCGAGAACTGGAAATCCCGCTCGGCACGGGACAAGGCCATCGTCTTACTTACCCTTGGCTGCAAGCCTTCACCCTTCCCTTGGCACAGATGCTCTGCCCGCGCTGCTGGCAAGCAAGCACTGTCCATTTAACTTGGCATTCACTTCGTCAACAGTCCAAGCTTGGTACTTCATAATTCATTAACAGACACACCCTACTTTTCCTTGATCTTAAGGAGACAGGCATGTCTGAGACCCCAGTCATTCTCAAACACGTCGAGGATTCCAGACTTTCCTGCTGGGATGCCGCCCCGTTCCTGAAACGGGTGACAGAGGTTGTCCCAAACATCATTTACATCTTTAACCAGCAAACCCAGTCAAACGAGTATTCCAACAGGTCTTTGGGAGAAGCTCTGGGGTACAGCACGCAGGAAGTGCTGGACATGGGTGCCAGTCTGATGCCGCGGCTGTGTCACCCTCAGGACCTGATACAGGTCACGGGGCATTTCGCCGTCTTGTCCTCTCTTCAGGATGGGCAAGTTGCTCAGCTCGAATATCGCTTGCGCCACAAGGCCGGTCACTGGGTCTGGCTACTGTCCCACGATACGGTTTTCGAGCGAGACGCATCCGGGCAGGTGCTGCGCCACATTGGTGTTGCCTCCGACATCACCGCGCTGAAGGACGCACAGGCGCATGCACTCGCCGAAAAGCGCAAGGCAACCACCACCAATGATGAACTGCTGGCCTTCGCATATGCCATGTCACACGACATGAAGGCTCCTTCGAACACATTGCACATGCTGCTGCGCGAATTGATCGAAAGCCACGGGCAAACCCTTGATCCGGACGCAGCAGAGCTTTGCCAGATGGCCCTGACAACGGTGGCCCGGATGGGCAAGCTGGTCGACGATGTGCAAAACTATACCCGCGTGGTTGATCAGGACTTCAACCGTCAGGCCGTGCCGTTGACGCCCGTCATTACCGCCGTCCTGGATGACCTTGCCGGTCTGGTCGCCAAAACGAAGGCGGTGGTCCGCTGTGAGGATCTGCCAACGGTTTCAGGCGACCCAGATCAGCTGCACATCCTGTTCCTCAACCTGATCGAAAACGCCCTGCATTTTCACAAGCCCAATGAACCGGCGAAGGTCTTCGTCACGTCGCACCCTTCCCCCGACAAGGCAGGCTTTGCCATCACCATCCGGGACGAGGGCATCGGGATTGAACCCGCCAAACACCAACAGATCTTCAGGGTCTTTAAACGCCTCAACACAGCAGCCGAATTTCCGGGAAGTGGTCTGGGCCTTGCAATTTGTCGCCGCATTGCCGCCAACCACGACAGCCAGATCGACCTCTCCTCTGCCCTCGGACAGGGCGCTGCATTTACCATAGGTCTCCCAAGCGCATGAAAGATATCGATATTCCCCCGATCAATACACTGATGCTGATCGACGACAGCGATGTGGATCAGATGATCTATCGCCGGATCGCTCAGAAGTCCGGCCTCGTAAGAGATCTGGTGCAGTTCCTTGATGCCCGACAAGCGCTGGCTCACCTAAATGATCCGACGACTGAAAGCCCGGACCTGATCCTGCTCGACATCAATATGCCCGGCATGGACGGGTTTGAGTTTTTGGAAGCTGCAACCGATGAACTGGGTGCCGACCTGTGCCCGGTGGTCGTCATGCTGACCACCTCCCTCAATCCCAAGGATGAAGTCCGAGCCAAGAGTTTTGAGGTTGTGCGCGAGTTCCTTAACAAACCGCTTACCGTCGACCAACTCAAAGCGCTAAGCCAGATGCTGGCCCGCGATACCTCTGCCGAGACAGGTTGACCCGACCGCCATCAAAAGAGTTCCGCCAGGCGCGATGACCGTGCTAGCACTTCCATGATGGAAATGCTCGACAAAACCCCCGAACAAATGACTGCAATCATTGCCGCGCTTGCAGACGTACCCTGGCCCAGCGAAGATGCCAGCCTCCCCCTATCTCTGCTTGATCGGTGTCCTGCAGCAAATCGCACACCGCTGACGGCAATCGAGGCCTTGGCCGAAAGGGCTGGCGTGGCTCAGGTATTTGTCAAAGACGAACGCAATCGCATGGACCTTGGGAGCTTCAAAGCACTGGGCGCAGCCTACGTCATCGCCCATGACGCAGAGGAAGGACGCGCGCGGGGTCAGACCTATGTCACTGCAAGCGCGGGGAACCACGGCATGTCCGTGGCTGCAGGCGCACAGGCCTTTGGCGCAAATGCGGTGATCTATCTCGCGCAAACGGTCCCGGAAAGCTTTGCCAATCGCCTGCGGGCCTTTGGCGCAGACGTCCGGCGGCATGGCAAAATCTATGAAGAGAGCATGCAGGCCGCTGCCGAGGCAGCGGAAGAGCATGGTTGGGCCCTTCTTTCTGACAGTTCATGGCCCGGTTACTATGATCGCCCCCACCGGCTGATGGAAGGCTATCTGGCTCTGATGCATGAGGTTATGGAGGACATGCCTCAGCCACCCACACACATCTTTTTGCAGGCCGGGGTGGGTGGCCTTGCCGCAGCCTGCGCCGCCTTTGCCCGGAAAACATGGGGCGACACCCCCCGGATCACGGTGGTCGAACCCGAGGTCGCCCCAGCGCTTTTTGCTTCAGTCGCGGCGGGCGCGTTTACGGTGACGACCGGCCCTGAATCCGCCATGGGGCGTCTGGATTGCAAGGAGGCGTCGCTGATTGCTCTCAAGGCACTGGCGCGGGACGCGGACGCATTTATGACCATCACTGAAGCCGAAGGCGAGGCTGCGAGCGCGCTTTGCACTGAGCTTGGAATGCCATCGACGCCATCCGGCGCGGCCGGGATTGCAGGGCTGATCGCCACCAGCGATGCAGGGTCGGCAGGGATCGACGGCAGCTCCCGCATCCTGGTCATCCTCAGCGAAGGGCCGGACGGATGACCCTGCCGCCGCGCGGATTTGAGCATCAGGAGTTCGAGCTGCGCACACAACGCGCGCAGACGTTGATGGAGGCTGCCAATCTTGACGCACTGCTGCTCACCACCGAACCGGAAGTGCGATACTACACCGGCTTCCTCACACGTTTCTGGGAAAGTCCCACACGCCCTTGGTTCGTGGTCCTTCCGCGCAGCGGAAATCCGATTGCTGTAATCCCATCCATCGGGGCGCTTCTGATGGGGCAGACCTGGGTTGACGACATCCGCACATGGCAAGCACCCAACTACGCCGACGACGGGCTGAGCCTTTTGGCCGAAGCATTGGCGGAGGTCACGCCTGCAGATGGGCGCATCGGAGTGGCCGACCAGATGGAGTCCCACCTGCGGATGCCTCTGGCAGACCTTCGCAGGCTCGAAGAAACTCTCTCCTCTCGCAGCATCGTCAGCGACGACCAGATCACCCGGCGTCTGCGGATGATCAAATCCAGCGCTGAAATCGAAAAGATCAAGATCGCGACAGGCATCGCCAATCGCGCGTTTGATCGCGTGGCCGAAATTGCGCAGGCCGGTACGCCCCTTTCGCAAGTCTTCCGGGATTTCCAGCGCCTCTGCCTTGAGGAAGGTGCCGATTGGGTGCCTTACCTTGCAGGAGGGGCAGGCAAGGACGGCTACGGCGATGTGATCTCTCCTGCGACGGACACGGCCCTGCAAAGCGGTGATGTGCTGATGCTCGACACGGGCCTCGTCTGGGATGGCTACTTCTGCGACTTTGACCGCAACTTCAGCATTGGCGCGCCATCCGAAGCCGTCGCAAACGCGCATGCGACGCTGATTGACGCAACACACGCGGCCTTCGACCTTGCGAAGCCAGGCGTTCGTGTCTCTGAACTCTTCCATGCGATGAACGACAATGTCGCACCGGGGCAAAAGGGATCAGACGCCGGTCGCCTTGGGCATGGGCTGGGGATGCAGCTTACGGAATGGCCCTCCATCATCGCGGAAGATCACACGGTTCTGGAGGTCGGCATGGTGATGACACTGGAACCGGGCCTCGAGCTTCCAAATGGCAAGATCATAGTGCATGAAGAAGACATCCTCATCACCGAAACTGGCGCTGAATTCCTTTCCGCGCCACAGTTGCGCGACATGCGGGTGCTTTGATGGACCTGCCCTATGCCCTCTCGTCCGAACGCCAGACACAACTGGGTTTGATCGTTCTGCAGTCGGACGAAACGCTGGAATATGACATGCGGCGTTTGCTGCCCGATAACGTGGAGTTGCTGGTCAGCCGCCTGGCCTCGGGCACCGAACTTAGCACCGACATGATCGCCGGGATGGAAGGACGGTTGACCGAGGCGGCAAGCCTTTTGCCCCGCGACGCGGTGATCTCGGCAGTGGGGTACGGCTGCACATCGGCCTCTGCCCAGATCGGGTCCGACAGGGTCGCAACCTTGATAAAAGAAGGTGTCGCAACGCCACATGTGACCAACCCCGCAGCGGCCCTTATTGCGGCCTGCCGCGCATTGAAGGTCAGCCGGATTGGCCTTGTCAGCCCCTACATCGCCAGCATCTCGGATCGTCTGCGGCAAATGGTTCTGGATGCCGGGATCACTGTCGCGCAATTCGGCAGTTTCAATGAACCGGTCGAGGGAAACGTGGTGCGGATCACCGCGCAATCCTTGCGCGACGCAGCGCACAAGATGGCCGAAGATCAAAGCTGTGAGGCGATCTTTCTGTCTTGCACGAACCTGCGCACGCTTGATCTGATCGAAGACCTTGAGCGAGAGATCGACTGCCCCGTTTTGTCCAGCAATCAGGTGCTCGCCTGGCACATGCTACAACTTGCGGGCCACCCCCCCGCGCCACAGGCACCGGGAAAGCTTTGGCAAAAAACGCTGGCCTAGCTTGGTGACATGCCCCGCAACCGCTCTGACCGGCGGCGCAGCAATTCGACGACGAACAACAGCAGGATCGAGATCGTGATCAGGATCGTCGCCACCGCGAGAATGGTCGGGCTGATTTGCTCCCGCAAGCCGGTGAACATTTGCCAGGGCAGCGTCTTCTGACCAGCCGAACCGACAAACAGCACCACAACAACCTCGTCAAAAGACGTGATGAAGGCAAAAAGCCCACCCGATACAACACCCGGCAAGATCAGCGGCATCTGCACCCGGAAGAACGTCGTCACCGGCCCTGCCCCCATATTCGCAGCCGCCCGCGTCAGCGAGTTGTCAAAACCCACCAGCGTCGCCGTCACGGTGATGATCACAAACGGAATACCCAACGCCGCATGTGCCAGTACCACGCCAAGGTAAGTGCCCGTCAGCGTGAAAGGCAGCTCAATGGCGCCAAAGGGTGTGGGGATGTAGGGGTTGGAGTAGAAAAAATACATGCCCGTGGCGGAGATAATCAGCGGCACGATCATAGGTGAAATGAGGATCGCCATGATGGCGCGGCGGAAGGGCACATGGCTCTGGCTTAACCCGATGGCCGCCAGAGTTCCCAACGTAACTGACAAGAGCGTTGCCACGGGTGCAATCTTGAGAGAGTTGCGCAGGGCCAACTGCCAGTCGGAGTTCGTGAAAAAGTCCTCGTAGTGCTTGGTTGAATACCCGGCAGGGTCAAAGGCCAGCATTTCGGGCGTGAAGGTGAAGAAGTCCTGCGCATTAAAGCTGAGTGGGATGATCACAAGGATCGGCGCAATCAGGAAAAAGAAAATCAGCCCGCAGATCACACGGAATGAGTAGTACCAGACACGCTGGCCTGTCGTGGCATATGGTGGCAATCCAGACATGCTTAGCCCCCCAGTTTCACGTTATCGATGCCCACGATCTTGTCGTAGACCCAGTACAGGATCAGCACGACCGCCAGCAGGATGGTACCCAGCGCGGCTGCCAGACCCCAGTTCAGAGAACTGGAGATGTGGTACGCGATCCGGTTGGAGATAAAGACGCCCTTGGTGCCCCCCACCAGTTCCGGCGTGATGTAGTAGCCAATGGCGAGGATGAAGACAAGGATACAGCCCGCCCCGATGCCCGGCACCGACTGCGGGAAATAAACCCGCCAAAAGGCGGTCCAGTTCGTCGCCCCCAGTGACTTCGCCGCACGCAGATAGCTCGGCGGAATGGTCTTCATCACCGAATAGAGCGGCAGGATCATGAAGGGCAGCAGGATATGCGTCATCGCGATGATCGTGCCGGTCTGGTTGTTGATCAGCTCAAGCCGGTTGCCATCGGCCACGATGCCCAGCCAGACCAGCGTATCGTTGATCACGCCCTGTTGCTGCAGCAGCACTTTCCAGGCGGATGTGCGGACCAGCAGCGACGTCCAGAAAGGCAGCAGCACAAGGATCATCAGCAGGTTGGCGG
>CAYUSM010000013.1:0-35723 GCA_964447345.1 uncultured Sulfitobacter sp. | reverse complement strand
TGCTGCCACGTGATCATGCGCCCACCATCCGCCGTCTTGCCAAGGACATTGACAAGACACTGTCCTCCTTCGTGCGCGGCATGGGCACGGTCTGCCTGATCCTCGGCTCCTATTACGCCATCGCCCTGATGCTGGTGGGCCTGCAATTCGGCCTAGTGGTCGGATTTGTCGCGGGCATCCTGACCTTCATCCCCTACCTCGGCGCACTTCTGGGTGGTGGTCTGGCCATCGGCCTGGCGCTCTTTCAGTTCTGGGGCGACTGGGTCTCCATCGGGCTGGTGGCGGGCATCTTCGGCCTGGGTCAGGTGATCGAGGGCAACGTGTTGACGCCCAAGATGGTCGGCAGTTCCGTCGGGCTGCACCCTGTCTGGCTGATCCTGGCCCTGTCCGTTTTTGGCACGCTTTTCGGCTTTGTCGGCATGCTGGTGGCGGTTCCGCTGGCCGCCGCCCTTGGTGTGCTGGCGCGCTTTGGGGTCGAGCAGTACCAGCTGAGCCTGCTGTACAAAGGCACCGGCCAGAACTCCGACAGCGAAGCGGACGACGGCTGACATGGCAGAACAACTCGGACTGGACCTGCCCAGCCGCACCGCGCTGGGGCGTGACGCCTATTTCGTCAGCCCGTCAAACGCGGTGGCGCTGGCCATGATCGACGGCTGGCAGGACTGGGCGGGTGGCAAACTGGTGCTGAGCGGGGCACAGGGATCAGGCAAGACCCACCTCACCCATGTCTGGGCCGATATGTCAGGGGCCACCATCATCGCCGCACAGGACCTGACCGAAGCGGATGTTCCCGCCTTGTCACAACACCACGTCGCCATTGAAGACGTCCCCGATATCGGCGGCGACACCGCTGCGGAAACAGCGCTCTTTCATCTGCACAATATGGCGCTTGCAGAAGGCCAGCGGCTCCTCTTTTCCGGCACGGGTCCCGTGACCGGGTGGGGCCTCACCCTCCCCGACCTCAAGAGCCGCCTGCAAGGCACCACCGCAGCTGTGCTGGAGGCACCGGACGACGCGCTCCTCTCGGCGCTGCTGGTCAAACTCCTGGCTGATCGGCAATTGACCCCGAAGCCGGACCTCATCCCCTATCTGCTCACCCGCATGGACCGCTCCTGTGCCGCAGCGATTGATCTGGTGGACCGGCTGGATGCCGCCAGTCTGGCGCTCAAACGTCCGATCACGCGGCATCTGGCGGCAGGGGTGCTGGACAAGGACACCCCGGGCGCGTGATACTAAGGACGCGGCACAACTGTCGCAAATCTTTGACACTTTAGGCCCATACGTCAGCCATGACACAGACCGATTTCCTTACCGGAGACTTCCCCCCGGCCCTAGACCTTCCTGATCTTGACATGACCGGGCCGGGCCGTTTCTTCAATCGTGAACTCAGCTGGCTCAGCTTCAACTGGCGTGTGGTGGAAGAGGCCGAGAACCCCCGCGTCCCGCTGCTGGAACGGCTGCGGTTCCTGTCGATCTCGGCTGACAATCTGGATGAATTCTACACCGTGCGCGTCGCGGGCCTGCGTGAGCTGGCCCATGCAGGCAACACCACACCTGCTGCGGACGGGCTGTCACCTGCTGAACAGCTGGTGCTGATCAACGAAAACGCCCGCAGGCTGATGACAACGCAGCAGCGCGTGCTGGTAGATCTGATGGCCGAGATGGACGCGCAGAACATCTATCTTGAGCGTATTGCCGATCTGACGGAAAGCGACCTGAGCTTTCTCAAGGAGGTTTTCCTCAATCAGGTCTTCGCGGTCCTCTCTCCGCTCGCCATTGATCCCGCGCATCCCTTCCCCTTCATCCCCAACACCGGCTATGCGCTGGCGCTGCAACTGGAGCGCACCAGCGACAAACGCCCCCTGCAGGCGCTCCTGCCGATCCCCGCAAAGATCGACCGGTTTGTCGCCCTGCCCGCTCCCAACGGCACGCTGCGCTATCTGCCACTGGAGGACCTGCTGGTCATCCACATCCCCGACCTCTTTCCCGGCTACAAACTGAAATCCCACTTCGAATTCCGCGTGCTGCGCGACAGCGACCTGGAGGTCGAGGACGAGGCCGAAGACCTCGTGCGGGAATTCGAGGTCGCGCTGAAACGCCGCCGCCGCGGGGAAGTCGTGCGCCTCACCCATTCCGCGGGCGCCCCGGAAAAGCTCAAGGCCGTGATCATGGAAGAGCTTGGCGTTGAAGAACGCGACGTGATCGAGATCGACGGGATGATCGGTGTCGATGACCTTTCCGAGCTGGTCACAGACGCCCGCCCCGACCTGCTCTGGCCCCAGTTCACCCCGCGCATCCCCGAGCGTGTGACAGACCACGACGGCGACATGTTTGCCGCGATCCGGCAAAAGGACATGCTGCTGCACCACCCCTACGAGACCTTCGACATGGTGGTGCGTTTCCTGGCCCAGGCCGCACGCGATCCCAATGTGGTCGCGATCAAGCAAACACTCTACCGCACCTCGCGCGACAGCCCGATTGTCGAAGCGCTCTGCGAAGCCGCCGAGGACGGTAAATCCGTCACAGCACTGGTGGAGCTGAAAGCCCGCTTTGACGAGGCCGCCAACATCCGCCAATCGCGGCGGCTGGAGCGTGCGGGCGCGCATGTGGTCTACGGCTTTCTTGATCTCAAGACCCACGCGAAGATCTCGACCGTGGTCCGCCGTGAGGGCAATCAGCTTGTCACCTACACCCATTACGGCACCGGCAACTACCACCCGATCACCGCGCGCATCTATACGGACCTGTCGTTCTTTACCTGTGACGCAAAACTGGGCCGGGACGCCACAAAGGTCTTCAACTACCTCTCGGGCTATGCCCCGCCCGAACAGTTGGACAATCTGGCGATTTCGCCGACAACGCTAAAGCCGCGCCTGCTGGAGATGATCGCAGCAGAGGCCGATCACGCCCGCGCGGGCAAACCTGCCGTGATCTGGGCAAAGATGAACAGCCTCATTGACAGCGAGGTGATCGACGCGCTTTACGCCGCCTCTCAGGCCGGGGTGAAAATCAGCCTGGTCATCCGCGGCATCTGCGGCCTGCGCCCGGGCGTGAAAGGGCTGAGCGAAAACATCCGCGTCAAATCCATCGTCGGTCGCTTTCTGGAGCATTCCCGCATCGTCTGTTTCGGCAATGGGGCGGGCCTGCCGCACAAGAAAGCACGGGTCTTCATCTCTTCCGCCGACTGGATGGGCCGCAACCTCAACCGCCGCGTGGAAACACTGGTGGAAATCGAAAACGCCACCGTGAAGGCGCAGATCGTAAGCCAGATCATGGCCGCCAATCTCGCCGATGTCGCGCAAAGCTGGATCATGGCCCCCGACGGCACTTTCGCCCGGCCCGAGTGGCAGGAAGGCCAGTTCACCTTCAACTGCCACCGCTTCTTCATGGAGAACCCGTCACTCTCGGGACGTGGCTCTGCCGGTGCGTCAGACGTGCCGAAGCTGACGCATACGGAGGATTGAGGGGTTTGCGAAGGACTATATCGCGCCGCAATCATTGCAGGTTGCACTGGCCCCCTAGCCCCGACGTCGCCACACCAACAACTTCCCAGCCATTTCCAAATGTCACGAACTGAGCAAACCTTCAGCTCATCCGGTAGCCCACGTTCCGCAGGGTCACAATCCGCTCCCCTTCCGTACCGATCTTGCGGCGCAACCGTCCGACGTAGACGTCGACGACGTTTGTCAGCGGATCGGCGTTCAGCCCCCAGACCGAGTTCAGGATACGCTCTCGAGACAGGACGCGGCCAGAGTTTGTGAGAAACAGCAGCAAGAGGTCTCGTTCTTTTTTTGAAAGATCGATCTCTGTGTCGCCGACAGAGACCTGAAGGGAAGCCCGATCAAATGTGAGCGCGCCGCTTGTGATCACCGTGTCCTTCGCATCCGCTCTGTAGCCCGTTGCCCGCCGATGCAGTGCCTCTACGCGGGCGATAAGCTCTTCGAAATCGAATGGCTTCGGGAGGTAGTCGTCTGCGCCCATCTTGAGCCCTTCCACTTTCTCTTCCGGGCTGTCGAGCGCCGTGAGCATCAGGATGGGGGTCGTCGATTTGCGTGCGCGGAGCTTGCGACAGACATCCTGCCCCTGGATGCCGGGCAACATCAGATCAAGCAGGATTACGTCATAGGTATTGGATGCCGCGTGTTCCAGCGCGTCTTCGCCGTCTGCGGCGTGATCAACAGACCAGCCTTCCGCAGACAGGCCGCGGCGGATGAAGTCAGCCACACGGGTCTCGTCTTCCACCAGCAATATGTTCATGCGTTGCCCTCCTCTCGACTGACTTATGGAGCGTTTCGCTCCTGATCCGTAGCGGCAACCGTTTTCAACGGCCCTCTCGGCAAAGAAATGACGATACGCAGGCCACCCGCTTCGACATCGTGTAACTCCACGGTGCCACCGTGTGCTTCCACGATGGATTTGACGACCGGCAAACCCAACCCACTGCCCTCTACCCCATGGCCCGAGGCATTTGAGCCGCGGAAGAACCGGTCAAAGGCCTGCGCCTTTTCTGCGGCGTTCAACCCAGGACCATCATCCTGAACGGAGATGCGGTACGCCTCTGTGTCTTGGTCAAGGTCCGTCCTGATCGACGGTCCGCCGTAGCGGCGGGCGTTTTGAAGAAGTGCCAGAATGGCCTGACGCAAGCGCACCTCGTCAATGGCTGCGAGCACCGGCGCTTGCGGGTTGGTCACCTCCACCTTCCCCGGAAACATGGCGACCGCATCCAGAACGACCTTGCGCAGGTCAATCTCTTTGCGATCCAGCCGCAACTGCCCCGCCTCAAAGCGCGCCACGGTCAACATGTCGTCGACGATCTGATTGGTGTGTTTGGCGCTTTCCCGAATGCGCGCAAGCGCGTCAGAGGCATCAGCGCCAAGATCATCAGAGGTGCGCAGCGTCACGTCTGCCTCACCCAGAATAATGGCCAAGGGGGTCCGCAATTCATGGCTAATATCAGCCATAAGACGTTTGCGGTTGGCTTCACCCAGTTCAAGCTTGTCGACCAACTGCTGCAACTCGGCTGTCCGGGCTGCGACGGTTTCTTCGAGATGCTTCTTTTGCTCTACCCGGCTGGCTTCGCGTTCTGACAGGCTTTGGCCCATCTGGCTCATGACCTGCCCCAGTTCCTGGAATTCGCGACTGCCGCCAAGGGCAACCGGGGCGGCGTAGTCAGCATTTCTAAGCCGATCGACGACTCTTTGCAGGGCAATCAGCGGTTGGCGGATCTGCGCGTTGAACGAAACCACACCAAAGATCAGCGCCAGCAGCGTGGCAACAAGGATCCCATAGGCCATCTTTTCGTTCCACGCTCTGAAGGCGGCCGCGTCCACAAGAACTTCTTCGACCTCTTCCAATTCCTCTGCCAGCGCGGCTTCGATCTTGCGATTGAGGCGTACATCGATTTCACCATCCAGAAGGGCGGCCAGACGTTCGATCTGGATGAACGTGTCAATCGGGTCGCCCGATGTGGTGATCGTCGCGATCGCATCGTTGATTGCGCGAACATCCGCTTCAATCTCGTCCAGGAGTTCCAGCTCTTCGACTTCTTCCGCCCCGACCATTTCGATTTCGCGCGCGATGGTACTTCGAATGCCTGCGAGGTTTTGAGCGATTTTGACCCGCAGCTCTGCTTCTGTTTCGCCGCCATCCCGATCACCGATCAAAAGCGCGTCGCCATGCTGCTTGAAAAGCCGGAAGATGTTTGCATCAAGCCGCAAATGCAGCCCATAGGCCTCTTGCGCCAGTTGGGTTCTTTGGTCCCACCAACGTGATTTGTCGAGGTTGTAGAGCGTGAGCCCCGCCAAACTGCTGAGCAGGCAGATGATCACCGCCGCGTATACGCCGAAGAGTGTGGTTGAACGCATACTATTGAACTTCCAGTTTCCTGCCCGTGAGGGGCTGCCGGGGCGCATGGGCAACGATGATGGTGGCCGAACTGTGCACCTGTAGAATGTTGAGCAGCTTTGCTCTTTCCGGATCGGACTGCCAACGGATGGAAGAAATCACGATCACACTGGCCTTGCCAAGAACCGCGCGCGCGAGATCAAGCCGCAAGGTCTGTGCTGGTGCCAGACCCTTGCCGTTTTCCGAAAGGCGCAGGTCGAGGCCATTTGGATCATCCAGAAGCGTGCTCAATCCGAAGGCCGCAAGAGCTTTGCTGATGTCTGTGTCCTTGGGACGCTTCTTTGCACTCAGCGTTGCCGCGCGTCGAAGGCTGCCTTGAAGGCCGATGTGCGCATCGCCAATGAACGCGACGTGCGGACGCTCTGCCTGACCGTTGAAGGTGAGCTGCATGTCCCCCGCCGGGTCCAAACCGGCAATGACCCTGGCCAATACGTCAGCAGCAGCCACGCTCAAGTGCGCGACTGTGCCAGCATCCGCGACCAACGCAAAAGGCTCTCCGTCCACTTCACCTTTTAGCTCAACCGTCACTGGCCCTTTGACGGATTTCGCCGAGCGCCCCAAACCGGGCTCATTGAGAAGCCGCAGGGCTTTGTCCCGCGCGACGCGCCACGCACAATACTGGTCCCAGGCCAAGGCAAGATCGTGGAGCGGGAGGGCGACAAGCGCGAGAACGGACAGGCAAGCGGCAGCTGTCGCCGGGGCAATATCGCCTTGACCAGCGCGCCAGAGCATCAACAGGCCTGAAAGGGCTACACCACCCTGCAGGATCGCCTGCAGGCCTGCTGCACGCGTGCGCCGCGCAATGGCTTTTGAGGCATGATCCTTGCCCTGCAGATTAAGCGCACGCAGTTCCTTTTTGGTGCGCCCCATCAGATCAAGCTCTGGCGCAATCGCAATACGCTCGATCATCGCGATGGCCATGTTGGCACGGCGTGCCCGAAGCTTTTGGTGACGGTGCTCAAGGTGCCAGGCAAGTATCGCCATGCATGTGAGCGACAGGGCAATGGGCAAAAGACCAATAGTGGCAAGGGAAGGATCAAGGGCAAACAGGATGAACACCGCCCCCGGCAGTACGACAAAAGCGGTCAAGACGCTGGGCAGACCCCGCCCGAACCAAAGTCGCGCAGCCGAAAGATCGCCAACAAAGCGCAATGAAAGCGCGCCGACGCGCCTTTCCTCGTGGCGCATTTTGGGAAGCCGCGAGATCGCCCTATAGAGCGCATGGCGCATGCTGATTGCATAGCTTTGGCCAAGGGCTTCGGCCTGACGCCGAGAGAAAAACAGACAAAGCGCCGCAACCGCAGCCGACACCGCAAGCTCTACCACGGTTTGCAGCGGCAAGGTTGTGCCCGCGTGAAGGGCTGCAAACGCGTCGCGCGTCGCAAAGGCCGCGATTGCCAGCGCTGTTGCCTGCACAAGACCGCAGCCGACGACAAGGACCGCGTCAATGACGCGGTCCTTCGTGGCAAGAGGCGGGAGGGACCTCATGCAGCCACATCTTCTGGTGCCCGCCGCATCAGCGGAGCCACATGTTGCGCGATGGTGTCGGATGACCAAAGGTCTTCGCGCGACAGGATGGGCAGCCCCGTCACCTCACCAGCCTCTGCTGTGGCAAGCGGCGAGCAGCTGACCATCCCTGATATTGCAAAGGGGGCAAGGCCAACCTGATCCAGCACCACGACACCACCCAGCGCGCTCAAAGCATCGGGCGCAGCAAAAAGAATACCGTCCAACCGGTCGCGAATGCGGGAGGATTTCAGGATGTCTCTGGTCTCTTGTTGGAAAACGCCATCGGCGATCTCTGCCACGACCACCTCCGCTCCGCGTGCGGCGGCAGTGGCGACCAGCGTATCAAACCCGGCTTCAATCCGTTCCATGGGCATGCGGAAGGTTGTCGGCATCCCGACATCCGTGAAATCAAGCGCAGGCACGCCGCCATCCTCAAAGCTGTTGAAGTCGCCGAAAGCGCCGGTTCCGGTCGCCTTGATGGCGGCGGTGGCATAGCCTGCGCGCATGAGCCCATGTGCAAGGCTTGTTGCGGCGGTGGTTTTACCGGAATTCATCGATGCACCGAACACACCAAAGACTGTCACATCCGAGTTGGCTGGCATCGGGGACAATGCGTAATCGGCCACATTCATGATCCGCCCCTGCTGCCCGATCAAAAGGCCGATTGGCTTCAGGCGGGTCGGCTCATCCATGAACACATGCGATGCATCCACCCTTCCGACAACACCGCCACCTGCAACGAGGTCGATCAGGTCGTCATCAATAATGGCGCTGGCAAGAAACTGGTCCGGCGCATAACGATCGCCAAGGCAGAGGACGATCAGATCACCGGGATAGCTGACAGACGCGCGACGCTCTGCCAGTTGAACTTTCTTGTGATGCCCGATTTCCGCAATTTCGCAGAGGATCAGGTCGCCTGCCCTTGCGGCTTGAAAGTTGCACGAGACATCGCGCACGTCGCTGCGGTCTACACGGCGGGTGGTGAAAGCCCATTTTGCGCGTTCGCACAAGGCCGGGGCGATAGGGGTCATGTATGTCATGTGCTGGTCTCCGTTGGTTCAGCTTTTGGATGAACCCTGTTTGACCGGCCCAGGTGAGCGCTGTCCGGCAGGCAGATGAACCCTTCGCAGGAAAGCACGTGAACGGCCGATGAACGCAGACCGCAATCAATCATTGTCACCGCCGTCGCCGTCGCCATCTCCGTCCCCGCCATCACCATCGCCACCGTCACCATCATCACCGCCGTCGTCACCTCCATCATCGTCACCGTTGTCGTCATCCCCATCGTCGTCACCGTCATCATCGCGATCATCGTCCTGATCATCATCTCGGCCCTCGTCTGGCCCACGGCGCAACTCGGAGATCGTGATCCGGCCATCGCCATTGTGATCGGTTGATTGAAGAAGCCGATTTGCGCCCGCACGGCCGAAGGCCGCGACAAGCTCATTTACGCTCAAGACACCGTCTGAATTTGTATCCACCGCGCGGAAACTGGCAGTTTGCGCGGAAACAGGCGCGGGCATCAGGAATGCCAGAAGCACGAGACACAGCAGCACCGTCGCGCACATGCGTTTAGCGACGAGAACGACATCGCGCGGACCTTTGCGCAAGTGACCCGTGTTGCCGCTACGAAAACTCATCCGATGTGCCTGTTACGATTGGGTGCCACCTCACATTAGTTGGCTTAAGCGTCTGTGTCTCTCATCCCAAGATGGACAGCGCCTGATCAGAAAGATGAACGTCAGATGAACGCGGACCGCGCGTCGTTTCGTGAGCATCGCGGTGCGTTGCAGACACGCGAATGTGCCCAAGAACCCGTATGCCATTCCAACGGGCGCGCCTGTCATAAAACGTTCACACTTCTGATCGGTCCGTATTCATTCCCTTGAACGGATAGGTGTCAGATCGTCCCGCTACTCCTTGGTCATCTTCACGGCATGAACGCCAGCCAAGCCCAAGGAACAACAGATGACCATCACTCGCCAAGACATCCGACCCGGCAGTTGGCATGCTTTGAATTTGGCGGGCCATGCCACCCACCTCCTTCCGGTAGCCTTTGGCCTTGTCATCGGTTGGGTGGTCTGGACGAGAGCGACAGAGCTGACACCCGAAGGCAAGACCGTCGTCATCGTCACGGTTTTTGCCGTCATCGGTTGGGTCGCCACGCGACTACCAGACAGTCTTGTCGCGCTGATCGCCGCCCTGACACTCGTGGTCACCGGAGCACAGCCGCAAGACGCGCTGACCGATACGCTTGGGCAGAAGATCGTCTGGCTGTTGCTTGCGGCCTTCGTGATCGCCGCAGTGATCAAACATGCGGGCCTTGCAGAACGGCTGGTCACGCCACTCACGCGCTCAACACCACAGGTGCTCCCCTTCTTTCTGGCCACAGGGGCCGCTATTTCACTAACGGCTTTCCTGTTGCCCAGCACCTCTGGCCGGGCTGCGCTGCTTCTTCCTGTCTATCTCGGCCTTCTTACGTCACTCCCTGATCCGCGCCTGGCAAAACCGCTCGCGCTCTTGTTTCCAACGGCAATCCTTCTGTCCGCCGGTGGCTCGCTGATCGGCGCTGGCGCACATGTTGTCGCTGTCGAGGCGATTTCGGCCACAAGCGGGCCACGCCTTGATTACCTTGACTGGCTTCTCGTCGGCGGACCACTGGCCATTGCTTCAGTGACCGTCGCCACATTGCTGATCTTCGCGCTGTTCGTTCCGCGCGACCTGAAGCAGGCCCGACTGCTGGCCCCGACGGAGACCACCGCATTTGCACCAGTCCAGGTCCGTATCCTGATCGTACTCTCAGGTCTGGTCGCGATGTGGATCGCCAAGCCCCTGCATGGGTTGGACGAGGCCATCGTTGCTCTGGGCGGCGCAATCCTGCTGCTTCTGCCCCCCTTTTGCGCGCAAAAGCCAAAAGACGTCTTTCGCGCCGTCGATGTTGAGCTTGTACTCTACATGGCCGCAACGCTCATGCTCTCGGTTGCTGTGATCGATACCGGCGTTGATCAATGGCTTGCCACGGGGGCGCTGACCCTCCTGCCGTCAGAGCTGGCAACTCATTCCCTCTCCATGGTTCTGTTTCTCGCACTGGTTGCGGTGGGGGCGCATTTGGCCATCACGTCCCGGTCTGCCCGCGCTGCGATCCTCATCCCAGCGCTGGCCTTGCCGATGGCGGGCCTTGGCCATGACGTGACGCTCGCCATCCTGATCACAGTGATGGGAACCGGCTTTTGCCAGACCATGATGGCAAGCGCCAAACCCGTCGCAATCTTCGGAATGCAGGATCAGGCTGGCTTTACTCAGAAAGACCTTTTGCGCCTTGCCTTGCCTTTGGCCCCTGTGAAGGTCGCCCTGCTTGTCGCATTCGCGCTGTGGGTCTGGCCGCATCAGCTGGAACAGCTGACAGCCGCCGAAGGGCATCCAGAGGAGGTCCCTTCGGCGCAGACCAGCACAGGACACACCGCACTGGGTGGCAGTGATCGTCCGGACTCTCAGGCCAACGGAGGCGGTGCAGGACCGACCCTCAAACCCGACCCTGAGCCCGACACCATCATCGCGGTGAGCCTGCGCCCTCATCCGCGCCCAATACGTCCGGTCTCAGCCGCCAAGGCCCGCACACCAGACACCCAGATCGGCCAAGTAGTGATCGCCCCTCCCCATTTGCCAACCGTCGCGCAGCTGCGCCGTGACTTGCAACTGGCAGGCCAAGACCTGCGCAAAGCGGGTCGACAAATCGAACGCCAATTATCCCGCCTGATCCGCTGAACGTTAGCGGGCACCCAACCCAAAACCATCAAGAAAGGACTGAGCACATGACCATGACCGTTCTCGTTGCCCCCTCCGGTTTCAAGGAATCTCTCTCTGTCACCGATGTCACCAAATCGATTTCCAAAGGCATTTTGCGGGCCATGCCAGACGCCCGCATCCTGCAGGCCCCTATGGTGGATGGCGGTGAAGGGACAACCAAGGCCCTGACCCGCGCCACAGGTGGCACCATTGTCCCGGTGCGCGTGACCGGACCAGTCGGTGACCCTGTCGACAGTTTCTTTGGCATCCTTGGCGGTAAGGGGCCGCGCACAGCCATTATCGAAATGGCTGCTGCCGCAGGCCTGTCCCTTGTCCCCCGCCACCAGCGTAACCCAATGCTCACCACGTCTTTCGGTGTGGGCGAGCTGATACTGCACGCCTTGGATGCTGGCGTTGAGAAGATCCTGATCGGGTGCGGTGACAGTGGCATCAATGATGGCGGTGCCGGTCTCGCCCAAGCACTTGGCGCCCGCTTGCTTGACGAAGAAGGGGCCGAGATTGGCCGCGGCGGTGCAGAACTGATGTGGTTGCATCGGATCGACATCACCGGCCTTGATCCGCGACTGAGGGCTGTGCAGATCGACGCGGCGGTGAACTGGCACAATTGTCTGCTGGGTCCCAAGGGCGTTGCCCGCGTTTTCGGGCCGCAAAAAGGGGCTTCACCGTCCCAAGTTGACTATCTTGACGCCGCATTGACCCGTTGGGCGACCGCCATTCGCGCCGAAATGGGGCTTGATGTGGGCAATGCATCGGGCGCGGGTGCATCAGGCGGCCTTGGCGCGGGGCTGATGGCCTTCGCCGGCGCCAAATTGCACCCGCGCTTCGATATCGTCATGCAGTATCTGGAGTTTGATCGCCTGCTGGAACAAGCCGATCTTGTCATCACTGCTGAGGGCAGCCTTGATGGTCAAAGTCCTTATGGGAAGGTCCCCTGTGAGGTCGCACGACGCGCAGACGAGGTTGGCATACCAACCATCGCTTTGGCGGGAACCATAGGCAAAGGTGTCAATCAGACTTTCGCCCATGGCATCTCGGCTTTCGCCTCCATCCTCAAACGGCCCTGCACTTTGGAAGAGGCGATCCGTGACGGCGAACGCCTGCTGCGGCGCGCTGCAGAGGATGCAATGCGCATGATGTGCGTTGGCTTGCGCATGTCTGAGAAACGACGGGCAGCGTGAGTTCCGGGGCGCGCCGAGACGAATGCAGACTATCGGCGCGCGAATGCTCGATCATTGATGGACTTCAGACGAGATCGGTCACCCGACAAGCATTGATCTCCAGCGATTTTGGAGGGTGCCAGTCCAAGACGGACAGAAACCCATCAGACTGCACCCCATGCCAATGATTGATGACATGCCTTCGTCATTTGCCCCTATCGGCACTTCGTCGTGTTAAATCAGATATGTGGACAGACTTGGGAAGTAACTAAGCAGAACCAGGATGGACGCCACTGCGAGCAAAAAAGGCCAAAGTGACTTCAGGATTGAACCCGGGGATGCGCCGCTCATGGAAGAGGCGATGTATAGGCCAATGCCGACGGGTGGTGTCAGCAGACCCAGCACAAGGTTCAGACATGCGACAACCCCGAACTGAAAGGGGCTGATGTCATACGAACCGGTGGCAATGGGCAACAGGATCGGCGTGATCAGAATAATTGCCGCAATCCCGTCGATCACCATTCCCACGACCAACAGGGCCAGATTGACGATCAAAAGAAACATGAACGGATTTGAGGTTATCGATGTGATAAGCCCGGCAAGCTTCTGCGGCAGTTCTTCGTATATGATGACCCACCCAAACACGCTGGCGGCCGCGATCATGAACAAGATCATCGAGGCATTGGCCGCTGTGCGTATGAACATCTCGCCCAGCTTCCGGGGGTCAAGGTCACGGTAGAAAAGCCAGCCGACCAGAAACGCGATGAGAGAGGCCACTGCGGCAGACTCGGTGGGTGTCGCCACCCCAAAAAGAATGCCTCCGATGATTGCAATGGGGACCAGCATCGCGGGCAACGCCCCCAGCACGGCCTGCAGGATTTCACCTGAAGACATCCAGTCGCCTTTCGGGAACGTCTGCGACCAGCCAATCACTGTGATCACCAAGCCGAATGACAATGCCAGCAAAAGGCCCGGAATGATGCCTGCAATGAACATGTCTCCGATGGGCACCTGTGCCAGTACACCAAATATCACAAACATCATCGACGGCGGGATTACCGGGGCCAGCAACCCGCCCGCTGCGGTGGTCGCTGCGGCAAAGCCCTCGTCATAGCCTTCCTCTTTCATGGTGGGCACCATGGCGCGCGACATGACTGCAATCTGCGCTGTCGCCGAGCCGATGATTGCAGCCATGAACATGTTGGAAAGCAGGTTGATATAGGCCAGACCCCCACGAAAGCCGCCGACAAACACGCGCGCCAAGGTCACAAGCCTGCGGGTCATGCCACCTTCATTCATCAGCTCTCCGGTCAGCATGAAGAGCGGGATGGCAAGCAATCCGTAGTTTTCGAGCCCACCGAACATCTTCTGGGCGAAACTGTCGAAAAGGACGGTGTTTCCGCTCTCCCAGATGTACCAGATGGCTGTGATCCCCAGAACCAGGGCAACCGGTACGGACAGAAACAGGGTAGCCAGAAAGACAATGGGGCTCATGCGGTGTCTTCCGGCTCCAAGGGTGACAAAAGATGCGCCGTCGCATGCAATGTGGCCCCGACAGCAAAAAGCCACATGACCAGCCAAAACAGGTACTTCGGCACGCCAAGCGTCAGCGTCGGTTCCGCATAAATGAAGTTGAACGTGCTGGATTGGAAAGCGGCTGTGTCAAAACCGGCTTGCGCAAGGTCCCAGGGCAGAAACCACCGCCAGCAGAACCACAGGATGGCCAGTGCGAAGAGGAAGACAACAACGTCCACTGCTTTGATGATGATCTGTCGGGCCCTTCGTGACACTGCATCGGACAGCAGCGTGATCGACACAGAGCTTCGATGATGAAGTGCTGCGGAAGCCCCCAGAAAAGTCATCCACACCATGGCATAGATCGCCAACTCATCGACCCAGAACAGCGCTTGTCCAAGGTTGCGTGTGGCAACATTCAGCAGGATCAAAACCGTAACGCACAGCGCCAAAAAGGCCGCTGCTCGCAATTCGATCCAGGCCCAGGCAGATGACAAGCGGTACAACATGTCCGGTCCTCAAGGAAAAGGGCGCGAGCATACCCGCGCCCCGCTACCTTTTTGGCAGCAGCTTACTGTGTCTCTTCTGCGGTCGTACGCAATGCGTCAAGCGACGAGGTCTTTTCCGACCAGACCGTGTTCCATTGCCCGATCGCATCGCCAAAGAAGGAGGCATCAACCTTGGTAAAGGTCTTTCCGGTTGCCGCAATCTGCTCAAGCCAGCCCGCTTCTTTCTCCACATAGCTGTCGATGGTGCTGTCAACATGCTTGGCCATCAGGTCGCCGATCATCGTGCGATCTTCGGGCGACAGACCCGCCCAGACCTTGGCCGAAACCAGCCCGACCATGGGGAACATCATATGGTCCGACTGAACGATTGTGTCCGCATGCTCGTAATACTTCAGCACCCAGATCAGCTCTGCATCCATATCGATGGCATCGACCTGCCCGTTGGCCAGCGCGTCATAGACCGCAGGCAGCGGCATGGGGGTCGGTGCCGCACCAATGGCATTGTAGAAATCAAGAATGGGGGTGAAGGGCGTAATACGCAGTTTCAAGCCGGACAAGTCGTCTGCCGTCGCGACCTCGCCCCGGCTGACAATCTGACGAAGCCCCGCCATACCATAACCGACGCCGACAACCCCCACTTGTCCCGGCAAAGGCTCAAGCATCGACGCAGCGGTGTCAGAGCGCAGAATACGGCCAGCGTGCGCGATGTCATCGGCCAGGTAAGGTGCGTAAAAAGCACCAAGTTCGGGCGCGCGGTTGGAGACTTCGGCCACAGTCATGAACGCCATGTCGAGCGCACCGGTCTGCAACTGCTGCAACATCTCGGCCTCATTGCCCAGCTGACGGGCCGGAAAGACCGACACGCTATGTGCGCCACCCGACGCCTCGGCAAGTTCGGCCCCAAAGGCTTCGGCGGCCTTTGTCCAGATGTGCGGCGGCGGTGTGATCAATCCCAGCCGAAATTCCTCGGCCTGAGCAGCGATGGAGGAGGCAGCCAGCAGCGCAGCCGAAGCGGCCATTTTTGCGAAATGCTTCATGTGTTTTCCCTGTTCTCTGATCAGACCGGCTACAGTTGCACCCAGCCCTCTGGTGGTTCTTTGCCCGGATGCACGGTGCCGCAGTTCGGGCATGTTCGGTCTTCCTCTGACGCGTAGAACTTTTCGTAGACCGGCGGCAGATCCTTGACGATGGATTGCAATTGGAACTCGGCGCGGAAAACTCTGTGCTGACAGTCAAAGCAGTACCACTCAATCGCGTCGAGCTCTCCTTCCTGGCGTTTCGGTTCGATCACCAGACCGACAGAGCCCTTTTGCGGACGCTGCGGCGAGTGCCGCACATGGGGAGGAAGCAAGAAGATTTCACCTTCGCGGATCGGCACGTCATAGAATTCTTCGCCGTCATAAAGCTTCAGCAGCATGTCGCCCTCAAGCTGGTAGAAGAATTCCTCGACCGGATCATCATGATAGTCGGTGCGTTTGTTGGGACCGCCGACAACGGTGACCATCATGTCAGAGTCTTCGAAGATCATCTTGTTGCCAACGGGCGGCTTCAGAAGGTGACGATGCTCATCAATCCATGCCTTGAAGTTAAATGCCGATAGCTTTGACATGTTGCTCTCCCTTTCCAAGAAGTGTTCGGCGACAATGACCATCGCCGCAACGAAATTGCCTGCATCTAGATATCCGAATTGCTTATATCAAAGGACCAGCCCACACTCATCGAACCCGTTTCGGATGATCTCTTTTTCAGCGTCGGTCAGTTCCAGCATTGGTGCGCGCACCCGCCCGCCCCGTTGCCCCAGAAGCTCCTGCCAGTATTTCCCAAACGCCGTTGGCTTGCCTGCAGGTTTGGTGCGCTTCATTGCATCACGCACCGGGTTCAGGCTGTCGAACACGCGGCGGGCCTCATCGGCTTTCCCTGCAAACGCAAGCCGCGTGTATTCATTCATCCTTTGATCATTTTTCGTCTGCAATTGGTAGGGCGGTGACGAGCAGAGATAGAGCTTCCAATCCAGCTCCAGGATATTGTCCAGCCATTCATGTTCTGCCGAAGTGGAGACGTGGATGAGGTCCCCGACCATATGGGTCAGTTTCACATACATCTCGCGCGGGACCGAGTATTTGATCGCCACGATGTTCGGCAATTCCGCAATGCGCGCGCATTCCTCAGGATGCATCAGATAGCCGCTGTCAGGATGGCTCCACATGGCGATCCCAATGTTCAACTCGTCGCAGAAGCGCTTGTAGTACTGATACAGGATTTCACCCCGGTCCTGGCAGAAACTGAGCATCGGGGCATGCACAACCACGTAGTCTGCGCCACAGGCTTCCGCATGACGGCCCAGGTCCAGCGCTGTGTTCATGTTCTGATCTGAAATTGACATGATGGTGCCAGCCTTGCCTGCACACTCCTCCACAGCGATGCTCATGTTGCGCATTCGCTCTTCAAGGCTCATCGCCCAGAACTCACCCTGTTTGCCCGCCACAAAGAGCCCTTGGATGTCCAGATCATCGATCCAGTGTCGGATATTGGCTCGCAGCCCCTCTTCATCGAGCGACAGATCGTCGTTGAACGGATTGAGCGCTGCGGCCCAAATGCCTTTCATGTTTTCCCGTGCGTAGGCCTTTGCCTCATGTTTGGTGTACTTCATGGCGTGAACCTCTTGGACCGATTGCACCAAATGAACCTGATCATATGACTATGGTCCAAGGTGAAGCGCGCAACTGGCTATCAAAAATACAGATACCTGACGCTTTCCAATTCCCGAACCGAAAGTATCAAAGTAAGACTTAGCCATGAGGATTGGATTGATCGGCAATGGCGCCATTGCGCGTTATGTCACAAACGCTTTGGCAGATCGCGGGCACGAGATTGGCGTGATATTGCTGCGCCCGGAACGTGTGGCGGCCGACGCCGGACTGGTGGTCGGTTCAGTTAAAGCAATTCCTGACGATATCGACCTCATGGTGGATTGCGCAGGCCATGCGGCACTTACAGATCACGGGCCGAAGATCCTGACGCGCGGGTTCGATCTTGTTACCCTATCATTGGGCGCCTTGGCTGACCCTGATGTCTCCGCCAATTTGGCCCAAGCTGCAAAGGACGGAGGGGCGAAATTGCATCTGGCGAGCGGGGCAATTGGGGCGCTTGACTGCCTTAGCGCTGCGCGCGTGGGCAAACTGGCCTCGGTCACATACTCGGGTCGCAAACCCCCGCAAGGATGGCGTGGATCACCGGCAGAGGCGAAGCTTGACCTCGACAGCCTAAGAGATGGATCGCATGTGCATTTCGACGGCACCGCCCGCTCGGCTGCCCTTGAATACCCCAAGAACGCCAATGTCGCAGCCGCAGTTGCGCTGGCCGGTCTCGGCTTTGATGATACCAAGGTCAAACTGATCGCAGATGCGTCCATCACGCAGAACGTCCACGAAATCGAGGCAAACGGGGATTTCGGACAATTTACCTTTCAGATCAGCGGCAATTCACTTCCCGACAACCCGCGATCCTCAGCCCTGGCTGCGATGAGCGTGATAAGCAAACTCGACCAAATCAGACAGAACGTCTCGTTGTAATGGACCGCTACGCCCGTATTGTTGACCGCGCGCTGACCCGGCTCAAACTGCGGCAACTGCGTTTGCTGGTCGCTGTGGGCACCCACGGCAATATCCAGAACGCAGCGCGTTCCCTCGGCATTTCCCAACCCGCCGCCACGAAGATGATCCAGGACCTGGAGCTGGATTTTGAAGTAAAGCTCTTTGACCGCACCAATCGGGGCGTCGTGCCCACCGTCTTTGGCGAAACACTGATCCGCCATGGAAAGCTGATTTTCTCGCAAATTTCGAACGCCGCGCAAGAACTCGATGATTTGAGCGAGGGGAACGCGGGCCGTGTTGTTGTTGGCACGTTACTCGCAGCCTCGACAAGCCTGCTGCCAAGGGCGATCGAACTCATACTGGCGGAACGCCCGAACGTTGCCATCAAGGTCGTGGAAGGCACCAATGAGGTGCTCATGCCGGGCTTGCTTGCAGGAGAGATCGACATGGTCGTCGGACGCCTGCCATCGCACCGGCATCGCGACAAGATCAGTCAGGAAAGACTGTTTGAGGATCGCATTCTCGCGATCACCGGCTGCTCACATCCGCTCGCGGGCAAAACCGGAATAACCTTTGCCCAGCTCAAACCCTTTGACTGGATCCTGCCGCCTCTGGAGACAACGCTCAGACGGCAGGTGGATCATTTCTTTACCGGACAACAGCAATACGCACCGTCAGTATCCATCGAAAGCGTTTCGTACCTCACCAATCGCACCCTTCTGCAGACGCGGGATCTGATCGGGCTGCTGCCAGCCGAGGTCGTTTCTCAGGACATCCGCAACGGGCACCTGACGCAGCTGGATTGGGACGTCCCCTTTGGCCACGGGCCCATCGGTGTCTCCGTCAGAGCCAATGACGATCTGTCCCCTGCCGGTCGCGCGTTCAAAGCTGCGCTGCATGCGGCGGCCCGGACCAGACAGTCCTGATATTCTTCAAACGGATACCAGTATTCATCCAATTCACTTGAAGCTTATGGCAGCGGCAGGTGATCTGACACACAAAGAAGCGGAGACACAGGCACATGTATCCAGAACTCAGTCTGTTCATCGATGGAAAACGGCGCAAGACAGAACGGGACATGCCGGTCGTCAATCCAGCAACCGAGCAGGAGATTGGCCGCCTCCCATGTGCCTCGCAAGGTGATCTGGACGATGCCTTGACCGCCGCCATAAAGGGCTTTGATAGGTGGAGCCGAACATCCCCCCGGGAGCGTGCGGATACCATCCTGCGCGCCGCTGCCCTGATGCGCGAGCGTCAGGAAGAAATCGCAACCTCGATCACCTTGGAGCATGGCAAACCCCTGGCACAGGCCCGGCTTGAAGTTATTCGCGGAGCGGAATTTTTTGAATGGGACGCGGGCGAGGCAATGCGGACCTACGGCCGCATTATCCCCGCCGCGCGTGGTCACAAATTCTCGGTGCATCACCAGCCAGTTGGCGTCGTGGCCGCCTTTTCCCCGTGGAATTTTCCCATGAGCCAGCCCGCCCGCAAAATCGCAGGCGCGCTGGCCTCAGGCTGCTCAATCATTTTGAAGGCTGCGGAAGAAACCCCTGCCGGAGCGCTCCATATCGCACAAGCATTCCAAGACGCAGGACTTCCACCGGGTGTTTTGAACCTTGTCTTTGGCAATCCCGCAGACATATCCGGGTATTTGATCCCCCAAGAGGCCGTGCGCCTCGTGGCTTTCACGGGTTCCACTGTGGTTGGTCGACATCTGTCAACCTTGGCTGCGCAACACGACACCCGTGTGCTCATGGAATTGGGTGGCCACGCGCCGGTCATCGTTTGTGAAGACACGGACGTGCAAACCGCAGCCCTGTCCAGCGCGGTGCGCAAGATGCGGAATGCCGGACAAGTCTGCACGTCCCCCACCCGGTTCTTTGCCCATGAAACCATCTTTGATGAATACGCCGACGCCTTTGTCGCACGCGCGAAAAAGACCATCGTCGGCAATGGCATGGACCAGGGCGTTGAAATGGGTCCAACCGCCAATGACCGCCGCATTCCCGCGCTGACCGACTTGGTCGAAGATGCCCAGGCCAAAGGGGCAACCGTGGCAACCGGCGGCGGACGACACGGCGATATCGGCTATTTTTTTGAACCTACAGTCCTGCTGAACGTCCCCGAAAACGCACGGATCATGCAAGAAGAGCCCTTTGGCCCGGTTGCTGTGGTGAACCCCGTCAGCTCTCTCGACCATGCCATCGCGCAGGCAAACTCGGTCCCGTACGGCCTGGCCGGGTACGCCTTTACCAATCGCGCAGACTATATCGATCGCCTGATCGATGAAGTCGAAGTCGGCAACCTGTCTATAAACACGCTCGAAGCTTCCATGCCCGAAACCCCGTTTGGCGGCGTCAAGTCAAGCGGCTATGGCCGGGAGGGCGGCACCGAAGGTCTGCACAACTACATGACGATCAAGAACGTCTGGCACTCTGCATCCGTTGTTTGATGGTCGTTGAGCAAAGACGCCAGCTTGCGTTAGAAGGAGATAGTTAGAGCTGGACTGCAAAGGTACTTCGTCTGTGTGGTACTTTTTGCCACTTTCAAAATCTTGCCTATGCGTTGGATGGTCGAAGCGTACGTGACGTCTTTCGGCCAGAAGAGCGTTGCGGCCTTCTTCTCAGCGTCTTCCCTCCGGCAACCACTGTCTGATGTTTGCGGGGAAGCGCAATTCGTCCAGCATAGCATCTTGAATCCACACGTCGTCTATTTCCTCCTCCCCCCTCCCCCCACGCAAACGTTGACCTATCCGCCCCTCTGCCCCATCTTGCGCCTTGTCAGCGATGGGGATGCGCATGAACAATCAGACCGACATCGCGCGAGAGCCGGTGCCTGAGACGGGCGTCGCGGATCTGGGACTGTTTGGCAAACCCCTCTTTGAAGACCCAAGTGCGCGGGCGCTGGCCCGTGTGGGGGTGGTCGATGTGGGCTCGAACTCCGTACGTCTGGTGGTCTTTGACGGGGCGGCGCGGTCGCCTGCCTATTTCTACAATGAAAAGATCATGTGTGCGCTGGGGGCCGGGATGGCCGAGACGGGGCATCTGTCCCCGGAGGGACGCAAGCGTGCGCTGTCGGCGATGCGGCGGTTCAAGAAGCTGGCGGACGGGATGGGGCTGACCGAGCTTTCCGTTGTGGCCACCGCTGCCGTGCGCGATGCCAGCGACGGGCGTGACTTCTGCGATGAGGTGATGCGGGAGACGGGGTTGCGCATCTGGGTCATCGATGGGGAAGAAGAGGCGCGGCTTTCTGCGCAGGGGGTCTTGCTGGGCTGGCCGGGTGCTTATGGGCTGGTCTGTGACATCGGCGGCTCTTCCATGGAACTGGCCGAGATTTCCGGCGGGCGCGTGGGGCGCAGGGTGACCTCGCAACTTGGTCCGCTGAAGCTGCGCGACATGAAGGGCGGTGCCAAGGCCCGCAAGGCGCATATCACCGACGTGATGGCGCAACTGCAGGAGCGGATGGGCAAGCAGCGCGACCGGCTTTTCCTTGTTGGGGGGTCCTGGCGCGCGATTGCGCGGATCGACATGGTGCGGCGCGGCTATCCCCTGCAGGTGCTGCACGAGTACCGCATGACCGCCCGCTCGGTCAGTGCCACGATCAAATACATCAAACAGACGGACCCGGAGGAATTGCGCGCGGTCTCCGGTGTCTCCTCCAACCGGATGGCGCTGGTTCCCTATGCGGCCGAGGTGTTGAGCCGTCTGGTCAAGACCTTCAAACCCAAGGACATCGCGATCTCAAGCTACGGCATCCGGGAAGGCATGCTCTATGAGCAGATGCCCCAGCGCCTGCGCGACCGCGATCCGCTGATCGAGGCCTGCCGGTTTGCCGAGGCCAAGGATGCGCGCATGCCGGGGTTTGGCAAGGTGCTCTACAACTTCATCCTGCCGCTTTACAAATCCGCCCCTGCCCCGCGCAAACGGCTGGTCAAGGCGGCCTGCCTTTTGCATGACGTCAGTTGGCGCGCGCATCCGGACTATCGGGCCGAGGTGTGCTTTGACAACGCCACGCGGGCCAATCTGGGCGGGCTGAAACATGCCGAACGGGTGTTTCTGGGGCTCGCGCTGCTGCACCGCTATTCCAACAAGCGCGAGAACTGGCGGTTTGAGGACCTTTACGCGATGATCGACGAACGCGCGCGGGCCGAGGCGGAGGTGCTGGGCAAAGCCATGCGCTTTGGCGCGATGCTGTGGATGGACCCCGACGAGGACCGGGGCGAGTTGCGCTGGTACTCCAAGAAGAAACGCCTTGAGCTGCGGTTGACTCAGGACATGGTGCCGCTCTTCGGGGAGGTGGCAGAGGCGCGTCTGAACTCTCTGGCCAGCTCTCTCGGGGCCGAGGTTGAGGTTAAGACCGTGAAGCCCCGCAAGAAGCGGCAGTAAGCTGTCCCCGCGGGGACAGGAGTGCTTTGTGGTGGCAAGTCAATGACTTGCCGTGGCGTTAACGCTTAATACACCATTCATTTCAAATGGTTAAGGGAGTGATCACGGCCTGCGATCGCCGTTCATATCTCCGCGTAAATCTCCAATAGATTGCCATCGGGATCACGAAAGAAAAGCGTCCGATGGCCAAAATCACGGTCCGTGGGGGGCGAGACGATGGGCACGCCTTTTTCGCTCAGTTCCGCCGCACAGGCATCGACCGTTGCCACCGGCACCCGGAACGCAAGCTGCAGCGCCGCGGTGCCCGGCGGGACGGGCGCGTCTTCACGGGTCAGGCCGGGCGCAGACAGGGCGAGGATGGTGTTTCCGACCCGATACTCGTGCCAGTTCTCGGACAGGGACCGTTCCAGGCGGAACCCCAGCACCTCTTCATAGAACCGCTGCATTTGGCCCATGTCGCGGGTGATGATGACGGTGTAATCCACCGCGCTGATGGCATCGAAGGCGGAAGGCATCAAAGCTCAATCTGCGGTGCGGGTTGAGTGGGTTTGTCCGGCGGGTCCAGCGGATGATCGGGCTTGCGGCGGATGATGATGTCGCCGTTGGGCAACATCTCGGGCGCCTGATAGGCGTTCCAATCCTCCACCTCGTCCAGAAGCTCGCTCAACTTGGGGCCCATTTCATTGGCAAACTGACGCAGCGCCGGTCCCATCTCTTCGGCCAGCCCCTGAAATTCGTCAATGGCGGGCTCCATCTCTTTCATGATGCCTTCCATGAAGAGCTTGGCGCCCCGCTCCATCAGCGACAGGCCTTCTTCCTCGGCCTCCTGCGCCGCCAGCGGGGCGGCTGCGAGACCCAGAACAACAGCAAAGGGGATGATCTGTTTCATCTCTCAAATATAGTCTGTTTTCGGCCAGATTACGAGAGATCGTCAAAATCAATGGTGACCGGGAAGTGGTCAGAGGCGGTAACCAGCGCATCGCGCAATTCGGGGTTCTGCCAGCAATCGGGATCATCCAGCGGATGCCAGATGCGCCAGCGCGCCCCCTTCTCGCGGATATCATCGCTGACAAAGATGTAGTCCAGCAGAGCCTGCAGGAACCGCTTTTCCGATCTGATCCAGAACCGCGCGGTGGTGGGCTGCGCCCCCAGCTTGCGGCTGAGCGCCTGACGGGCATGCGGATCGGAAAGTGCCAGTTCCTGCTCGTGTCCCATCACAATCTCAACCGACGAGCGGCCAAAAAGGCTTTCGAACTCATCCAGACCCGGGCCATCATTCAGGTCCCCCAGTACCATGAGGGGTGTGCCCGCCTGCAAGTGTTCTTCGATCCGGTGACGCAGCCAGATGGCCTGGGCCAGTTGCTTGCGCCGGTTGGCGATGTTGATGGTCAGCATCTCCGCCGCATTGCGCGCGCCATGCGGGGCCTTGGATTTCAGATGCGCGCCGATCATGTGAAAGGCAAAGCCACTCACGGTCTCAACAGTGACCTCAAGCGGGGGTTTGGAGAAGACGACCTTGTCTTCCGTCGCATCGATGTCGAGGTCGATCAGCAGTGCACCGTCAAAACGCGGCGCACCTGTCGCCCCGTCAGGCCCGGAGTATTGACCCTGTGGATCATGCAGCGCGGTCATGACATCCGGGTCGTAGAGAAAGGCAATCTCCTGCTGGGTGTCGTTGGCAAAGCCCATGACAACTTCGCGCGTGCGCAGGCCAAAGTGGTCTGCAAAGTTGGTCAGCGCACGGATGGTGGCGTTGGTTTTGCTTTGATCCGGCGCTTCGATGATCATCACACCGTCAGCATCCATGGCACGAAAGACGGTGCCAAGGGCCTGCGTCTGGGCCGCACGGGTCACATCATGGCGCGCAGACCAGCCGCCATCGTCGAAAAGCGCGTCGTTGTTGTCGAAAAGGGAGGAAAACCACTCGACGTTATAGGTCGCGATGCGCATCAGGCGGCTTTGCCTGACAACGTCTCCCAGGCGCGGTTGATGTCGATCATGCGTTTCTCAGCCAGTCGGATCGCTTCGGGCGGCAGTCCACGCGCGATGAGCGCATCGGGGTGGTTGTCCCGTACCAGCTTGCGCCAGGCGGTTCGCGCCTGCTCCAGAGACGCGTCAGGCGGGATGCCCAGGACGGTATGCGGCAAGGGCGAGGTATTGGGCACGAAACGGGCCTTGAGAGAGGCAAAATCGCTGTCAGACATGCCAAATATGTTTGCCACATCCTCAAGGAAAGCGTCCTCGTTCGGGTGATAGGTTCCATCAGCCATGGCGATGTGGAAAAGCCCCTCCATCAGGTCTTGCAGCATGTCGGGCTGATCGCTGAACATCGCGGCAATCCGGCGCGCATAATCGTCAAACCCCGCCACATCCTGCCGGGCGAGGTTGAAGACCCGTGCCGCCCCTTCGGTATCTCCTTCGGCAATCTGGAACACCTCGCGAAAAGCCGTGACTTCGTCCCGCGTGACCAGCCCGTCCGCCTTGGCCATTTTGGCCCCCAGCGCGATCACCGCAATGGTGAAGGCCACCGAGCGCTCAGGCGGGCTGCGCAGCCGGTCAAAGACAGCGGCCAGCCCCTCGCCGGAGGTCAGCGCAGAAAGCGCTTCGGTGATGCGGGTCCAAATCGACATGCGCCGGACTTTATCGGAGGCATTGGGGGAAGTCAGCGCGGTGAAAGCATTTTCTGCATGAAAATCAGATCAAGCCACTGGCCTGCCTTGCGGCCCACCTGAGGCATCTGGGCGGTTTGCACAAACCCCAGTGCCGCATGGAAGGCAATTGCATCAGGGTTGGCGGAGCTGATGCCCGCGACCATGACGTGATGCCCCCCGTCGCCCGCTGCGTTCAGCGCAGTTTGCATCAGTTGCCGCCCCAAACCATGCCCGCGCGCGGCGGGCGCGAGGATGATCGTGTGCTCCACCGTGGCGGCGTAGCCCGGACCGCTGCGGAAGGGGCCGTAAGTGACAAAGGCCAGCACCGCGCCTGCCTCCGCAACCCAGAATGCCCCTGCCCTTGCGGCGATCATCTCCTGCACGGCCTGATGGGTCTTTTCTTCGGTCGTGAAGGTGGCCAGCGTGTCCCGGATCATGGCGTTCCAGAGATCTGCAATGGCCTCTGCGTCACTGGCTTTTGCGGGCCGTATTTTCATCGC
Organism: uncultured Sulfitobacter sp.; assembly: GCA_964447345.1. Taxonomy (GTDB): domain Bacteria; phylum Pseudomonadota; class Alphaproteobacteria; order Rhodobacterales; family Rhodobacteraceae; genus Sulfitobacter. Next base: position 10,193 of record CAYUSM010000013.1, on the reverse strand, counting down.
AAATCTTTGGTGTCACCAGCCACAGTGAACCGAGCGTGCAACCCGGCTGGTCCAGCCTCGAAACCGATCCGCTGGTCGGCGAGATGCGGTGCGAGCAGTTCTGACAGGTCGTGGGCCTCAGGGTGGGTGACGGTGAGATGGTCAAGCCGCGCGCCGGAGGGGGTGAGCATGGCAGCCGGATGCTGGTCGCCCTCCCACTCAATGAGCGCTGGCGCGCAGTTGTCAAAGGGCAGTACCCCATCTGCGGGCACCGCCATGCGCCAGCGCAGCGTGCCGCGCTGCAGCGCCACCGGCCTGCCGAACCCCTCAGGCAGTTCAGCCAATGTGGCATCAAGATCATCGCAGCGGCAAATCCAGTTGGTCAGCCGTGCGGGGCCTGAGAAGCGGTCGAGGTCGAACCATCGCGGGCGCGTCGGCGCAGGGGCGTCGGGGTTGATGGCGATGGCCTCCAGATAAAGGTCATCGGCCAGCCCAAGCAGCGTGTTGTGGGTGTGAAAGACCGCGTGTTCGCCACCCTTCTGAGGCACCTCACCCAAGGCCGAAGCAACGTGATCGGTGGCAGCCGCCAAGGTCTCTCCCGCCACGGCAATGTGATCAAGTTCAATCATGCCCCATCTCTCTTTCTTGCCGTATCAATTCCTCGGCGGGGGGCCTTGCCGCCTGCGGCAAGGCGGGGAGGCAGACAGCCTCCCCCAATAGACGACTCAACGGCACCCTCAGCCCCGAGCCTCACGGATCAGCTTGAGGATATCCTCTGCCGCCGCCGGGATGTTGGTACCGGGGCCGAAGATCGCTTTGACGCCTGCGTCATAGAGGAACTGGTAATCCTGCTGCGGGATGACGCCGCCGCAAATGACGAGGATATCTTCCGCACCCGCCTCTTTCAGCGCTTGCACCAGTTGCGGGGCAAGCGTCTTGTGACCTGCGGCTTGAGAGCTGATGCCGATCACATGCACATCGTTGTCGACCGCGTCCTGTGCAGCCTCCGCCGGGGTCTGGAAGAGCGGGCCCACATCCACGTCAAAGCCGATGTCGGCAAAGGCCGTCGCGATGACCTTCGCGCCCCGGTCATGGCCATCCTGGCCCATCTTGACCACCAGCATGCGGGGGCGACGCCCCTCATCCTCGGCAAATTTTTCCACTGATTTCTGAATGTTGGCGAAACCCTCGTCGCCTTCGTAGGCGGCACCGTAGACGCCTGCGAGGGTTTTAACTTCCGCGCGGTGGCGGCCGAATTCTTCTTCCATTGCCATGCTAATCTCTCCAACGGTGGCGCGTGCGCGTGCGGCTTCCACGGCCCCTTCCAGCAGGTTGCCTCCCTCTTTCGCGCGCCGTGTCAGCTCTGCGAGTGCGGCTTTGCAGGCGCTCTCATCACGGGTGGCGCGGATCTTTTCCAGACGTGCGATCTGGCTTTCACGGACGGCGACGTTGTCCACGTCAAGGATGTCGATCACGTCTTCCTTGTCGCGGCGGTACTTGTTAACCCCGACGATCACCTCCTCGCCCCGGTCGATCATCGCCTGCCGTTTGGCGGCGGCTTCCTCGATCCGCAGCTTGGGCATGCCGGAGGCCACCGCCTTGGTCATGCCGCCCATCTCTTCGACCTCCTCGATGAGCTTCCAGGCGGCATCTGCCAGATCGGCGGTCAGTTTCTCGACGTAGTAGGAGCCAGCGAGTGGATCGACGACGTTGGTAACACCGGTTTCTTCCTGCAAAATCAATTGAGTGTTCCGCGCGATACGGGCGGAATGGTCGGTAGGCAGGCCGATGGCCTCATCCAGCGAGTTGGTGTGCAGCGATTGGGTCCCGCCAAGGACGGCTGACATCGCCTCAAAGGCTGTGCGCACAACGTTGTTGTAAGGATCCTGCTCGGCCAGCGACACGCCGGAGGTTTGGCAATGGGTGCGCAGCATGGAGGACTTGGGGTTCTTCGGCTCAAACTCCGCCATGATCTTGTGCCAGAGGAGGCGCGCGGCGCGCAGCTTGGCGGCCTCCATGAAGAAGTTCATGCCGATGGCGAAGAAGAAGCTCAGGCGGCCTGCGAACTTGTCGACGTCCATGCCACGGTCAATGGCGGCGCGCACGTATTCGCGCCCGTCGGCCAGGGTGAAGGCAAGCTCCTGCACGAGGTTCGCCCCCGCCTCCTGCATGTGGTAGCCGGAGATCGAGATGGAGTTGAATTTCGGCATCTCGTTCGAGGTGTATTCAATGATGTCCGCGATGATCCGCATCGAGGGTTCGGGTGGATAGATGTAGGTGTTGCGGACCATGAACTCCTTGAGGATGTCGTTCTGGATGGTGCCCGACAGTTGCGCGCGCGGCACGCCCTGCTCCTCTCCGGCGACGATGAACATTGCCAGAACCGGGATGACCGCGCCGTTCATCGTCATCGAGACGCTCATCTGATCGAGCGGAATGCCGTCGAACAGGGTTTTCATGTCTTCGACCGAATCGATGGCGACACCGGCCTTGCCGACATCGCCGACCACCCGGTCGTGGTCGGAATCGTAACCCCGGTGCGTTGCCAGATCGAAAGCGACCGAAAGACCCTTCTGCCCGGCGGCCAGCGCCTTGCGGTAGAACGCGTTGGATTCCTCGGCGGTCGAGAACCCCGCATACTGGCGGATGGTCCACGGACGTCCCGCATACATCGTCGCGCGCGGGCCACGCAGGAACGGGTCGATCCCCGGCAGGCCACCCAGATGGTCGACATTCTCGAGGTCCGCTTCCGTGTAGAGCGGCTTGACGGCAATGCCCTCGGGCGTCTGCCAGGCCAGATCGTCCGGCGCCCGGCCCTTGAGTTCTTTTTCCGCCAGCGCCTGCCATTGCGCCTTGGGGTCTGGTCCGGTGTCGGTCACCGCATGCCTCCATCGTTCGATGGTGCCATAATGCGACGGCGGCGCCCCCCGATGCAATCAACCTATGGACGGGCAGCGCGCGCCCGTCTATCAGCGCGCCATGCGCGTGGTCTCCATCGGTGAATGCATGATCGAACTGTCCGGCCGTGCCGGCGATCGCTGGCGCATGGGCTATGCCGGCGACACGTTCAACACGCTTTGGTATCTGCGCGCACTTCTGCCCGACGATGCGGTGACCGACTATGTCTCCGCCTTCGGCGATGATCCGTTCTCGGTCGATCAAATCGCGTTTCTCGCCGACCACGGCATCGGCATCGCGCACAGCCCCAGGATTCACGGCGCGGTTCCGGGGCTATACGCGATCACGCTCGATGATGCCGGCGAGCGATCGTTCACCTATTGGCGCAGCCAGGCCGCCGCGCGCCGGCTCGCCGACGATGCCGACGCCTTGGCGCAAAGCCTTGCCGGCGCGGACCTTGCCTACGTATCGGGCATCACTCTTGCTGTTCTGGAGCCGGCTGCGCGCGACACGCTGTTCGGCGCAGTTGCCCGCGCCCGCAAGGCGGGCACCATCATCGCCTTTGATCCGAACTACCGCCCCCGCCTGTGGCCCGACCAGGCCGTCGCGCGCGCCACCATCGACCGCGGCTATGACTGTGCCGACATCGCGCTGCCGACGTTCGACGACGAGCAGGCACTCTATGGCGATGCCACGCCGCACGACACCGCCGACCGCATCGCACCGCACGGCACGTCGACGATCATCGTCAAGTCGGGCGCCGCGCCCTGCCTTGTGCGCCACGGCGATCGGACTGACCACATCGCGCCACTGGCCGACATTGTGCCCGTCGACACGACCGGTGCCGGCGACAGCTTCAACGGCGCGTTCATCGCCGCGCTTCTCGGTGGCAGCGACCGGCTCGATGCGGTGCGCCGCGCCCATGGCGTGGCGGCGCGCGTCATCGGCCATCACGGCGCCCTCATGCCGATGGATTCGCTCAAGCCGGCTCTGTGATCACACGCAGTCACGCTTTCACGCCGCATTGCACAACGGCCTTTTTTTCGAGGCCCAAAGCGTCTAGACCACGGTCCAGTTTGCGGTCCGGGCTGCGACCCGGGAACAACAAAGGAATTCGACATTGGCCAGCACATTTGACAAGGTCGCCGACATCATCGCCGAGACGAGCGAGATCGAGCGCGACCAGATCACCCCGCAGAGCCATACCATCGACGATCTGGGCATCGACAGCCTCGACTTCCTCGACATCGTGTTCGCCATCGACAAGGAGTTCGGCATCAAGATCCCGCTCGATCAGTGGACCCAGGAGGTCAATGACGGCAAGGTTCCGACCGAGGAGTACTTCGTCGTCGACAATCTGTGCGCCAAGATCGACGGGCTGGTCGCCGCCAAGGGTGCCTGACCGGGTGCCCCTGCCCCGCCATCGCGCGCCCCGGACACCGGACATGCCATGACCCATGACGTGGTGATCACCGGCATCGGACTGGTCAGCAGTCTCGGCGTCGGCGTCGATGCCAATTGGGCGGCGCTGACGGCCGATGCCGCCGTCGTCACCGATGCAGAGCGTCTTGCGCCCTACACCATCCATCCCGCCCCCGAGATCGACTGGTCCGAACAGATCGCCAAGCGCGGTGATCAAAGGCAGATGGAGACCTGGCAGAGGCTCGGCACCTATGCCGCCGGCCTTGCGCTCGACGACAGCGCCATCAAGGGCAACGAGGCGCTCACCGGAACCATGGATCTGGTGGTCGGCGCGGGCGGCGGCGAGCGCGATGTCGAAGTCGATACGGTCATCCTGTCCGAAGCCGCCTCAGGGCGCACGGACACCGATCTTCTGATCAACGAGAAGCTGACGACCGACCTGCGCCCGACGCTGTTTCTGGCGCAGTTGTCCAATCTTCTGGCCGGCAACATTTCCATCGTCCACAAGGTCATCGGGTCCTCGCGCACCTTCATGGGCGAGGAGGGTGCGGGCATGTCGGCCATCCGCACCGCCGCCGCGCGCATCGCCGCCGGCCAGTCGACCCATGCGCTGGTCGGCGGCGCCCATAACGGCCAACACCCCGATCAGCTCTTGTCCTTCGAGATCGGCCAGGTGCTGCACCAGGGGCCATGGGCGCCGATCCACGCGCGGGCCAACGGCGGCGGCATCATCACCGGTTCGGGTGCGGCCTTTCTGGTGCTGGAAAGCGGCGAGCACGCCAGAAGGCGCGGTGTCGCGGTCCATGCGCGGCTGGGCGCCATCGCCGCCGACAGCGGCACGTCCGACGATGCCGATGTCCGTGTCCGCCTGTCCCGGTTGGCGGAGGAAACCGGCTTTGATCGCGCCGACCTTGTGATCTCGGCGGCGTCGGGCGCCAGCGGACGCCTCGCCCAGGAACAGGCGTTCCTTGACGCGGCCAGCCCCGGCACGCCGCGTCGGTTCACCGCCAGCCGCACCGGCCACCTGCGCGAAGCACAAATGCCGTTCGCGCTGGCGCTGGCAGCCCTTTCGATCCGCGACGGCACGACCATCGCGCAGGCAGACGCAACGCACGAAGCCGCGTTGGACGCACCGCCACAGACGGCGGCCGTGCTCGCGATGGGCCATCAGGAGGCCGAAGCCATCGCCATGGTTCACACCGCAAGGGGAGACTGAGCGATGCCCGCCCATCATGACCACGCCGGGCGCCCCATCGTCGCCATCACGGGAGCGGGCGTCGTCTCGCCGCTCGGACAGGGCAAGGCCGACAACTGGGCGGCCCTGACGTCGGGCGTATCCGGCATTCACGGGGTCACCCGCTTTCCGACCGACCATTTGCGCACCACGATCGCCGGCACGGTCGACTTTCTGGCTGCCCACGATGCGACCATCTCCGAGCGCAGCTACGCGCTGGCCGAAGCGGCGGCACTTGAGGCGATCGGCCAGTCCGGGCTCGACGCCGCCGATTTCGGCGGGCCGTTGTTTGTTGCGGCACCACCGGTCGAACTGGAATGGCAGCAGCGCATCGCGCTGGACCAGCGCGGCGCCCAACTGGGCGTTACCGAACCGGGCTACGAGCGGATGCTGGCGGCGGCGCGCGGTCACCGCGCCGACGATTGCCTGCCCAATGCCCGTTTCGGCGCCACCGCGAACCGCCTCAAGCACAGGATCGGCGCGCGCGGTCTGCCGGTGACGCTGACCACCGCCTGCGCCTCGGGCGCGACCGCCATTCAGCTGGGCGCCGAAGCGCTGCGGCGCGGCGAGGCCGACCGGGTCCTGTGCCTTGGCACGGACGGTTCGGTGACCGCCGAAGCGCTGATCCGCTTTTCGCTGCTGTCGGCCCTTTCAACGCAAAACGAGCCGCCCGAGGCCGCGTCCAAGCCGTTCTCCAAGGATCGCGACGGCTTCGTGATGGCCGAAGGCGCCGGCGCATTCGTGATGGAGACGCTGGAGGCGGCCCGCGCGCGCGGCGCGACGGTTCTGGGTCTGGTCGAAGGCTGCGGCGAGCATGCCGACGACTTCCACCGCACGCGGTCGAGCCCCGACGGCTCGCCGGCCATCGCGGCCGTGCGCGCGGCGCTGACCGACGCCGGCGTCGCCCCCGGCGACATCGACTACATCAACGCGCACGGCACATCGACGCCCGAAAACGACAAGATGGAGCATCTGTCGCTGACCGAAGTGTTCGGGCCGCGCCTCGGCGGCGTGCCGATCTCATCCAACAAGTCGATGATCGGACACACCCTGACCGCGGCGGGAGCGATCGAGGCGGTGTTCTCGCTGATGACCATCGCCACCGGCACGCTGCCGCCGACCATCAACCACGCTCATCCCGACCCCGCGCTCGATCTCGATTGTGTTCCCAACGAAAAACGCGACGCGACCGTTCGGCGCGTCCTGTCCAATTCGTTCGGTTTCGGCGGCCAGAACACCTGCCTTGTCATTGCGGCCGAACCCGCCTAGAGCGGGCCGATTGTACCGCTCCAGGGACCACCATGCGCGCGCTCCGGCTGGTTGAAGACCGCACACTCGAACTTGCCGATATCGATCCGCCGCCTCCGCCGGGCCATGGCGAGGTGCGGCTGCGCGTCAAGGCCGTCGCGCTCAACCATATCGACGTCTGGGGCTGGCGCGGCATGGCATTCGCCAAGCGCTCGCTGCCGCTGACGATCGGCGCCGAGGCAAGCGCGACCGTCGATGCGGTCGGCGCGGGCGTTGCCAACCTGCTGCCGGGCCAGCTTGTCTCGATCTACGGCGCGCGCACCTGCGGCCTGTGCGGCCCCTGCCGGCAGGGCCGCGACAACCATTGCGAAAGCCCCGGCGGCGTGCACGGCTTTCATCTCGATGGCTTTGCGCGCGAACTGGTCAACATGCCGGCGGCCAATCTGGTGCCCGCCCCGCCCGGCATCGATGCGATTGCGGCAGCGCTCGCGCCGGTCACCTTCGGCACCGTCGAGCACATGCTGTTCGACAACGCCGAACTTCAGCCCGGCGAGACGGTGCTGATCCACGCCGGCGGCTCCGGCATCGGCTCGGCGGCCATCCAACTGGCCAAGCGCCATGGCTGCATCGTCATCACCACCGTGGGCTCGGACGCCAAGATCGAACCGGCAAAGGCGCTCGGCGCGGATCACGTGATCAATTATCGTCAGGACCGCTTCGAGGGCGTCGTGCGCAAGCTGACCAAGAAGCGCGGCGTCGATGTCGTTTTCGAGCATGTCGGAGCCGACACCTGGTCCGGCTCGCTCCTGTCGCTGCGACCGGGCGGACGGCTGGTCACCTGCGGGTCGACATCGGGCGTGTCGGCGCCAACCAACCTGATGATGCTGTTCCAGCGCCAGTTGCGGCTGATCGGCTCTTTCGGCAGTTCCAAGCGTAACATGGCCGATGTCATGCAGAAGATGGCGCGCGGGCTGGCCCGCCCGGTCATCGACACCATGGTCGGCATGGACGGCATGGACCAGGCGCTTGCGCGCATGGAAACACGCGATGTGTTCGGCAAGATCGTGCTCACGCTGGGCGACTGATCGGGCGCCATGAAGCAATACAACAAGCTGCTCGCACGGCTGGCCCAGCGCATCCGGCGGGTGCGCTATGGCATCGAGGCGGCGCTGAGCCTTTTGATGGCGGCCATCATCCGGCCGCTGCCGCCGGTGACCGCGATCAACTTCATGGCGGGCGTGGCGCAGAACATCGGACCGTTCCTGCCGCGCCACCGGATCGCGCTCGACAACCTTGCCCGCGCCTATCCGGACATGCCCGAGCCCGAACGCCGGCAGATCGCGCGCCGGATGTGGCGCAACATGGGGCGGCAGGCGGCCGAGTACCTGTTTCTCGACAGGATCGTCGAGTTCGACCCTTTCGCCGACCCGCCCGGCCAGATCGAGGTCGAGGGTGTGGAGGTTTTCAAGCGCATCCACGCAAGCGGCAAGCCGGTGATCTTCTTCACCGGCCACACGGGCAACTTCGAACTGCTGCCGATCTGCGCGGGCAGTTTCGGGCTGGAGGTGACCGCTCTGTTCCGCCCGCCCAACAACCCCTATCTGGCCAAACGCCTCCTGTCGGCGCGCACCACGCAATCGGGACTTCTGGTGCCGGCCAAGGCCGGCGCCGCCGCCGGCCTTGCAAGGGCGCTCGACGAAGGCCGTTCGGTCGGCGTGCTCGTCGATCAGAAGTTCGCGCGCGGGCGCCCGGGCACCTTCTTCGGCCAGCCGGTCAAGACCAACCCGCTGCTGCCACGCCTTGCCCGGCAGTTCGGCTGCGCCGTCCATCCCGCCCGCTGCATCCGGTTGGCGCAGAACCGGTTTCGCCTCGAACTCGAGGACGCGATCGACCTGCCGCGCGACGCCGATGGCCGCATCGACATCGACGCCTCCACGCAGATGCTCAACGACGTCGTCGAACGCTGGGTGCGCGAATACCCAGACCAGTGGATGTGGCTGCATCGCCGCTGGGGCAACTCGAAGCACAGGGCGGCCAGGCGGGGCAGATGATTGCCGCCCGGCATTGCGGGCCCAACGCTAACTCCTTCTATCGGACTGAGGGTCACCGCAATTGCCTCCATCATAGTCGATGGGTGCCGCATCGAACGCGTTGAACGCCAATCCCAACCCGCATTGGTACATCGAAGGAAGATCGTCGAAGAGCATCTGGCGCGGATCGTCCTGCCGGTGCCGGTCGATCAGGCTCTTGCCGGTCTGGCCGAAATAGGCGCGCAGGCCGACGCGCACGCTTGCGCTTTCCTCGCCGATGGTCCCTTCGGCAAAGACGGCCGGAGCGATGCCGGAGTGCGAGTTGAACAGATACTCCGCGCCGGCCAGAGCGTTCAGGTCGTTGAAAGCGTACTTGACCCCGGCGAAAACGCGCAGATCATCCATCGGATAGTAGGCTGTCGCCGCCCTCAGAGACATGAACGTGGCGCTCAACGTATCGTTGGTTGGAGATACCGAGCCGTTGTTGGTGACCTCATAGATGCGCAGATGATCAAGCCCGGCAAAGCCCTCGAAAGTGAGTCGGTTCCAGTAGTATTCGCCGGCCACACCGCCGCGATAAACATCGGTGTTGATCTCATCGCGGCCGCCCGTTGTTGAATACTCCTCGTTCAAGCGCACGAAATGCCCGTAGGCGCCGAGCAGGCCAACTTCCGGATCGCGCCAGAAGAAATGGCCGCCAATGCCGTAGGCCGTGTTGGTGCGGTCCACCGCGATCGATGTTGGGCTGCCTGCAACAAGATCACCGCTGCTGATGCTGCTTAACAACCCGGCATCAAACTGAACGCCAAAACGATGCCCGACCGGCGCCGACACCGAGCCGACGCCGTAGATGTTGCCGGTCTGCGCATGCTGGCCGGCCGGCGGCTGGATGTAGTCACCGAACCGGATCCAGGCATAGCCAAGCTCAAGCTTGGCATTGAGCGCAGACACGGCGGGCAGCGGATCGGCAAACACCACCGGGTCGGGCATCTGATGGATGACGGGATCGGCCGCCATCGCCAGTGACGTCGCCATCGGCAATGCTACCAGCGCCCCGGCCCAGAAAGATGATTGTGTGTGCTTTGACATCGCCGCCCCACTCGCGTTCGCGCTCAACTCGCCGACACACGCTACGGCTCTTCGCAGCGGCTGAAAAGGCAACCATCGGACACAAATTCGTCTTTTCTGTTTATTTTATTTTCACAAGGACCATTTTCCGCTTCTGTTGCTCACATACAACAGAAGAACCGGCGGCCGCGGGTCCAGCTGCATGGTCTTCCTGATCATCTGCTTCGGAAGGCGGCGCGCCAGCCAACAGACGGGCAACGCCGGTTCAGTAGCGGATGCGCACCCGCATGTTCGAAGGTCCGACCTGCCGCGTC